>MTBT01000196.1 GCA_002282935.1 Microcystis sp. LSC13-02 | reverse complement strand
CAATTCGGCTTCTTATTCATTACCTCAAGTTTAAGGATGTTCCTATTCCCTGCGTTTCTGCTTGATTCATCTTTCTGTCTGACAACGCCGGAACAATTGCAGGATGATTTTTTGCGAACTCCAAAAACTTTTTTATCATAGCATTAGAGAATTATGCATAACGTTGCCCATCACCCGCCGCAGACAATCTCGAACGCTCAACAGATAAGCTTTTGACGGTCGGTGTGCATGGGCGTTGTTAGGGTTTATTCATCAGGATAGGGGTTCTCCCTTATAAATAATAGTTAGGGCACGTTCAGCGTAGCTACGTAATTCTGCTTCATTTATAGAAACTGTATCAGCAGCAGCATTTGTATCATGATGAAACTGTCCTGCATAATCGTTAATTTCATAAAGTTCAGTTGCTAGCGGTTGTAAATAAACAAGTGGATTAGGAGGTTGTGCCGCTCTTGCATCCCCAATAATTTGTCCAAAAAGTTTGTTCCGTTGGACATGTCCTGGAAATCGTCGATGCAAATATCCTTCTAGTAGTGGACGAATAGAACGTGCTACTACATATAGATCATCAAAAGTTTCACCATTTACGAAATCTTGCAGTATCTTATGATTCCTGTAGTAGCCAGAAGCACATTCTTTATCAATATCAAAGGTGGAAAAATCGGAGTAGTCATTAGCAACTCGACTAATTTTGAATAATTGCGTGGGAATGTTAACTCGGCTTTCCTGCAAATCATCACGAAGATCTCGCAAGAAATGTGCATCGTGCCCAAGCACAATTAGCTGTGCCGATTTCCTGCCGATCTCGCGTAAAATCCTTTTCGTTTGGGAACGTCGACTCTGATCTAGGCTACACACAGGGTCGTCAACCACAATAATTTTACTGCTGAGATTTGCATCAGCTTCAATGCGGGCAATAAAAAAAGCAAAAGCTAACGTCCGCTTATCGCCCTCACTTAAAGCAGTTGAAAACGATGGAGCAGCATCCGCTGAAAGCTTCACATCCCGACCTTTCACTTTTAAACCATAATTTGAGCGAGGAAGTCCTGTACCCCGATAGTCATGACTTAGCTGATCGATTTCAAATAGTGCGCCAAACTTCTTTGTTAAAGTATTGATCTCGCTCTGATATTGCTGAAGTGTTCGAGTCATGAGATCATCTAGATCTCTGCGAGCACTGACCTTCTGACGTTCATGTAACTTCTTCGTATCTCTGGCATCATTCCATTGTTGAATTAAGTCACAGACAGCTGATTCTTGACGAACTTTAATCAGTTTCAAGCTTTCAATTTCTTTTTGAATTTCTTGAATATTTTCACCAGCCATTTTACGCTTGAATTCAATTACCCTATCTATGAAAGCTTGAATTGAATCGTTACAATTTCTTACTGCTAAAAGTACTTTTTCCCAAAGAAGTTTCGATTGGGCTTTTTCAGTATCACATCCTACTGTATCTAGAGGGTTTTGTTGCTTGGCTTGAGCCAATTTGTCAAATAAGATGCGAATTTGCTTGAAGTTGTCTGACAATACAGTTTTTTCTAATTCAAATCTCTGGAATTCTACATGTTCAGCCCACTCATCAGCTAAAGACTGATTCTTTTCTACTGTAGAAATGAGTTTATCAATAATTTCATCAGAAAGCCTCTTTTCAATGCTTTGCGCTAGGCTGGAAACCTTAGACTTCAGATCTTTGTATGCTTGATTGAAATGAGTTTTATAAGCTTTAATTAGATTATCTGATTCAAGAGCCTGTCCGCAGTATGGGCAACCATTCTCATGATTAAATGCTTGCCCCTGACTCAACCAATTTTCGAGACCTCCATTGTAATACTTGCTGATATGTGACCGAACAGTTTCTTCAGCATCTTTTTCAACATCTTCTAACGTTGTAGAAAGAATCCCAAAAAATACTTCTAGGTTAAGTGATGGCTCAGGAATTAATTCTGGGCATGCTTTTCTTTGAAGGACTGCATTACTTTTGGCAGCATCAAGTCGTATTTGTAGAGAAGTTATTTTCTGATCCACATCTGGATCTGGCTGAAAGTTTGCAAATTCTTCAAGTGACATTCCATCTGTGTAATTTGCTAGCTGTTTTTCAATAGCAACTACTTCCCTCGATTTTTCAGAAGCTTTTTGTGCTTCACTGTCTACTTCTTTCTTTAATTGAACAGCATCTTCTCCTAATGCAAACTCTAATAATCCTTGCCTATGGGTTGTGTTAACAACAGTTCCAGAATATACATTTTTGTCAACGAATTCAGTATCAAAAACTAAAAGGTCAGAGTAGGAGCAAGACCAAACGCTTCCATCAAATTTAGCTTGTGTTCGAGAACTCTCTTTCTCAAAAAGTAGATTTACTTCTGGTGCGTTGTTGCTATCGAGTGATTGGCGAAGACTAACTGATGCTATATCACCTGTCGAACAGGAACGTAAGATACTTGCTAGTGTTGATTTACCACGACCGTTTTCTGCGTAAATTAAAGTGGCTCTGGCAAACGGAGTTGAAGTACAAGCTGCATTATTGAATAGTCCTAAATTTTTGATGTGCAATATTTTTTTGAGCATGCTCGCACTCTTAATACTCTCTAGTGTCTCTATTAGATTGAATTGTGTGTCAAGGTAATTGTACCCTTGAGGTTCAAATAGCTAAGCATCTAATCATAGCGCTGCTGAAAGCCCTAACTATATGATATACGGAAACTTTCCTTATACTACGCTAAATACACACTTTTTCAAGAATCTTTCCGTATATTACTCTCAAGTGGAGTGATCGCAAGAAGTTTTCCGTATAATATTACAATAAGCGTGTTATGCCGATTAGCGTACTCTGTTATGAACCCTCCCCCACCCCGAAAACTCCTAGACGTAGTGAGAGAGACGATCCGCCTTAGGCATTACTCCTACCGCACCAGCAATTCTCATTTTAAGGTTTCATGACATTAAAACCCTTGCACCTAGAGGGGTTAATAATTCTTTAACGAATCTCTAGGTCGCTGAAACAAGGCAAAATCGTTTCAAAATGAGAATTGCTGGGTTGCCAATTTCTTTTTTCTTTTGACTGATTACTGATAACTGATCAAGTCCCCCCACTTCCCTGAAGACAAAAAGGGTACGAAACTCGCACCCCGCCAGATTGATCTTCATTTAACTTACTTTTTCTTTTTGCCTTTAGCGGGCGGATTATCCTGCGCTGCCGGTTCCGGGGCTTTTTCCTCCACTTGCGGGGCTGCTGCTACGGGTTCCGGGGCTTTTTGTCCCATTTGGGCGGCTACTTCGGCGGCGAAATCCGTTTCTTCTTTCTCGATCCCCTCACCTAGTACAAAGCGTTGGAAACGACGCACCTGAATATTTTCTCCTAAAGCAGCGATCGCTTGTTTGAGCAATTCGTCAATACTGATGTTCTGATCGCGGATAAAGGGTTGATCGAGCAGAGAAAGTTCTTTCAAACGTTTTTCAATGCGGCCGGCCACGATTTTTTCTTTGATATTATCGGGTTTATTGGCTAAATCGTCCCGTCCCATCTCAATTTCTTTTTCTTTGGCGGAGATTTCGGCGGGAATATCGGCCACTTTTACATATTCGACGTTAGGACAAGCGGCAATCTGCATCGCCACGTCATTAACCAATTTTTTGAACTCCTCGCGACGGGCCACAAAATCGGTTTCACAGTTCACTTCCACTAAAACACCGATGCGGCTGCCGGTGTGGATGTAACTGCCGATCATCCCTTCTGCCGCTACCCGACTAGCTTTTTTCTCGGCGGAAGTAATCCCTTTTTGACGCAACCATTCGATCGCTTTGGTTATATCCCCCGCGTTTTCCGTCAGCGCCCTCTTGCAATCCATCATGCCGGCGCCGGTCTTTTCCCTAAGTTCTTTAACCTGTTGTGCTGTAATTTCCGCCATAAAATTCCTAACCTACTGCTTATAATTGATCATGCCACGAGAGGGGCAGGTTTTACTGATCGATAGGTTCGGAAAGTTTCCCCCCGAACCTAGCCGCGATCAATAGCTAATTTTCCCTAGTTATCGTCGTCTCCACTGGCAAATTCGGCGGCGTATTGGGAATAATCACCTTCTTCCTCGTACTCGGTTTCATTATCGTAGTCTTCCTCGTATTCTTCCACCGCTGCTTGACCACCGCGACGACCTTCGATGATCGCATCGCTAATTTTGCCTAAAATCAGTTTAACTGAGCGAATTGCGTCATCGTTGGCGGGAATCGGCACATCTACCAGGTCAGGATCGCAGTTAGTATCCAAGAGGGAGATGATGGGAATGCCCAATTTTTGGCATTCTTGGATAGCGTTGTATTCCCGACGCTGATCGACTACGACGACTAAATCCGGCAGCCGGCGCATGGTTTTAATGCCACCGAGGTATTTTTCCAGTTTGCCCAATTCCCGACGCAGTACCGATGCTTCTTTTTTCGGTCGTTTATCGAGGGCGCCGCTATTTTCTAATTCTTCTAATTCTTTGAGTCTTTCTACCCGGCCGCGAATGGTTTCCCAGTTGGTTAACATTCCCCCTAACCAGCGTTGGTTAACGAAGTGGCTACCGCTGCGTAAAGCTTCCTGTTTAATGATTGCTGCCGCTTGCCGTTTCGTACCGATGAATAAAAAGCGTTTACCGCTATCGGCTTCTCCTCGGACAAATTCGTAAGCTTCTTCGATTAATTGGGCAGTTTGCACCAAATCAATGATATGAACCCCATTCCGGGCAGTGTAGATGTACTGAGACATTTTCGGGTTCCAACGGCGCGTTTGATGGCCAAAGTGAACCCCAGACTCTAGCAATTCTGCAAGAGAGACAACGGGCATATTTTTCTCCTTTTCGGGTTTATCCTCCATCTAGGGCTGGATTTCTAGATTCCTAGAAACACCCGATCGCCTAGATGTGCGATTTTTGACAACTTTTCTAGTCTAACACGAAAGGGCGTAATTGCATACCCGTAAATATTGGGTACTGAGGGCTTGCTACTGCAATTCCTCAAGTTTTTTCAAAACCGCTTCTGCATGGGCTTTTACCTTGACATTTGACCAAATATAGGCAATATTTCCCCAAGGGTCGATCAGGAAAGTGGAGCGTCTAATCCCCATATATTCCTTGCCCATAAATTTTTTTAATCCCCAGACTTGATAAGTTTCCGCCAGTTGATGCTCGGTATCGCTCAATAATTGAATAGTTAAATTGTGTTTTTCAATAAAACGACAGTGGGACTTTTCTGAATCGGGACTAACTCCCAGAATTACCGCATTTAATTGCTGAAATTGCGGCGACAAAGCGGTGAAATCGATCGCTTCTGTGCTGCAGCCCGGAGTGTTATCTTTGGGATAAAAATATAAGACCAACCACTGACCGGCAAAATCTGCTAATTTACTAATTTCGCCTCTTTGGTTTGGGGTGGCAAATTCGGGGGCTTTTTGTCCAACTTCTAGGGTCATTTTTAGGAGTGTAAAGGCAAGAGTAAGAAAGGAGCGAGGGAGAGGGAAAGCAATAGCCAGACTTGATAGTTAAATCTGGGAAGTTCGGGTTTTTCTGACTCAACTAAAGCTTCGATTCTCTCTAATAAACGATTATTTAAAGAATTATCATTGAGAGCGACACAGCAACTATCGGAGAAATTTATTTCCGCTACTTGATTAACTTTTTCTGCCACTAAAAGCAGCGATTCAGCTAATAGTAAATAATCCACTTGTCCGGAAGCGTACTTATCGGCGCGCAATTCCCGCAAGAAGACTAATTCTAACCATAAATTTTCGCTATTGGGCAGCCAAGAAGACATCGATCGCAGCCAACCTAACCAGAAAAACCAGAAAGTGTCATGATATTCTTGGTGAGCTTGTTCGTGGGCTAAAACTGCTTGTAAATGTTCTTGATCTAAGAGATTTAATAATCCTTGCGTCACAATTAATTGCGACTTCCAGAAGCCAACTCTGGCACTGTAGGGAAAATCTATCGCTAAAACTCTCGCCTTCTGAGCGGTGATTTTTTTGAGGGGATAACTGCTAAAATCCCGATGGGTTTGCCAAGTTTGATAGGAGAGTTTTATCAGACAAAATAGAGCAAAAACTAGCCAAACTATGGCACTAAAGTAACTAATTAAACTGGAGTGATAGCCCAACATTTGCCCACGATAGCCCATACAAACCACCGATATAACTGTCATTAACAGCAGCAAAGGAGGAAAAAAGAAGAAAAATAGCGTTGTCTGCCAACGACGCTGATAGCTGGGCAGAAACCAACGTAAACTAACCGCGATAGTTAATGCTAGTAATAACATTAAACTGTGCATTAGCCTTCTCCCCGTTGTTGACGAAGGGTATCTAAACGAGAGGCGATCGCTTTTAATTGTTCCACACTAGCAGTATCGAGACTATCGGCAAAAGAAGCCACCACATCCGCATTACCAATAGCCAAAAAACGATGTAATTGTTCGTAGGCTTTAATTGCCTGTGCTTGTTCCTTAGAAACCATCGGTTTCCAGTAGAAAATCCGACCCTGTTTATAACAACTTAACCAGCCTTTATTAGTTAAACGACGCAGTACCGTAGTCACAGAAGTATAGGCCAGATCTCGTTCTGGATCCGCTAAAATGCGATCGTGGACATCCTTAACGCTAACGGGTTCCAATTCCCAGACAATATTGAGAATTTCCGCTTCTAGGGGGCCCAAGGATAACTGTTTTGGTTGATAGGTCGGCAATTGAGCCATAGTCACACAGAAATGAAGATTACTTTCCTGATCATAGCGGCGGATATCGATCGCCTGATAAAATAGCAACGATCTTTTATCTTGTCTTTATGTCCACTGAAAATAATTTAACCACGATTACGGGCGCTGATGCCATTGATGTGGCGATCGCTAATGGCATTGATTTTGATGGTTCCCCCATTCCCCCAGCAAAATTGGAACTTTATCACCGGATAATGGGTTTGGAAGCAGGACGACAAAGAAGCGGGGTTTCTAACACGATGAGATCGCGAATTGTCCGCATCGGGGCCAAACATATCCCCCAAGAGGAATTAAATCAGCTGTTGTTAGCCGCCGATTTTGCTCCTCTCAAGGAAAAAGAAATCGCTTTTTACCTATAATGTCGGCTTTTCATCTCTCGGTTTCACCTCGGAGATGAAAGGTTCCGCCAGCATAGAACAGCACTTCGACACATTTCGACAGGCTCAATGTAAAGGCTCAATGTAAAGGCTCAGTGACACGAGCACGACTAAAAATAACTCTAATCTATAGTTGCCAATTTAATTTTAGTATGCTAGAATAGTTTGCGATCATTGGGTCGATAACGCAAAATGTTTGTTTTGGAGTACAAGCTTAGAGGAAAACCATCTCAATATCAAGCCATTGATGAGGCTATTCGGACAGTACAGTTTGTTCGGAATAAATGTCTTAGATATTGGGAAGACAATAAAGGTGTAGGACAAAAGGATGTATATAAATATGTCACTCAATTAAGAAGTGAATATCCTTTTGTTCAAGACCTTAACTCTACAGCTTGTCAATAGGCGTGGCGTAGGACTTGGACTGCTATTCTTAGGTTCTATAACAATTGCAAGAACCAAATCGCTGGTAAAAAAGGATATCCTAAATACTCTAAACGTACTCATTCTGTTGAGTTTAAAAAGAATAACTTTCACTGATGGAAAAAACATTGGGGAGTTAAAACTAATTGGTAGTCGAGACTTGTTTTATTTTCAAGAATGGCAAATTCAACGGATAAGAATAGTTAAAAGGGCTGATGGATATTATTGCCAGTTAATGCTAAAACTCGATGCTAGAGATATAACCCCACAATTAGAATCGACGGGTCATTGCGTAGGATTAGACATGGGACTAAAATATCTTTATGCTGACAGTAACGGGAATACAGTAGAGCCTCCTAAGTATTATCGAAAAGCAGAGAAGCGTCTTAATAAACTGAATAGAAGAAAGTCTAAAAAGTTTAAGAGAGGACAAAAGCAGTCTAATAACTACAAAAAAGCTAGTCAAAAATACGCCAAGGGACATTTAAAAGTAAGTAGGCAACGAGAAGAGTTTGCTAAAAAATTGGCACTCCGTTTAATTCAGTCAAACGACTTGATAGCTTACGAAGATTTAAAAGTCAAGAACCTTGTGCGTAATCGAAAACTAGCTAAGAGTATTAATGATGCGGGTTGGTCGCAATTAAGAAAATGGATAGAGTATTTTGGTATTAAATACGGCCGATTAACTATTGCAGTTAATCCAGCCTATACAAGTCAAGAATGCCTTAATTGTGGTCGGTTAGTCAAAAAGTCTCTATCAGTCAGAACTCATGTTTGTTTGTGTGGGTATATAGAAGATAGGGACAAGATGGCGGCATTAAATATACTCAAAAAAGCTACGATAGGGCATATCGGAAGCTGGTCGTCAGACCTAAACGCTTGGGGAGATTTAAGCTCTATCTTGGTTGGTAGCAATACCTGTCAAGACAACTTGAGTCAGTGAACCAAGAATCCCTCGCATGAGCGCGACGGGAGTGTCAATATCTCAAGTAGTCAAATTTTTGCTCACCATTTGGCTCTCTTATTCTTTGTGTGATCAGTTTAACTTATATAGTAGTGATCGATCTTTGTGTCCTCTGTGTCGGTCGGGTTCCTTCCACACGCTCGCCAGCAGGACTGTATCTTAGAATACATTTTACCCACCAAACCTAAGAGAGCCGACTGTTGGAAAAATTAGGCCGGAAGTCTAGGTTGATCTAATGGTCAAGGCGATCAATAACCACTGATTCCAGGCCGATAATGATACACTAGGCATGATTTAACTTCAGACCTCGATCGCAAAAGGAAATAAACATCAATGAAAGCCATGATTTTGGCAGCAGGCAAAGGAACTCGTGTCCGTCCGATTACCCATACGATTCCCAAACCCCTGATCCCAATTTTACAAAAGCCGGTGATGGAGTTTTTGTTGGAACTGTTGCGACAGCATGGCTTTGATCAGATCATGGTCAATGTCAGTCATTTAGCCGAAGAAATTGAGAGTTATTTCCGCGATGGTCAGCGTTTTGGGGTGCATATCGGCTATTCTTTTGAGGGTAGAATCGAAGAGGGCGAGTTAATCGGTGATGCCTTGGGATCGGCGGGCGGTTTACGACGAATTCAAGATTTTAATCCCTTTTTTGACGATACTTTTGTGGTTCTCTGTGGTGATGCTCTGATCGATCTCGATTTAACCGCAGCCGTTAAATGGCATCGAGAAAAGGGAGCGATCGCCACTATTGTCACCAAAACCGTCCCCAGAGAGGAAGTATCCAGTTATGGGGTGGTAGTTAGCGACGAGGAGGGAAGGATTCTCAGTTTCCAAGAAAAACCGGCCATCGATGAAGCTTTAAGTACCTGCATTAACACGGGTATCTATATTTTTGAACCAGAAATCATTGATTTTATTCCCCCTAATAGTAAATACGACATCGGGGGCGAGTTATTCCCCGAATTAGTCGCTAAAGCTGCCCCTTTCTACGCTTTAAACATGGATTTTGAATGGGTGGATATCGGCAAAGTCCCCGACTACTGGCAGGCAATTCGCGGGGTGTTATCCCGGAAAATTAAAAATGTTGCTATCCCCGGCATCGAAGTCAAACCGGGCATCTACACGGGCTTAAATGTGGGGGTAAACTGGGATCGAGTCGATATCACCGGACCTGTGTATATCGGGGCAATGACGCGCATTGAAGACGGGGCGAAAATTGTCGGTCCGAGTATGATTGGCCCAAATTGTTGGATTTGTGGCGGCGCGACGGTGGATAATAGCGTTATTTTTGAATATTCTCGCCTCGGTTCAGGGGCGCGTTTGGTGGATAAGTTGGTCTTTGGGCGCTATTGTGTTGATAAAACCGGCGCGGCGATCGATGTGGAAGCGGCAGCCTTGGATTGGTTGATTACCGATACCCGCAAGGTTCCCCCAGAATTTGATCACCCTAAACATCAGGCAATTCGTTCTTTATTCAATGGCAAGTAGGCAACACCGCAACAGGGAACTTTTTACTTTTTGCTTGATAAGTACCGCGCGCAAAATTAATTACACATATCTAACTACCCCTTGCATGAGTGCCTATCCTAACCAAGACATTAATTTTGCACGACTACTTATCATGTTTGATTCTCCTGTTGATCTGCTCATTCTCTCTAATGGTCCGGGAGAAATATCTACATGGGTGCGTCCAGTTGTCAAGAGATTGCGACAAAACTTAACAGAAGATCGATCGCTGTTGCGGATTTCGGTGATTCTTTCCCCTTGTACTCATTCTATGGGGGCGGAAACGGAAGTAGTTAGGAAATATCCAGGGGTCGATCGAGTCCAGTCGCCAGAAAACTTCTTTAATTTTCTTTTCTGGGGAAAAACCGCCGATAATTGGGATTGGCACCCCAAGGGCATCGTTTTATTTTTAGGGGGCGATCAATTTTTTGCCCTCACCATCGGTAAACGTTTGGGTTATCGCACCGTTATCTATGCGGAATGGGAAGCGCGTTGGTATCGGGGGATCGATCGCTTTGCCGTGATGAATACAAGTGTATTAAATAATATTCCCCAACAATATCAGCATAAATTTACTGTTATCGGCGATTTAATGGTGGATTTGCCCACTGCTATCACCCCTGATGACGCTACCTTAATCGCGCTCCTCCCCGGTTCCAAACCCTCGAAATTAGCTCAGGGTGTACCCCTAACCTTAGCCATTGCTGAAAAGATACACGCACACAATCCCCAGACTAAATTCTTAATTCCCGTTGCTCCTACCATAAATTTAGCTTATTTGGCGAAATTTGCCGATCCTAGCTATAATCCGATGATTAATAAAACTGGTTGGAGTGCTGCCAAATTAAAAAACGGTGAAAAACCCTATCTAGAAACAGCTAAGGGGGTAAAAGTTGACCTAATTACCGCTTTTCCCGCCCATAACCAGCTTTCTCGCTGTCATTTAGCTTTAACGACGGTGGGTGCTAATACGGCTGAATTAGGGGCGCTGGCAATCCCGATGATTATTTTACTACCGACTCAGCAACTAGACGCGATGCGGACTTGGGACGGTTTACCCGGTTTATTAGCCCAACTGCCGGGGGTGGGTTCTTTATTTGCTAAGATAATTAATCTCTATATGTTGCGGAAAAAGCGTTTATATGCCTGGCCAAATATTTGGGCCAGTGCCGAAATTGTTCCGGAATTATTGGGGGAATTACAACCAGAAGAAGCGGCAAATATAGCTATATCTTGGTTAGAAAATCCCGAACAATTAGAGGCTATCCGGCAAAAATTGCGCTCAGTACGCGGGCAAGCGGGAGCAGTGGATAAGTTAGTATCTATTATTGCAGAACAACTGTCTAGCTTCTAATCAATCGGAGAATTAAGCTTGTTGGTAGAGAGGATCAATTTCGATTAATTTATTAACAGTTTGATAAAATTCCTGCTGATAAAATTCCCGTTGATTGCTGTCGAGAGCATTAATTAATTGTTCTTGACAGTAGCGACGATATTCCATTAAACTAATTTTTTCCATAGCTATAATAGCATCTTTGATCTGTTCTTCTGGCTGCAAAATTTCCTGACTGGTATGTTCATTTAAGTGAAATAAAGAATTAAAATCACGGTTTTTGTCTGTGGTTATCATCAATAAATGATTCTGTAAAGCTGACATCAAATCTCTTGGTTTAGTAATTTGGGGTTCTAACTCTAGAATTACTTGCCATAACCAACGATAATCAGGCAGATTAAAAATTAAATCTTTTTCATCCAAAGATTCTAAAATTATTTCCCGATATTCAGGATAATGGAGATAGATTAATAATAATAACCATTCGGCTTTTTCCGAGCTATTTTTTTCGGATTTATCTAAAATATTTTTCCTCTTGATTGCCAGAGATTTTCCTTGAGGTTTATTAACCTGCTTTGAGAGATTTTTTAAAATATAAGGCAAACGAGTGGCATCTTTTTGAGCCAAAATTTCAGCACAATAATCTAGATAAAAAGTGCGTTGATTGCTATCGATTAACTTTTGCAATAAACTCACCATACTATTGGCTACTTGTTGAAAATGTAGTCCCTGTTTTAAATCTTTATTAACCAACATTTGCGAGATTTGCCAATCAATCCAAAAAGGAGATTTTTCGATTAGTTCTCGATAACTATTCACCCCGTCAGTATGGGATTTAAGAAATTCATCGGCATCTTTACCATCGGGAAGATTGAGGATTTTTAGGTTAACTTGTCCTGAATAAACTAGGGAGTTAATTTCCTCGATCGCTCGTTGTGTCGCTTTAATTCCTGCTTGATCGGCATCAAAATTAAAGATTATTTGTTTACTTTCACTGTAGCGCAAAAGTAATTTAATTTGCTCTTGACTTAAGGCTGTTCCTAAACAGGCAACCACATTAGTAATACCAGCAGCATGGAGAGCGATCGCATCAAAATAACCCTCCACAACTATGGCTAAATCTTGATGAATAATTGCCTGTTTAGCTCGATCGAGCGCAAAGAGAGTTTTTCCCTTTTCAAATAGAGGAGTATCGGGAGAATTTAGATACTTTGGCTGCTCATTACCTAAAGTGCGACTACCAAAAGCGATCGCTCGTCCTTGACTATCAAAAATAGGAATCATTAAACGATCTCGAAATTGATCGTAATAACCACTACCATTTTGACGCGCTTTAATTAATCCTGCTTGTTCCACTAAAGCCACAGGATAGCGCTTTTGTTCCACTAAATAACGATAGAGAGTTTCCCAACCTTCCGGAGAATATCCCAGTTGAAAATTAGCGATAGTTTCTGCGGTTAGTTGTCGTTGTACTTTGAGATAATCTAACGCTTTTTCCCCTTGAGGTTGACTAAGGGCGTGTTGATAAAAACTCACCGCCACGGCCATTATTTCGTATAATTGTTCCTTGAGGGATAATTTCTGCTCTAATTCCTGACGCTGTTCTACTGCTAGAGTTTTAATCGGGATTTGATATCTTCTAGCGAGATCGAAAACCACTTCACTAAAAGATTGTTTTCCCACTTCCATAAGAAATTTAATCCCGTTTCCCCCTGCACCACAGCCAAAACAGTAATACATTTGTTTGGCAGGACTAACCGTAAAACTGGGGGATTTTTCCTCGTGAAAAGGACATAAACCGACGTATTCCCGTCCCCTTTTTTTGAGGACGACTCTCTCGGAAATTAAATCCACAATATCAATTCTTTGTTTAACTTCTTCGATCGTATCCGGATGTAGTCGCGGTGTATCCATAATCAGTTATCAGTAATCAGTCTATACCTAGCACCCCCACTAAGGCCCTTTTTGACTCCTGGAAATTCGCACCCATAAGTAATAAGAAAGGACTTGACTTTGGCGGCGGCTTGTGCTATGCTTTTCTCATAATGGGAATCCGTGCAATTTTTATTAAGTTCAAACATTACCATTATGAATAAAATCTTTTAAAAATATTATCTCAAAATCTCCCGACAAAAGCCAGCAAAATTTCGCCCATAATTGTTAAGTTTTGTTAAAAAGAAATGCAGAGACCGGCAGGGAAAGAAATGGTCACTGAGGGAGCATTTCATTTATGCAATATACTTGTCCCTAAAACTGGTTTCTAGCAAGGCTTTCAAAATAGCTTGACATAAAACCTGATTTAGGGGTTACAAAGGTGAGATGCTCCCGTCACTGATTACTGATTACTGATTACTGATCACTGATTACTGATCACTGAAAAACTTCCCCACTGCGATGGCTGCATTTTGTCCTCCGAAACCGAAATTAAGACAGAGACAATTGTGCAGGGAAAAATTAACAGCCGATCTAGTTAAATTTAACTGAAAAGGCGACTCGCGCACACCGACACAGGGGGGAATTAGCTGATTTTTCAGGGCCATTAAACAAAAAGCCACACCTAACGCCCCCGAAGCCCCTAAAGTGTGTCCTGTTGCCCCTTTTGTCGAGCTTACAGCCACTTGCGAGCCAAAAATGCTGGCGATCAGGCTTGCCTCCCGTTCATCGTTTAAACGCGTGCTAGTGCCGTGGGCGTGAATGTAATTAATTTCATCTTTTCTTAATTGACTTCTATGCAAACATAGTTCTATGGCTTTGGTAGCACTACGATTATTAATCGCCGGGGCGCTGACATGATCGGCATCGCAGGTAAAACCATAGCCCAAAATTTGCCCGTAGATGGGGGCATTTCTGCTTAAAGCCAGTTCTTCCGATTCAAGGACTAAAATCGCCCCAGCTTCGCCCAAAACCAAGCCCTCCCTAGCTCTATCAAAAGGATAACAGCCCGTTTTCGCCAAAGCTCCAATCTGTTCAAATCCCACCAAAGTTAAGGGAGTGATCGGGGTTTCGATCGCCCCGGCTAAAACTCGATCGCATTCTCCCATTTTGATTAATTCTACACCCTGCGCGAGCGACCAGATACCCGTGGCACAGGCCGCCATGGGTGCTAACACTGGGGCGCCGGTTTCTATCAATCTAGCGGTCAATACCGAGGCGCGATCGGGTAAACTATCTAACCAGTTTTCTACTATTCCCGTCGCTGCCATCTGTTCCCATAAACCCTGACAACCGCGACTAGAACCGATAGTGACAGCACAATCCTTTAAGGGAGGGGTTAATTGAGCGTCTTCAAGGGCAGCAATCAGGGCAATTTTGGTTAAATCCTCTAAAAATGCAGGTTTTTGACCGATTAAACCCAGGGGTAATGCGGGTAAATCAGAAAAGGGTTGTTGCCTAGTTATACCAGTTTTGCCCTCTAGTAATCTTTGCCAACTCTGACTTAAATTTCCCAGAGAACTGATCAACCCAATTCCCGTCACCACAACATTCATTTATCAGTTATCAGGTATCAGTTATCAGTTATCAGTTATCAGAATATTACACCTCCTGCAAAGGTAGGATAGTTGTCGCGGAGTCTCGGAGTCTCCTCACCTAACGGAAGATTTTTGATTTTTGCAAGAGGTCTAATGATTTGGTGGGTGACGGCGAATATTAAATTATTGTCGCCCGGTCCCACCCTAACTGATCGCTATTTTTTCAGATTTTCCGCACCGGAAATAACTTTAGCCGAGTCCGAGTCAATTTTATCCCCTTGTTTGATCGTATCGATCACTTCCATTCCCTCAGTTACATAACCAAAAACGGCATAATCACCATCGAGGAAATTGATATCCGACAGGGCAAAATAAAATTGAGAAGAAGCGGAATTAGGTTGTTGAGAACGGGCCATTGCGATTGCACCGCGTTTATGGGGTAAAGCGACGATGGGAGTGCGCGCCGTGGCCTGTTGACCGATTGATTTCCCATAAATCGGCTCTTTTTCGTCTTTAAGGAGAATTTCCAGGGGAACATAACGGGATTGCTTGGTTTCTGGATCAACAAAACCACCAGTTCCGCGACCTTGGGGATCACCACCTTGGGCGACAAAAGGCTGCGGTTCCTTAACCACGCGATGGAAAGTTAAACCATTATAAAAACCTCTCCCCACCAGATCCACAAAGTTACCGGCAGTAATTGGGGCTGCATTGCCATCAATTTCGATCGTTACTGGTTTACCTTTGATTATCATCTCGACGACGGCAGTTCCATCTAAGCGGGGTTTGTAATTATCCATGTTGACACTGCCCGAACTGGCAGGTTGAGAGGTTTGGGTGATACTAGAATTATCGGGGGTGGAATTAGCTTCCGGGGAAGAACAGCCGAAAAGTGTCGTCGTTGTGATTAAAAAAACACAAACTAGAGACAGCCAGCAAGATTTTCTTATCTTCATCATTTTATAGCCAAAAAGAGCGAAAAAAGGCCTACAATCCCTCTAGAGGAATTTCCAGAAAACGAGCGAGTTGCGCTCCTTGATTTTCCAATTCCGAGAGGGACATAGGATCGCCGACGCGAGTTAAAGGGATATCGCGACGCTGTTTAATCCGCAGGAATAGTTCCCGTTTCGGGTTGAGTCCTTCTCGCACTTCGGCCCGCACAGCTTGCACATCTTCGAGAGGCCAATCAAGATCAATGCGACGATTTTTGCCCGGGTAGCCCCAACGAAAGATTTTAACTTTGCCGGTTTCCTTGTTAAACTCGTTGTAACCACCTCCGACATTCCAGAGGAGAGATAACCAGAGATAGATGGCTAAAAGAGTCCCCGCAGTACCGTAAAAGAGGAGGGCGACTCCTTGGGGAATAAATTGTAAGGAACTGGTATCGCTAACGAGAAGTAGATTGACCTTCAAATAACTGGAAAGACCGGCGAGGAGAAACCCTAGACCGCCAATAGAGACGATTACAGCCCAAAAATAGTTACTAGGGCGACGGGAACCCACTACTTCTTGCCGTAGGATCAGGCTATCTTTACTTGTTGTTTGCGCTTTCATCGAAAATTTTGGGTCTGAAACCCCGTCGTAGAACGACGGCTTTACCGTTAAATATTAGCACATTTACACGATATATGCCAGAATGTGAGACATGGAAAAAGCCTATTCTTACCGATGATTTTACCCCACACCCGAACAAGAGTCGCTATTGCGGCGCACTTTGGGCTGTGTAAGATTAGTTGACAATAAGGCACTCCATCTCAGAACACAAGCATGATACGAAAGACAAGAAAGAGTAGGATATGCTGAAACTTCTTTAATGCTAACCGAGTGGAAAAAGCAAGAAGAATTAGGCTTTTTAAACGAAGTTAGTTGTGTACCTTTACAACAAGGGTTAAGACATTTACAAACAGCTTTCACTAACTTCTTTGCTGGTCGTACTAAG
>MTBT01000195.1 GCA_002282935.1 Microcystis sp. LSC13-02 | reverse complement strand
GATGGTTTCCTAGCTCTAAAAGGTGTAGTAATTGCGGGTATATTGCTGAGAAAATGCCGTTAAATGTTCGAGAATGGGACTGTCCAGACTGCGGGACGCACCATGATAATCTCGATTTTGTTATTTTGGGATAATCTGTTCTCTAGAAGCTCCTTTCACCTTGTCATCATTACCGGCGAAAAGGTTCCAAAAACTGGCAAAAATCGGCAATACTTGCAAAACTTAAGTTTTTTATTATAGGGTGACTGCACTGACCAGATAAATCTAAAAACCTTGTTGGATAAGACTTTTAGACCTTTTTGTCAATCAAAAAGTACCGGACTGGGAGTGATCAGGGGGAAAATTAAGCTACTTTTTCCCTGAACATTAGGTAATTGACCACCTGAAAATCGGTAAAACCCTACACCCTACACCCTACACCCCACACCCTGCCCCGAGGAAAAACTTTTTGCCGCAGACCCTAATTATGACCTTTATTCCCCATCCCGACACCACCCCCCTTAACCTTACCTGTGCCGTAGTCACGGTGAGCGATACTCGTACCCCAGAGACGGATAGTAGCGGCCAAATAATTCAAGAGTTACTAACTCGATCGGGTCATGATATCGGCCTATACTTAATTATCCCCGATCAACCCCTACAAATTCAAGCAATCTTACCAGAGATTAGTAATCAAAATCAGATAAAAGTCTTAATTCTCAATGGGGGTACGGGTATTGCTCCCAGAGACAACACCTATGATGCTTTAGTACCTTTATTAAGGATTACTTTGCCCGGTTTTGGCGAATTATTTCGTTATCTCAGCTATCAGGAAGTTGGCTCCCGTGCCATGGCATCAAGGGCAATAGCTGGGGTTTATCAAAACTTATTAGTCTTTTCTCTCCCTGGTTCCACTAATGCCGTTAAATTAGCCCTAGAAAAACTGATTCTTCCTGAAATTTTACATCTGGTTAAACAGATAAATGGATAATTTATTGGGATTTGATCTGGGCTGAAATTTCTTGAAAACATACATCCCAAAAATAGCCAGCTAGATTCACAGCACTTAACAGTTTAGGAATTCCTTCACTTAGACTAGCAAAACCTTGATTTTTAATCTGGAGAAAATCGATAGCGATCGCAAAAGTTAAAAGTGCTAAAGCGATGATTAAAATTTGGTAATAAGTTTGTCTTATTCGCCGCCAAAATGCTAAACCATAAATCAGAATTGCGAGGGCATAAACAGAGATAGTCAAGAATTTGGGAATATTAAAATAGAGGAGAATGATATGAATTCTGAAGATTTCATTGATGGCAAAAAGTCCCGTTATTATACCAGAAAAAAGTAAAAAATTGTAAGAATTATTGAAACTTGTCTTGCGGGACAACAAAGTATAACTAAAAAGGCAAACAATCGGGGGCAGACAACAAAGCAATTGAAAAGAATGGGTTAATAAACCAGCGAGCGGAGTTGGGGGAGTAGCGGGAGGATAAAATAAAAGACTAGAGTGTAATTTTTCCCGATCAACTCCAGCAATCAAAGCTAAAATCAAGAGGAGAACGACAAGATTTATTTTCAGAAAATGCTGTTCTCGTGAGGACATAAGTATAGTAGTTTATAATTGTGGCTATTAACCACGGTATAATTCACAGAGTGCCGCTTTCTACAGGCTCGATCTACATACCGAAGTGCCAAGCATTTCCCTAAATGTGTTAAGGACAATTTTCTCGGTTTTCTATGCTCGATCAAAAAGAACTTTTGTGTTTATTACAATTGGCTAGTCCCATTCTACCCGTCGGGGCCTATAGTTATTCCGAAGGGCTAGAAACCCTCGTCGAAAAGGGGATTATCTCCAATAGTGCCAGCTTGAATGATTGGTTAGAGCGATCGCTTTGTCAAGGCTCGATTCGCTTAGAAACGGCTGTTTTGGTAAGGGTATATCGTTGTTTTTGTCAAGAAGATTTTACAAAACTTAATTATTGGGATAATTGGTTATCGGCCACGCGGGAGACGGCCGAATTAAGACAACAAAGCTGGCAAATGGGGCGATCGCTGTTAAACTTATTGCGGGAGTTAGCACCGGCCAGAGATAATCTACCAGAACAGGCTAATTATGCCACCGCTTTTGCGATCGGGGCAAGTCATTGGCAAATTGGCGAAGAATTAGCGGTTTTAGGCTATTTACACAGTTGGGCAAGTAATTTAATCAATGCGGGATTGCGTTTAATTCCCCTTGGGCAAACCCTAGGACAATCCATTCTGATCGGTTTACAGCCCAGTTTATTAACAGCAACAGCAGATATTATCAGTTTAGCCGATGAAAACCTGAGCAGTTGGAGTTGGGGACTAAGTTTTGCCAGTATGAACCACGAAACCCAGTATAGTCGTCTATTTCGCAGTTAGAAATTTAGATACTAGAACAGATGTATTGCCTAGCGAATTTTTCGCTATTTTCTGGGAGAATATGCAAGTCTCTAGGAGTCTCTCTCTTAGGTTCAAGCCTAGGGATAGCGTAAAAAACCGAATAAGGTATAGTAAGATTAAAAAAAATCTTAAGTCCTAGTTCTCGCTTTCTGAGTGACTAAGGGTTTTAAGGAAAGATGCGAACACTCTACCTAGCCACAGTGTACCAATGTTTAGTCAATCAGAAAAAATTCCCGTTTCGGTGTTGATTCCCGCCAAAAACGAGGAATCTAACCTTCCCGCCTGTTTAGAGAGTGTTGCTAGGGCTGATGAAGTGTTTGTCGTCGATTCCCAAAGTAGCGATCGCTCGATCGAAATATCTACAAACTATGGGGCTAATGTAGTCCAATTTTATTTTAATGGTCGTTGGCCGAAAAAGAAAAACTGGTCCCTCGATAATCTGCCTTTTCGCAATGAATGGGTATTAATCGTCGATTGTGATGAGAGAATCACCCCCGAACTATGGGACGAAATCGCCACCGTGATCCAAGATTCCAACTATAATGGTTATTATCTCAATCGTCGCGTCTTCTTCCTCGGACAATGGATTCGTTATGGTGGCAAGTATCCCGACTGGAATCTGCGCTTATTTAAACATAAGTCGGGCAGATACGAGAATTTAAACACGGAAGATATCCCCAACACGGGAGATAACGAGGTTCACGAACACGTTATCCTCGATGGCAAGGTGGGATATCTGAAAAATGATATGCTGCACATCGATTTCCGCGATATCTATCATTGGTTAGAAAGACATAATCGTTATTCCAACTGGGAGGCGCGAGTTTATTACAATATTCTCACGGGTAATGACGAAAGCGGCACGATCGGAGCGAACCTGTTCGGTGATGCGGTGCAGAGAAAACGTTTTTTAAAGAAAATTTGGGTAAAATTGCCCTTTAAACCGCTGCTGCGCTTTATTCTCTTTTATTTTATCCGTCTCGGTTTCTTGGATGGCAAAGCTGGTTATATCTACGGTCGTCTTTTGAGTCAGTACGAATACCAAATAGGGGTTAAATTGTACGAATTACGGCAATTTGGCGGTAAATTAAACGTTAATGCCCATGCTAATCCCCCGGTTAAACCCTCGGAACCTCAACCCGCGAAAATGATTAAATAAGTCCTATGTCCCCAGAAATCCGCACCGATGAGGAAGCGTGGCTAGATCTGCGTACCTACGATCAATCTTGGTTTGATCGCGGTCGTTCTAATCCGATTATCCTACTTTGGTGGTTAGTACAGGGAATTCTTTTTCCCCTCAGTTTGCACCAAATGGATAGCTTTCGCTGCGCTATTTTGCGACTATTCGGGGCTAAAATCGGCCTTGGGGTGAAAATTCGCCCGACGGCAAGGGTTACTTATCCTTGGAAAGTTGCGATCGGCGATTATACTTGGATTGGCGATGATGTGGTGATTTATAGTTTAGATAACGTTACCATCGGCAGTCATTGTGTGATTTCTCAAAAATGCTATCTTTGCACTGGCAGTCACGCTCCCTGCGATCGCTCTTTCAGCTTAAAAACCACTCCCATCCTCATTGGTAATGGTACATGGATCGCGGCCGATTGTTTCCTGGCTCCGGGGGTAAAAATTGGCTCTAATGTTGTTATTGGGGCAAGAAGTAGCGTATTTGCCGATATTCCCGCTCAAAAGGTCGCTTGGGGCAGTCCCTGTCGTCCTCAATACGATAGAAAGATGAATTCTTATAGTAGTTAGGGTCTGCTGAATAATGGTAAAACCCTTTTAAAATAAAGCTTTTGACCTGTTAAAGTCCGATGTTCATGCTAAGGGCAACAAAGCCTGAAACGACCGGCTACTGACTCCTGACTCCTGACTCCTACCACCACCGAAAAACTTTTTCAGCAGACCCTACTTAAAAACGGATTTGGTGTCAAAATGTGTTGTTTTCCTGATTATCTGAAGATTGAACGCGAAAGGGAGGCGCAGCATAATCGGAAGGTAAATAATTTTCGGGAATGGTTGTTGTATTTCCATCTCGTAGGGAGGTGTAACTGGGAGAGAGAATCTCAATCCCAGCTTCATTACACTTGTCTTGAATATTTTGATGGAGTTCTGAATAAATTATTACCATCAAATTGGGTTGGTTAGTGTAAGCATTTAATTGATAACTGATGTAAAAATTATCTAGGCTAGTTTGCAGGACAAAAGGTGCGGGTTCTTTGAGAATATGGTCAGTTTCTAGAGCAGCTTCAATTAAGGTTTTGTGGGCTTTTCGCCAAGGCAGATCGTACCCTAGGGTAATCGTTGTCTGAATAATTAGATTTCTGTTTAATTCCCGCGAGGAAATACTAAAGTTAATCACATTACTACTTAATAAAGATGAGTTAGGAATAGTAATGATTTTATTAGTGGGAGTGCAAATGCGAATGACTAGGAAGTTTTTTTCAATTAGATCGCCAATTACATCTCCTACTTGAATGTGATCTCCGATGCGAAAGGCACGGGTATAGATAAGAATAATTCCCCCAATAACATTGGCGATCGCCGAAGTAGAACCAAGGGATAAAAGAAGACCAAGAAAAACAGAAACACCGCGGAAAGCCGGGGAATCAAAACCGGGCAAATAGGGAAAAGCAACTATTGCTGCTAAGGCAATAATTATGACTAATAGGAGATTGTAAGTAGGTTTAGCCCAATCAGTATAAAAACCAGGAATAACCAGATTTCCTCTTTCTATTGCCGTAAAAAAGGGCTTGATTAGCCGGATTAAGTAGTAGGTTACAAAAATGATTATGGCAATAATAAAGGCATTGGGAAGATATTTGCCAATGGAGGATAAAACCAGTTCTAATGATCGAGAAAAATAACCTAAAATACTCTCGCCAAAAACTCTTGTCCAGGGAAATAAACGAAGTACAAATGTAGCATAATTGAATGTTAATAAAAACAGAATAAATAAGCGAATCATCCGAAGAACTCGCAGCCAAAAGAAGCTAATTTTAGAGGAAGATACAATCTCAATATTCCCGATTTGAATGCCTGGTGTCAAGGATTCAATCAAACGTCTAATGAAGGGAAATAGCTTCCCTGAAATTTTGATAACTGCAAAGCTAATAATCAAGAAAGCAAAGGTGGCTATAACCGTATAAATGATGTTCTTAAGTAGTTGTTCTGGTTTTCGATCTTGGCGATATTGAGCGATAGCGACCTGAATTTTTTGTAAAGCTTGTTGAGCTAAAACCTCCGGCGTTGAACGATAGGCTTTTGCATCTCGCTCCGTCACCGTTAGAATCACTTCTTGATCTATACTTAAATAAAGTGAGTTATCATCAGGAATCTGCTCAATTGTCAGGTTCTCAATAGGAATAGAATCATTTTGAGCAATTCTTTCAATTCTCCGGGTAATAGTGTTAGCTCTCTCCTCCGCCGAAAATGAAGAAACTCCCCGCCGGATAAAAAAGAGAGTTTTTCCATCTAACATAACTGGAAAGCCGTCAATTTTATTTTCCGGTTGTGTCGGATTTTGAGCTATTCCCAAAAGAGGGGAGGTTAGAGTCAGTAGTAAAACTACAAAAAATATTACCAAGGTATGCCCAATTTTTTTCATCCATCCTCTAGCTTTAGATGGTGTAGTTAGCATTAAATATCTTTGATTAATATCGACAACTGGTACAAATTGCATAGGATTAAGTCAGATTTTTTTGTGTGTAGTCGGGTAAGCTTCAGGCATTACTGTCCTCGATGAGGTGCAGAGAGCCTAGGTTGAGACAGGAGTGGAAAAATTGGCAACACCAGAACTTTGTAATGGTTGCCAATATTTAGGGAATTTAAGCGAGTTTTTCCTCAACATCTGTTAGTGATGGAAATGGGAACCAGATAATTTTGACTGATAATTAGACTGAGATTTAAAGAAGGCGATTGCTGAGTGAATATCCCGCAACAACAGAGCCGCCATATCGCGACTAAATCCCTCCTTGATCACCACGCGCTGCACGGTTAAATCTTGGCGATTTTTGGGCATTGTATAGGCAGGAACTAACCAACCCCGCTCGCGCAATTTATCAGCTAAATCGAATAAACTATAATTAGATTGATCGCTAATTGTCTCCTTTAATTTCCAAGCAAAAACTGGAATAGTGCTGCCATCGGTAATCAATTCAAACGGTCCCATCTTAGCGATTTCCCCCGATAAATACAGGGCCGTATCTCGACAGGCTTGATGAATTTGTCGATAACCCTCTTTACCCAAGCGTAAAAAATTATAATATTGAGCAACTACTTGATTGCCAGGGCGAGAAAAATTCAGAGCAAAATTAGGCAGATCACCGCCTAAATAATTACAATGAAAGATTAATTCTTCTGGTAATTCTTGCCGATCTCGCCAGATAATCCAACCGACGCCGGGATAGACTAAACCGTATTTATGCCCGGAAGCATTAATCGATTTAACCCATTTGAGGCGAAAATCCCAGACTAAATCGGGATCGAGAAAAGGGGCAATAAAACCACCACTAGCACCATCGACGTGCAGGGGAACTTGCCAGCCGGTTTCTCTGTTCAATTTTTCCAGGGCATCATTAATTTCTTGGACGGGTTCGTAACTACCATCAAAGGTACTACCCATAATTGCAATTACCCCGATCGTATTCTCATCAATTAGTTTAATTGCCTCGGTCGCATTGAGATGAAAACGATTCCCTTCCATCGGCACAAAACGCGGTTCTACCTCCCAATAACGACAGAATTTTTCCCAACAAACCTGCACATTAATGCCCATGACTAAATTAGGTTTGTCGGTGGGTTTACCCTCTTTTTGTCGGCGTTTGCGCCATTGCCATTTTAAAGCCATGCCTCCCAACATCGCCGCTTCACTGGAACCAATGGTAGAACAACCGGTTGCCGCTTCGCTTTCGGGAGCATTCCAGAGTCTAGCGATCATATTCACACAACGCAGTTCAATTTCGGCAGTTTGTGGGTATTCATCCTTGTCGATCATGTTTTTATCGAAGGTTTCCGCCATTAATTGTTTGGCTTCCGGTTCCATCCAAGTGGTGACAAAAGTAGCCAGATTAAGGCGAGAATTACCATCAAGGGCGAGTTCATCGCGGATTAAATTGTAGGCCACCGCCGGCGGCATTTCTCCCTCGGGAATCTCGTATTTAGGTACAGCGGAAGTCAGGGCGCGGGAAGCATAGGTGGGGGTAATTAGTGCATCTTCCGGACTAAGGCGATCGAGATTAATTTTCTGATGAACCATAACTTCCTTAATAAAATATCTTTTTTGCTGAGAGTAAATTACCAATCATTCCAAAAATAATAGCAATAATCGAGACGGATAAAAAATAGGAAAGCATCCCTTGGGTTGCTACCAGTCGCCGCCTCGCCGTACTATTAATACTTGTATCGGAGGTTTGATAATACCCAGAAAACCGCAAGCAAAATGGACGATCGCCTGTGCGGATGCGATCAGATAAATTAATAGTCCGAAACTGCCGGTCGTAAAAAATAGGGATTCCAGAAATGCCACCCGATGATTGGGAGATTTTAATAGTTCTAACTGCCAAGGAGCAACGCAAGAAATTCTGTAAGCTAGTAAAGCAATTGCCCCTATCAAAGCGAAAAGAAAAGCTAAAACCAGTCGCAGGGTAATTGCTACTGGCATAATTAAGACAATTAGAGCAACAATTATTTGACAGAGCCAGCGAATTTGATTATGGCTTGGTTTTCTAGAGGTTTTTTGACCATAGATCAAAGCAGAATTGTCCCTCACTATTCTCACACAAAAATCTGGTGGAAAAATTAAGCGATCGCCGACTGTAATTCCGGGCGACTGTACCAACTCCAGGGACCATCTAAAACTGGTTTAATATTCAGTTCCTTGCGCCATTGATCTAAGGGTTTTTCCCAGCCTTCCTCCCACTTGATCGGGAATAGGGGTTTAGCGTTACGGCCGATGGTAATTCCCTGGGAAATTAGCTCGAATTTGTAACCGAGAGTTTTATTTAAATCGGCATCACTTTCCACCTCATTTAACAGAGTATCACTGGTAAAAAAAGTCATCAGTAAAGAGAGGATATCGATGAGGAGAAAAGTAGGATAACGAGTTTGAGCGACCGTGACAGAAATTACTCCCAATTCTCCAAGAGTATCTAAACTAAATCCGGTGAGAATGTGATGGATATCGTGGGTTTTATCAACGCGAAAACCAATATAGTCGGCATCGGAATCAAATTGCTTGCGTTGGGGATAAAATTGCGGATCATAGCCCAAAGTGTGCATAATTGTGCCGTAAGTCCAACCGAGAGAACCCTTCGGCATTTTTAACATTGCTTCAATATCGTAGGGGTTGCCAATGTATCTTTCTTGCACTAATTGCGCGGAAGCTGGTTCTTGCAGAACTGCTTTTACACATAACTCCATCGGGCGACTATTAACCAATCGGCGCTCGATTTCCCAGACATTAGCCGTATCTTTGCCTCCCCCAGCCGCCAGATCAACAAATTCCAGAAATCGCTGCAAATTTTCGGGTGTGGCTAATTGATTGATGTATCTGTAACTCATGGGATTTTCCTAATCGCTAGATAAATTTACAGGAATAATAGAACAAGCGTATTAATAACGTAGGGGTCCACCGTAACCACCGTATAAACCGACTCCGCGGGTACCGGCCCCCACCCCGTAAAAGCCAGGACCGACACCACCACCAACACCAATCCAATCGATAAATAGGGAAGTTGCCCCGCCGGCCTTGGGTAGAGTCCCTTCGATTAGCTTGTAGCTATAAATCAAGTCCTTGCCATCGATGACGGGATTGCTAATCTCGACGACAACTATAGTATTGTCTTGACGACCAGGTTCGTAGACTGAGAGGGTCGCATTGGGGGGATCGTTAGCAAAATTATCTTTTCCCGCCCGGGCTGTCCACTCATCCAGATAGGCGGCCATGGTCAGATTACCAGCAATCCGGTTCGGGCGATCGGAAAAGTATAGGGTCTGTTTGTTGACATTTACCAAGCGAATTGTTTTTGTGACGGGATCTATCTGAATATCTTCTGCCGTTTGCACGAACATTAACTGCACTTTTTCTTGAGCAGGAGTAGTCTGGGCTACAGAAATATTGGGCATCCCCCAGCTAGTGATTGCCATGGCCGCTACTCCCAGAAAAAGTGTATAACGAAAACGCTTCAGGGATTTGGTCAATTGCTCAGAATTTCTCATGATTGCTCTCCTTAATACCCAGTTTAAATATACAACAGCTTATTTGATATTTTCAGTAATTTTCTTAGCTAACTATTTAGACTAATTAGCAATTTGCTATGATGGCAGTTTAGGAACGATCTGATCGACAAAAATATTAATCAAACCTGTCACCATAAATTGTACTCCGATCGCCGCTACAAATAGCCCCATAACTCGCTGAGTAATACTCAAGCCAATATCTCCCAAAAGTCTTTGTAACCATTTGCCAGCAGCGAGGATGAGAAAGACCAAAAAACTGACTAAAATTGTCATCAAAATTAGTTCAATGCCCATACCGTCACCCAGCTTTGATTCGGCTTCACTGGCATAAAGGATAACGTTAGCAATAACCCCAGGTCCTACCAATAAAGGCATAGCCATAGGAATAACAATTTGCCGATAAACTGACTTAGCTTCGCTGAGATAATCCCCTCCTCGCTCATTAATTAAAAGCTCTTTTGTCTCTCCCCCAGAACCGTTAACAATGTTGATACCGATCATCAACAAAAGCACTCCACCAGCAAGGCGAAAAGAGTCTAAGGTGACACCAAAGAATTTTAGCATTGACGTTCCGATAAACATAAAAATTAACAACAAACACAAGACAGTTAACGAGACAAATAGAGCCACGAGTCGCTGTACTTCTTGACGTTCGCGAGCGGTGTAACTAATAAATATCGGCAGCATCCCCAGAGGATTTAAGAGGGCGAATAGAGTGATGGCAAAGTTTCTAAAAAAAGACCATTCCATAGAACAAAGTTGCTAATTTAAACTCAATTTTTTTTGCTTTTAACCGAGGGAAAGTCTAGATAAAACTACCAGCGCGGTTAGTTTTTGCTATAGAAAATTAAACATTGGCTCGCCAGCGATCGCGATTCCTCCCCTAAGACCGAATAAGCGAAACCGTCGATCGCAAGTCCCCTTTTCTACTGCCGGGCCATGATAATTTTCAGACGTTCCTCCTGGTCGATCAGGTGGTCATGATCGTCCGTACCCAGATCCAGTTGAACCCAACCGATCTTGCCAGTGAAACGACTGGTTTTCGAGGTATATTCCGCCGCTACGGGGGTACCGGATTCGTAGCCGATATCCGTGGTCTCGTCCGCAGAGAAAATAAAAGCCTGAGTTCGTTCTACCCGACCCGTACCCACCGGTTGACCGTCGTAGTAGAGGGTGACATTTCCCCCCCGTCCTAAACCACCGCCATCGTAGGCAAACTCCATCCGTACCTGATGCTTACCGGCCGGGATCGTCTCCGTCGCCTCGGTGACAAAACTTTGAATCCCCAGCACGTTATAGACGAACTTGGCTTTTCCGTCGTGGGTATAGACACTCCAACCACCGAAGCGGCCGCCTTGGGCGATAATCACCCCGTCCGCGCCTTCCGGGGGAATGTTCAGTTCCGCCGTCACCGAGAAGGATTTATTTTTGATGTTGATGACGCTATTTTCAGACAAACGCCCCATCCCGGCAAAGAATAATTGCGAGTTTCCCCGCACGAGGGTAGGCCGGCCAGCGGTGGCGGGATCGACCCGTTCCACTTGGCGATCGTCTAGGGGCAGTACATTATACTTAACCGCCTCGATCAGAAATTGTCGCTGTAGTTCGTGCAGTTTCTCTGGCATTTCCCGGGAGAGATCCCGAGCTTGCGTCCAATCCTTACTGCCGTCGTATAGTTCCCAGATATCATCGTCGAAAGGAACCATCGTCTGTCCAGTCATAATCCACGGGGTGCGGTGCTTGGTAATCGCACTCCAACCCTTGTAATAGATGCCCCGATTGCCAAACATCTCGAAATACTGCACATCGTGACGTTCGGGGGCGGCCGCGTCGTTAAAGGTATAAACCATACTCGTACCCTCGTAGGGACTTTGTAGGACACCGTTAACCATAGTCGGTTCGGGAATTCCCGCTACTGCCAACACCGTCGGGGCCACATCGATCAGATGACAGAACTGATGGCGAATCCCACCTTTTTCCGTGATGATTTTGGGATAACGAACAATCGTACCGTTGCGGGTCCCGCCCCAGTGAGAAGCGACCTGCTTCGTCCATTTGTAGGGGCTACTCATCGCCCAAGCCCAACCGACCGCGTAGTGATTATAGGAATCGGGCGCGCCGAAGTCATCCAGTTTCGAGAGGAGAAATTCCGGGGTTTCTAGACCCGCTAATCCGTTAAAGTTGGCCATCTCGTTAAACGCGCCCTGAAGCGTTCCCTCGGCGGATGCGCCGTTATCGCCGACGATGACGTAAACGAGCGTATCGTCGAGGATTTCTAGATTTTCTAAGGCTTGAATCACCCGTCCCACCTGATCATCGGTATGTTCCATAAAGGCGGCGTACACCTCCATCTGGCGCTCTAATACCGGCTTCAGGCGCTCGTCCATGTCATCCCAGGCGGGAATTTCGGCGTGACGGGGGGTGAGTTCGGCATTTTGGGGAATTACGTCCAGTTCTTTCTGTCGGGCAAAGGTAATCTCGCGCTGGTGATCCCAACCGTGAGCGAATTGGCCCCGATACTTGTCGATCCATTCCTTGGGGACGTGGTGGGGGGCATGGGTCGCTCCGGGGGCGAAGTACATAAAGAAAGGCTTATCGGGGGCGAGGGCCTTTTGTTGACTGACCCAAGCGATCGCTCGATCGGCCAGATCTTCGGTCAGGTGATACCCTTTCTCCGGGGTTTTCGGCGGTTCGATCGGGATTGTTCCCTCGTACAGTGCCGGCTCCCACTGGTTATTCTCGCCACCGATAAAGCCGTAGAAATACTCGAATCCACCCCCGCCGGAGGGCCAAGCGTCAAAGGGGCCGATCGGGCTGGTTTGCCAAACCGGTACCTCGTGACACTTACCGAACTGCGCCGTGGAATAGCCGTTCAGCTTCAGGGTCAAGGCGAGGGGGGCTTTGGTGTTGGGACGAACGGAACTCTGCCCGGGGGCGGAGGTGGCGGTTTCGGTGATGTTGCCCATGCCGACCGAGTGATGATTCCTTCCGGAGAGCAAAGCCGCGCGGCTGGGAGAGCAGAGGGCAGTGGTATGAAAACGGGTATATTTTAGCCCCTGTGCCGCTAATCGCTCGAAAGTGGGGGTATTGCACGGCCCACCGAAGGCGCTGGAGGCTCCGAAGCCCACGTCATCGAGCAGCACGATCAGCACGTTGGGCGCGCCGTCCGGCGGTCGGATATCTCGAATCGGGGGATAGTCAGTGTCCGGATTCTTCGCGTCGTAGGTGATTAGACCGAAGGGGGTCAAGTCGGGAATCGGTAGAATTTGGCGTTGGATCGGCTTATCTTGGGACATAGTTCATTTCCTCTGTTGGCATACTCTCCCCGTCACAGCGTAGCTTGACGGGGGATTCTTTTCCACATCGCTGTTTTGACATCCTCGCCGCCGTAAAACGGACGGCGATTCCTCACCACGCCACTTTTTTAGCGTGGTCGCGTCAACGGGGTTGACGCAGATAGCGAAAAACGCTCAATTGCTTAAGTCTGACACTTTCGACCCGTCCGTTTTCAGTGTCCGAATGCCGGACGGCCACTTTGAACAAGTCGAAAAAATCTCATGTTC
>MTBT01000194.1 GCA_002282935.1 Microcystis sp. LSC13-02 | reverse complement strand
TCCTTGGCGAACCCTTCCACTCTCTCCCTGATGGGCTTTTTTCCGGATTCATCAATAAAAAACGGAGAATACTTGACAAATTCGGGGGGGGTAGGATTATGATGCTTATTACTGTTAAGCAATTATTTATGGGGTATAAATAGCAATTTTTCCCCATTCTTAAACTTGCCATCAATCAAAAATGACTAATCAACTGCTAAAAGCCCTTTGCCTTCCTGCGGTGACTTGTGCCGTTTTCAGTGCCATTCCCACCCATGCCGCTATTTTTTCAGGATAGGCAAGAGGCAAGAGGCAAAAGGAGGAATAGATAATCAGTCTTTAATAACTGGATTTAGTATAACTAGGGTTTATAACTGGGAAAATCGATATAACCTTCCTTGTCAAAAGAATACCAATCTTTCATCTGGGCATCGGGATTAAGAGGCCAATTATTGGCGAATCTTTCCACCAAATCGGGATTACTGATATAGGGGCGACCGAAAGCAATTAAATCCGCATCTCCCAACTGAATAGCGGCTTCAGCAGTTTCTTTGGTATAACCACAATTGCCGATTAAAGCACTATTAAAAACAGCCCGAAACTCGGATAAAAGCATCGGTTGATCCTTTTCATGAAAACCAAAAGCCAAGCCATCTAGCAGATGCAAATAAGCTAAATTATACTCATTTAATCTTTGGGCAACATAGAGAAAAGTTTCTCGAAAATCCTCGGAACCCATGTCATTATAAACCCCATTGGGAGATAGACGCACCCCCACCCGATGACTGGGAAAAACAGTTAAAATTGCCTCGACTACTTCCTGTAAAAAACGATAGCGATTTTCCCAACTGCCACCGTACTTATCCTGACGCTGATTAGTGGCCGATTGTAGAAAAGTATCGATTAAATAACCATTAGCTCCGTGAATTTCTATCCCATCAAACCCCGCTAATTTTGCCCTCTGAGCGGCCTTGCGGTAATCTTCGACAATTGCGGGGATTTCCTCGGTTTCTAAGGCTCTAGGGGTCTCGTAGGGCTGTTTGCCGATGGGTGTATGCAACTCCCCCTTAATCTTAATTGCGGAAGGGGCAACGGGTAAAGCCCCATTTTCCTGAAAACTAGAATGAGAAGCGCGACCACAGTGCCACAATTGACAGAACATTGGTGTTCCTTTTCTTTGGGCGATTTTTGTCACCATTTGCCATGCTTGCGCTTGTTCATCGGTGTAGATACCGGGGGTATTTTGCCAACCGTTAGCTTGGGGAGAAATTACCGTCGCTTCCGTAATCATTAATCCTGCGCTGGCCCTTTGCCGGTAATACTCGGCCATTATCTCATTGGCCAGACGTTTTTCTCCGGCTCGCGCTCGCGTCATGGGAGCAAGCACAAGACGATTTTCTAGGTTTAAATCTCCCAATTTAAATTGACTTAAAAGAGCCAGGGAAGTAGTGAAGGAAGTCATCGAATTTGCCGATAGAGAATTTAGGTTAATTTTACCGCAATTAGTTAAAACCAGACAATCACACCCAAGGATGATTGACTGGCTATCTGCGAGATTGTCCCTCTCCTAAGTTAGGATAATTAATCGGATCAACTAGCTGACTATAATTGATCTTGGTCATAAATCTGACTATAATTACCAGTTATTGAATTTATTCATCGTCCAAAATTAAAGAGACATAAACTATATTTTCTGGTGGTTGACTCATGATAAATTTCTTAGCAACTTCGGCATCATAAATATTGCTTAAATCTAAAGAGATAGGAACCTAAACTATCCGATCGCCCAAATAATACCACAGATTTACCTGTCCCCAGTTATGGATGAGGGGACTACCCCCATTCCATCACCTCCTTGACCATTTCTCTCAAGTCATCGTTCTTATTTTTTCCCTCCCGCTTGTCATAAAGACGAAAATTGATAGGAGAAAATTTTTTCTCCAATTCTGTAAAAATAGTGTAATTACGCTTATCTTTACCTGACCAGAATAGTCATTGTGGAGATGTCTAGTAACTGGTGTTTTGCCGATAAAACAGACTTTCTAGGGACTAAAACGAAATCATTACTCTTCGGTGCTTGCGAATTGTAAGAGGGTTTTTCAAAATCAGAATTTTTTATTAAACCTACCCAAAAATACCCAAAAGATGCAGACAGCCCCTACAGCGTGTTGATAAAAATCGGAAAATCCGAGTTTTTAGCAAGCATCGTGCATTTAATTGTGCTAATCTCGAAAAAATCGCAATTTTTTTTACAATTTATTTAGAACTAATTTATTAGTAAAAAAAGATGTTAAAAAAGTCTTGATCAACTTGGGCTTTGTGGCTAGTATGTAAAGCATATAGCTTCTTCGTTGGAGACACCTGAATGAAAGCCCTATTACTGTGGCCGCTGATGCCCAACTCCTTTTGGTCCTATCAAGAGACTTTAGATCTAGCCGGCTTGAGATCAACCAATCCGCCTCTGGGTTTAATTACGGTGGCGGCCCTGTTGCCATCGGATTGGGAAATCCGGTTTGTTGATCGCAATGTCCGATTGGAAACGGCTTCGGATTGGGAGTGGTGCGATCTGGTAATCATCTCCGCCATGATCATTCAGAAAAAAGACTTTCAAGAATTGATTGCCAAAGGGTTGCAGTTGGGTAAAAAAGTGGCTGTGGGTGGGCCTTACCCCACCTCCTATCCAGAAGTTGCCCAAAAAGCTGGGGCAGATTACCTGATTCTGGATGAAGGAGAACTGACAATCCCTCTGTTCCTGGCGGCCCTGGAGCGGGGTGAACCGAGTGGTGTCTTTAGAGCCAGTGAGAAACCAGATGTAACCATGACACCGATCGCCCGCTATGATCTGCTAGATCTGGATGCCTATCTGGCGATTACCGTGCAGTTTTCTCGCGGTTGCCCCTTTCAATGCGAATTTTGTGACATCATCAACCTCTATGGCCGCAAACCGCGCACCAAAACCCCAGAACAAATGTTGGCTGAGTTGGAGACGTTATACCAACTGGGCTGGAGGCGCTACATTTTTGTGGTGGATGACAACTTCATTGGCAATAAGCGGAATGCCAAGGTGTTTCTGCGGGAGTTGATCCCTTGGATGGAACAACACCAGTATCCCTTTAAACTGATTACGGAAGCTTCCCTTAATCTGGCCGAAGACAGCGAACTGATCGAGTTAATGGTCAAGGCCGGCTTTGTGCTGGTGTTTATGGGGATTGAGACCCCAGATACCGATAGCTTAATGGGCATTAACAAGGTTCAAAACACCCGCCAATCCCTGATCGAATCCTGTCACAAAATTACCCGCATGGGGCTGCAGATTATGTCTGGTTTCATTATCGGTTTTGACAATGAGAAACCTGGCGCAGGGCAGCGGATCAAAGAGTTTATTATGGAGGCGAGTATTCCCCAGGGGCAGTTTAGCCTGCTCCAGGCACTGAAAAATACCGCCCTGTGGAATCGCCTGCAACGGGAAGGTCGTCTGGTGGATGGCATGGGCACTATCCATCAGGGAGCCATGATGAACTTTGAGCCAACTCGCCCGGTGGAAGAGATTACCGAAGAATACATCGACGCTTTCTGGGAAATCTACGATCCTGTTAACTACCTGAAACGAACCTTCAACCATTTCATGATCATGGGGGGATGGCGCGGCAAATCGAACCGTAAATTAGATGGGCAACAGTGGCAATTGTTCCGTTCCTTGCTCTGGCGGCAGGGGATTGTCCGACCGACGCGGTTCCGTTTCTGGTGGCAACTGGCGGTGATTGCTTGGGTCAAGCCCCGTCTGGTAGAAGAGTATCTAGCGACCCTAGGGATAGGTGAGCATTTTTTTGCCTATCGCTATGAAGTAAGAGAACAATTACTAAAACAACTAGCCGATTTGAAGCAACAGAAAGCAAGGGTAGCCCAGCTGGAAAAAACGCTCAAAAACTAGACAATATCGCAGACGAACAGTCATTTATCCCTAAACAGCGCTCTTGAATCCTACCCCAAAGTAGAGCAACAAAAAGCGAGTGGGGTTGTTTGACTGTCCAGTCATACTAAATCCGTTGAGTATAGGCTACTTATGAGGACAGGCAAAAGGCACTCATGCAAAAGGCAAAAGTGGAAATAAATAATTAGTCTTTAATAACCAGAATAACCAGATTTAGTATTATTGACTTATTGACTCCTGTGTGTGATGAAAACCCGATCATAAAATATCTCCTAGTCTGGGTGATTAACACGGCTAAAATTCAAGCTTACATTATAACACCTTCTCGGCTAAAACTGATAAATTTAAACTATTTAAAATACGGGTTTTTATCGGTCTTTTTTCATCCCAAAATATCAAGGAGGAATAAAATTCTCTGCCTAGGGAAGAATTGAGAAGCTGTAAGGTTTTTTGAGCGGTATCTAAATCATCAAAGCTTAAGAAGTAAACGGTATCATCGAAAATAACCGGTTGGTTTTTATAGGGTAATATCAGGTTAAAATTTAGTTTTTTATAAAGTCCAGAAATGGCGATTTTAAAAGGAGAGAAGCTGTAAAAACCCACCCCAAATATACAAAAGTCTGTCTGATTTTGATAAATTTTGCTCTTTCTCTCCAGAAAATAATTTTTATGATTAACTAAATATTGCCAAGTTTTTGGGGCTAGATACCGTATATTTTCTGTAGATTCACCGATAAACTTCTGAGTTACCAAAATGTATTTATTGATAACCTTTAGGCGATTTTGTGCTACATCTGAACCTTTAAGGAGAGGATAAAGATAGGTGGGTTCAAGATCAACGACTTCCTTTAAACCATTGACAAAAATTCCATTAACCAACTGCAATTCCATGACTTTTGAACAATCATGTTTAATTCCTGAACGCCATTTTTCTTGAGGATGCCGATGATATAAATATTCTAATCTAGTAAAAGTATTTAAATCTCTGACTAGGATATTATTTTGATAACCAATGCGCTGAAATTCCCGTTCTTCAAAACTATTGAAAACATCACAAAAATAATTTTCTGAATGAGAATCAAATTGACAAAATAGAAGACAAGCATCTACATTAGCTTGAAAATATTTTTGAGTATTGATCGGATAAATTGCCGAGTAAACGAGATTAATTTTGTGAGTATAGATATAGTTTAAAATTTTTCTAGATACCGCTGTTTTACAGATAATTGCCAGATAAGCTGAACGTCGATCAAGACATTCGATGAGCTTAATTAACATCCACTCTGAAATATCAAAATTACTTTTTCCCGTGATGGCATCTAAACCGTGATAGCGTTGAAAATTGCTTTTTTGAGGTAAATTTTTTCCGTTAATAAGTCCTTGTTTTGAGTTGGTTATCCAAGGCAGATTCCCCAAGAATAAAATATTTTCTGTCCATGGTTGAGTCAGAGAATACCAGTCACAATCAAAAAAATTCTTCTGTTCAACTTGTATTCTTTGATCTTGGGATATTTGCCGATCTTGATTAATCTGAGTGATATAATCAGGATTAATTTCAAAGCCAAGGATTTTTTCAGTTTGTTTAAAGGTAAGTGATGCCGCTTTTAAAAAGTTACCTATACCACAAGTTGGCTCAATAATAACATCGGGTTTAACATGAATTTGCCATAATTTTTGACAAATCTTTTCGGTTAACTCCGGGGGAGTTTGAAAGTCTCCATATTCAATTTTAACCTGAGAAGCTTGCATGACTAATTCTCTCTATAAATGGCTATTAATCCTTCTTCTTGACCGGCAAGATCGATTACCCTAGCTTTTTTCACTTTGTGTTCTTTGTGCCTCTGTGGTTGCTCCCGAACCCTTCTGGGATAACCCGATAGAAAAGTTTATGCTAGGCTAGATTTAACCAGACTAAACCAAGAGAGCCTATTTATTTTTGACTGCAAGCAAAAATTTCTTCAAACCAATTAATAGCCCGATTTGCTAAAGCTTCCAGGGAATATTTTTGCTCGACTATTTTACGACAAGAGCGAACTAATCAATTAAATCTCTTGCCAGATAAGGATTTAGTCGATTTATGCCCCCCTATCGAACCATACCAAGTAACGAAGAACCTAAATTTTTAATGCCTGTAACTAATCCCTCGATACTATCGGGTTCAACTTTCATTTCGTGGCTTAGAAAAAGGACTGCTGGTGAAATCCCCAAGCTTTAGCGAGGAGCGAGGTGGGAAAGGCTTGGACTTGCTGATTATAAGCTTGTACCGCCTGATTGTATCGCATCCGTTCCACCGCTAGGCGGTTCTCCGTGCCTGCCATTTCGTACTGGAGGTTGATAAACAGTTGGCTAGACTGTAACTGCGGATTCGTTGCGGCATACTGGTGGAAACTTGCGATCGCCTGATCGATTTTGGCGATAGCAGCGGCTTTTTGTGCGGGGGTTAGTGCTTGCAAATAGGACTGACGGGATTGCACCAGCAAGGTGACTAAGGCTTTTTCCTGTTGAGCAGATGCTTGTGTGACGCTGACGAGATTGGGGATCAGATCGGCACGCCGCTGGAGTTGGTTTTCCACTTGCGCCCAAGCTGCACTTACTCTTGAGGCAGAACTCACCAGGGTATTATATGTCCACATTCCCGAAAGCGCAATCACCCCTAGTATAGCTACCCCCACAGATAGCAATCTCTGGCGTTGTTGTATCGCCTTCTTCTGTCGCTCTAACTTTTGCTGGCGTTGCGTCTGAACTTCCCGAATCGCTTGTTGGATAAATTCAGCCGGAATCCGCACTTCTTTGGCAGCCGCTACTAATTCCGACTCGGAGAAGCTCTGGGTGTAATCAGCATAGTATCGCGAGGCCAGTTCTAGCACTTCTGGCACAATTTCTTCAGGAATGCGAATTTCTTCGTCGTTCATGGCTAACCTTAGAAAATTTCCAAAAGATTCACTGTGTTTGATCACAAACAGCCATTACCAACTGTCGCCAGCACCGCCGCCGCCACTATCTCCGCCACCAAAACTACTGCCGCCGCTATCTCCGCCACCAAAACTACTGCCGCCACTATCTCCGCCACCAAAACTACTGCCGCCGCTATCTCCACCACTAAAACTACTGCCGCCGCTAATTAGATAGAGGCTAATCCTATATATCAGGTAAAAAATAACCGAACCCAACCACAGAGCAACTAACCACATCCAGAAATGTTGTACTCCTCGGCTATCATTCTGGGGGGTATCTTGAGTCAACTCTTTACTCAAGGATGGTTCTAAGGAGACAATTATGGCTCTTGTCCCCGCCAAAGTCCCGCCATCAAAATCTTTTTGCCGGAAGCGCGGCGTTATCTCTGTCTCGATAATATTGCCAACTTTCGCATCGGGTAAAATCCCCTCTACTCCATATCCTGTCTCAATTTCCACGCGGCGGTCTTTGACTGAAATCAAAAATAGCACGCCGTTATCTTGGCCTTTTTTGCCAATTTTCCAATAGTTGAAAAGGTTGGTCGTAAACTCTTTAGGAGAGGCGGCGGGAGCAGTTTCCGGTACAGTTACCACTGCTATTTCCGCTCCGTTTTTGGCTTCCAACCGAGCAATCATCCGGTTCAGTTGGGTTTCTGTCTCCGGTTGAAGAATCTCGGCTTTATCTGTCACCCATCCCCCGGAAACTTGTCGAGGATTGGGTACTTCTTGAACCGTCAGAGCTAGACCAGAACAAGGAACCAGGCAAAAAGCCACGCAGAGCGAACTGAGCCAAATAACTGGATTAGGTTTAACTGCTAAAGCTTTCATGACTTTCACCTCCAGTAAGTGAGTATTTGTGCCTTTCCGTTGCTGTGTGGTGACAGAAAGGCACTCTTGAAACATCGTCCTGCTTCCACTATATTGGGAGCATCTCATTTATGCAAGTGAGTAATTATATTAGACTTCAGCTAAAAACCCTGCTGCCTCACCAATTAATAGCCCGATTTGCTAAAGCTTCCAGGGAATATTTTTGCTCGACTATTTTACGACAAAAAGATCGATCGATCCGGTCTAAATTTTTAATTCCTGTAACTAATCCCTCGATACTATCGGGTTCAACTAAAAAACCAGTTTTTCCATCTTCAATAATTTCTACTGGACCACCACGACGATAGGCAACTACGGGAACACCACAGGCTAAAGCTTCAATAGCCACGTTACCAAAAGCCTCAACCCAGCGCGGGGTCATCAACAGGCCAAAACAGTCGCCTAGCTCTTTTTGTAGGCTCTCGGTGGGCAAAAACCCGCGATAATCCACTAAATCGAAACTATAGGTATCCTGTAAATTTTGCCAGTAGAGAGGATCGGAAATATGACCGAAAACCCGTAAAGGTACACCTAACCGTTGACAAGCGGCGATCGCATCCTCTAAAGCTTTTTCCGGGGCAATCCGTCCCACCCAGGCTAGACAGGGGGAGGAATCAGCCCGAAACTGATACAAAGATACGTCTAAACCATTAGCCAAACAGCGATAGGGGGGAGAGAGGGAGAAAGTTTCTGCTTGGGCGAGGGTGTGAAAAGCGAGTAAATGGGGAAAATTGCTGTAGGTTTTTTGAATAATATGATCCATCGCCAAAGAAACGGAAGCCATGCTGACTAAATGGGCGACGGGAGTGGCAAAAAAAGGAGTGAGATAAAAAGGGAGCCAATCGTAGGCAAAATTAATAATTAAATCGTACTGATTTTGTACCTGTTGGGCGTAGTGCCACATATTGGCCAAAACGGCATTTTCGGGCATTAAAATCGGGGCTTGCCGGCCCTGACTTTGGGCGGAAATCTGGGCATTTCCTGCTATAGTGATTAAGGGGATATCCTGCAAATGCGAGGCTTCTGGAGCCACTACCCGCACCGGATAGCCTTGCTTAGTCAGAGTGCGAGCGAGATTATAAAGAGTTAATTCTACGCCACCGCCGCCCCCCGAACCCAAAAATCCCACGGGGGTGGAGATAAATAACAGTTTTCGACTCAATTTTGCACCTCTGTGGGTGTGGTTTCAGTGAAGGAAGTATCCTGTACGTCATCATCTTCCGGTTCACCAGTGGTTTCTAGGGGAGCAATATCTAAACGGGGCGGTAATTGCAGATTTAACTGTCTGATTGCCCAGCGTGCTGTTTCTTGCACTTCTTCATCGGAATCATCGAGGGCATGACAAATTAATTGACTGATCTGAGACATGATATCGTAGAGTCTGGTTAAATCCCGGATAGCATTTTTCCGCACTTGGGGATTTTTATCCTGGAGAGAGATAGCCAAAGCTTGGTTCATCGGTCGCAGGGAGCGGGTACAGATTTGAGCGAGGGCTTCTAGGGTTAAACTGCGTTCGTAGGAATCCCCATCCACCATACTATCGACTAAAGGCTGCATTGCCCTAGAATCGGACATCTGTGCCAGCTTCCAAACCGCCCGTCTGCGGGTGCGGGGATCGTCATCGCGAAGACTTTCAATTAAACGCAGGATTAAGTCTACGTTCGGGATACGGGAGGTAGCTTGTACGGGCAAAGAAGGCTCGAAATCCTCTTCACCACTGCCATTAATGTCACTGCCGGTGTTGCTGTCCCTATTGAAGGAATTGCCATTGCCCCTAGAAAAGTTGTTGAGTGGGTTTTTAGGAGTGACGTAAGTTGTCTTTTTGCGGCGTTTTGAGGCTTTGCCCTTGGGACGATATTGAAAGAAAAGCGATAGTAAAGCTGCCAATAAAGCGATCGATAACAGAGCCGAGCCAGCAATTAACGGTATTGGTGAAGTCTCATTTCCGGCGGCGGCGTTGGCAGCCGTGGCGTTTTGACCTAGATACTTCTGCATATTAGCGATCGCATTTTGAGCAGATGTATCGTTCGGACGTTGTGCCAGAGCTTGTTGAAATTTTTCTAGGGCGAGTTGGTAATTTTTTTGGGCTGTGGCTTCGTAACCAGCTTTCATCAACTGATCGTAAGTGGCCACAGTCTGGGGTTGCTCTAACCTAGGGGGAGTTTGAGCGTTAGCCGTGGGTAAAGTCTGGAAATTATGACCCCAACTGCTCACACCGATAGCTAACAACAATAGGAAATTGGGTTTGATCATAGAATTAATGTAACTGTTTAGGGGGGGGGGGTAAAAGTTATAATAGCCTAAAAGCCATAAATGAAAAGCACTGAACTCCAGAGATGGGTCATAGACCGCAATGATTGGGAAAAGCCCTCGGTGAGCGTGGGGCGAATAGTACGGCTCCTACGAGCGAGGATAGAGTCCACTGTTTAGAGCTTAGGGATTATCTGTGAAAAACTGGCTTAATTAAGCTTGCACAGGCGTTTTGCGCCATTTTCGACCTTGAATAGTCGTGTGTACTTGCCAATTAGCTACGGTTTCTGGATAATCGCCCCGATAGTGACCGCCTCGGCTTTCTGCTCGTAATAAGGCACTTTCCAGAATTAAGTAGGCGATGTCTAGAAGATTTAACGTCTCGATCGCTATTCTTATTTCTAACTGCACCGAGGGACACAAAAATAATTGTTCTTTGTCGGGGAGAAGATTCTGGAGAAATTGGCCCATCTTTAAGGATTCTAACTGTTGTTTCCACTGCTGCACCCGTAGGATAGCAATTTCTAACTCATTTTGAAATCGGCAAATTCCCGCATTTTCCCACATTAAAATCGGTAATTCTCTCCGTACTTTTTGCCAGTCTTCCTGTTCTTCCTGCCAGTTTTCCGCAATTTCTAAGGGTTTTTCTGGTCTTTCCCCAGGAAAGTTTTCTGGCTCTAGACCTATTGCAACTAAATTTGCCGCAAAGACAATACATTCCAAGAGAGAATTACTGGCTAAACGATTGGCTCCATGAACACCTGTACTAGCCGCTTCGCCGATCGCATACAAACCGGATAGAGAAGTGCGGGCGTTTAAATCTGTGGCCACTCCTCCCATCCAATAGTGAGCGGCGGGGGCGACCGGAATCACATCCTCAAGCACATTAATGCCCCATTTTTGACAGATGCGGATAATATTGGGGAAACGATAACGCAGACGCTCCGGTTCGATTGGTCTTAAATCTAGATATACTTTGGCATGGGCGGGATCGTCGGAGGTTTTCTGCAAATGGCTAAAAATCGCCCGACTCACCACATCCCGGGGGGCTAATTCTCCGGCAGGATGGTAATCGAAGGCAAAACGCCGCCCCTGGGCATCAATTAAATGCGCTCCTTCGCCGCGCACCGCTTCACTAATTAAAAACCGCGGTGCCCCCGGCACAGTCAAAGCGGTGGGGTGAAACTGAAAAAATTCCGGGTCGCGAATCACTGCCCCCGCACGCCAAGCCAGGGCGACTCCATCCCCCGTGCTAACGGCGGGATTAGTGGTTTGGGCATAGACTTGACCGCCGCCTCCCGTAGCCAGAATGACTGCTTGCGCTCGCATCCAACAGAGATGATCTTGATGGAGTAAACAAATACCTTGACAGCGTTGCCCTTCCGGGTCAAGCCAGAGTTTCAGCGCGATCGCTTGGGGAATAATGGTAATATTGGGGCGCTCGGTCACTTTTTCCATCAGGGTACTGACGATCGCTCTCCCCGTGCGATCAGCTGCGTGCAGCACCCTGGCCTGGGAGTGGGCAGCCTCAAGAGTGCGGGCTAAGTCGTCTCCAGAGCGATCAAAACTAACCCCCAACCGCAGCAAATCAGCGATCGCTTGGGGGGCTTTCTCGACTAAAAACTGCACGGCATTGCGATCGCATAAGCCCGCTCCAGCTTTCAGGGTATCTTCTAAATGGAAAACGGGGGAATCCTGCGGGGACGTGGCCGCCGCAATTCCTCCCTGCGCCCAATCACTAGCCCCAGTTTTTAAATCTTCTTTGCTAATTAAACCCACCTTTAAGTTAGGGGGTAAACACAGCGCGGCATACAATCCCGCCGCTCCCGATCCCACCACTAAAACATCTTGATAACTCGGCAGTTGCGAGGAAACGACCATTGAGGGGTTAATTGATAAATTCTATTTATTCTAGCACTTCATCGAAAATTTTGGGTCTGAAACCCCGTCGTTTCACGACGGCTTTACCGTTAAATACTAGCGCATTTACCAAATATATGCTAAAATGTG
>MTBT01000193.1 GCA_002282935.1 Microcystis sp. LSC13-02 | reverse complement strand
TAGAACGAGCTAATCAATTAAATCTCTTGCCAGATAAGGATTTAGTCGATTTATGCCCCCCCTATCGAACCATACCAAGTAACGAAGAGCCCAAACTTTTTCAGTCAACCCTACTTAAAAGACATTTTTGATTGCCTCGGCGAGTTTTTGACTAATTAACTCGTTACCGTCTCCACTAAGATGAATATTATCGCGATAGAGGGAATCAGGAGTAGGATGGGCTTGAAAAATGGGCAGAAAATCTAGATAAAAAATCTGCTGGTTGCTGGTGAAATCCGCTAGTCTTTGACGGGCTTTTAATTCATAATCTCGCCCCTGTTTTTGAGCTTCGCGAATTAGGGGGGTAATAGCGATAATTAAACGGGCTTGATTAGCCTGAGCAAGGGCTTGAATTTGGGCAAGAGCGGTTAAATTATTGTCCACTCGATCGCCCCCTTCTCGCACCGGTGGCAGGGGAGGATAACGCTTAAAATATCGATCGTACAATTCGATTAAAGCTAAAGCCGGCCGGCGAGCGGGATAATTAATTTCTCGTCCCACCACCGCCGAACTAGGAGCTAAAGCGAACAGATCATCGGTGTTCATTAATAACACAATCACCTGGGATTCAAAGGTTCCGAAACGTCGCAGATAAGCCAATTGATTGCGCGGTCCCCAAGAATTGGCCGAAGCATTGAGAACCTCCACTGAACCAGTCAGATTCTGGCCTAAATTTTTGGTGATTAAAGCAGAAATGGTCTCTTTTTGATCCGTCCACCAGGAGCCATTAGCGATCGAATCACCGATTAACAGTATTCTCGTCGTCTCCGGGGGCCGTTGAGGTGTAATCGGATCGCTCCGCATCGAATACTGATTAACGGCGATGAGATTAGAAAAACGGCGCGTTTGTTGATTAGGAGCCAAAAGATAGCCAATTTCGGCATCAGCTTCGTAAATAAGCGGATTACCGAACCCGAAGACAATTCTTAAAATAGCCTCAAGGAAAAGGGCAAGGGCGAAAAGAACGCCTAGAATGATTAAAGACAGCCGAATGATACCAATTTCTAATAACACGGATAGATGAGAGTTCGCTAATTTATGATCCTAAAGTGTCTCATACTTTCTACATCCATCTCATGAAAAGGAGTTAAGGGCAATGTCAGACTTAAATCGTGGCATCATGAAATTCGAGGGAGCCGATAAACCGGCAGTAGTGGCGATATCGTCGATTATCGTTATCGGTAGTATTATTGCTCTGATTCTTTGGGCAATGAAAGTCGCCTACATCTAGTTAACTAGAATAATTTCGCTCACTTTTGGCATCACTCGGTTTAAATTTCTTGCCATCACGATCTCACCTCTTGTCCCCTTGAGCCTGTAGGATAGGGTCAAGGGATAAATTGCTAGTTCCCTCTATCGCGCTTGCTAGTCACACTCGACTCGAAACAGATCATCGATGAGCAGATCAACTTCTGTTTTAACAGAACTGTTGCAGTTACTCCCCCAATGGCGATCGCAGATGTACTTCAAAGCATCCCTGACTGCGTTATCCCACGCCATGGAGGATCAGGTTTTAGCGGAAGACGATCAACCGTTAGTGATTGCCAGTTTTCAGCGTGAGCGCTTTTATCGTCAAGAGGCCCATCGCTATCGACGCATTGCCCACAAAAGCGGTCAAGTTTATGTTTTGTCGGCCCCAGAAACCGATTTTAAGCATAGTTCCGACATTTACGAGACGATCGCTTTTCAACCGGAGGACAGTTTAGCCCAAGAATGGCATCTAGTGGTTATCGGTCGCCATTATGCGAGTTGTTTAATCTGTCGGGAACGAACCCATCTGACAGCAGAGGGGGAAAATGGGGCAGCTATGGATAATAATCGTCGTTTTGAGGGGATTTGGACGAGTGATCGCCATGGGAGTCAACAGGCCGCCCAAATTCTTTTAAATCATATTCTCGATTATCGTCCCGAACTAGCCGACAAAATTAGGCGCGCTCAAGAAGAATACCTGATCTGTGAACTGACGGACAGGGATCATCAAGAGGAACCAGATCCCTTTATCCAGCGATTAGTCACTTATTTGCAAGCAGGACAGTATAAACTGCTGAAAGCCAATCGTTCCTTGGCATCGAAAGAACACAAGGAAAGACTGATCAACTCGGTGACAGCCTCGATCCGTCGTTCCCTCGATCCGGAAGCTATCCTACAGGTGGCAGTGCAGAAATTGGGGCAGGGATTGGGAGTCTGTCGCTGCGTGGTCTATCGTTGTCATGAGGCCGACATTAACGCCACCATCGAACACGAATTTTTAAACCCCGGCATTAGTTCCATCAAAGGACAAAAATGGCCACTGAAAAATAATCCTCTTTTTCAGGAAGTGCTGGAATTGAGAGAATCCCTGAAAATCAAAGACGCTATTCACGATCCCCGTCTCCCCGGCGATTCCATTCAAAATCTCTTGCGGGAATGTTCCATCTATTCCTGGTTATTAGTACCGATTTTTTACCAAAGTCGTCTCTTGGGAATGTTGGAACTGCATCACTGTGGACCCTATACCACCACTTGGAAAAGCGAGGATGTCGCCCTTGTGGATGCGGTGGCCACTCAAATCGGAGTCGCCCTCATTCAAGCAGAGGCATACGCTAATTTACAGGATTTAAATGAACAATTGGCCGCCCTCGATCGCACTCGTTCTAATTTGGTCGCCATTACCGGCCACGAATTACGCACCCCCCTCTCCACCATTCAAGTCTGTCTAGAAAGTTTGGCCTCGGAACCGGATATGCCGGCAGAAATGCGCCAAATTATGCTTGATACTGCCCTGAAAGATGCGGAACGAATGCGTAAATTAATCCAAGATTTTTTAACTCTTTCTAGGTTAGAAAGTGGCCGGGTTAATTGGAATCCCGAAGCTTTATCCTTATCGGAATGTGTGGAATTAGCCATCAGTCACGTTCACTCCCGCAATCTCGACAACGACAACCCAAAAATTATCAATCTTGTCCCCCCCAATCTGCCCTTTGTTTTAGCCGATGGCGAGTGGTTAGTGGAATTACTCTCCAAACTGCTCGATAATGCCTGTAAGTTTACCGGACGGGAGGGAAGTGTCTCGATCGAAGTCGCTTCGGGAAAGCCAAAAACTCTAGAAGTAACCATTTCTGACACTGGACGCGGGATCGAACCCAATCGTTTAGAACAGGTTTTCGATCGCTTTTACCAAGAGGAGGGGGCCCTGCGACGCAGTGCCGGGGGAACCGGTTTAGGACTGGCTATCTGTCGTCAGATCGTTAATGGTTGGGGCGGCGAAATTTGGGCAGAATCCCAGGGAAAAAATAACGGCAGTCAGTTTCATTTTACTATTCCAGTATTTAAAGATAAAACTAAGGATAATCCCCAAAATACCGCTCCTAAAAAATCCTCCCGTCGTCCTGCCAGTAAACGTAAATAGCGGCTGGTTGCCCGTTTAGTTTTTGCTCTTTGCTCGTGACTTCCTATTCCTTTTCTTCATCAAAAACTAAACAAAAAAGCATTAAGAAAGAAGCATCAAATCCCCAAGATATATAATAAACTTAAAAGAGTAATCAATTAGTCGTTTTTAGGTGAAAAAATTATGGGACGCGCCAATAGAGTGGTTTTAGCTTATTCCGGAGGAGTCGATACTTCCGTCTGTATTCCCTATCTCAAACAGGAATGGGGAGTGCAAGAAGTGATTACCCTAGCCGCCGATTTAGGACAGGGAGACGAATTAGGACCAATTCAAGAAAAAGCTCTGCGCTGCGGAGCGATCGAATCCTTAGTCGTCAATGCTCAAGAAGAATTCGTCAAAGAATACGCTTTTCCCTCAATTCAAGCTAATGCCCTCTACGAAAATCGTTATCCCCTTTCTACCGCCCTGGCTCGTCCTTTAATCGCTAAATTATTAGTAGAGGCCGCCGAGAAATACGGGGCCGATGCCGTCTCTCACGGCTGCACCGGCAAAGGTAACGATCAGGTGCGTTTTGATGTGGGCATTATGGCCCTCAATCCTAGTTTAAAAGTTCTCGCTCCCGCCCGGGAATGGGGCATGAGCCGGGAAGAAACCATCGCCTACGGGGAAAAATTCGGGATCGAGTCTCCCGTGAAAAAATCCTCGCCTTTTAGTATCGATCGTAACCTGTTGGGGCGCAGTATTGAAGCCGGTCCCTTGGAAGATCCGATGACGGAACCCCCGGAAGAAATCTATTTAATGACCAAAGCGATCGCCGATACTCCCAACGAGCCGGAATACGTCGATATTGGTTTTAATCAGGGAATTCCTGTCAGTTTAAACGGAGAAAATCTCGCTCCCGTCACGCTAATTAGTCAATTAAATGACCTAGTGGGTAAACACGGTGTTGGTCGGTTAGATATGATCGAAAACCGGGTAGTGGGAATTAAATCCCGAGAAATTTACGAGGCCCCGGCTTTATTAGTTTTAATTGATGCTCACCGAGACCTAGAAAGTTTGACTTTAACTGGAGATGTTACCCAATATAAACGGGGAATTGAAGATACCTACGGACAGTTAATTTATAAAGGATTGTGGTACAGTCCCTTAAAGGAAGCGATCGATGCTTTTATCCTCAAAACCCAAGAACAGGTAACGGGATCGGTGCGAGTCAAACTGTTTAAAGGTAACGCTAAAGTGGTCGGTCGTCAGTCAGTCAATTCTATCTATTCTCCCGATTTAGCTACCTATGGGGCCGAGGATCAATTTGATCATAAAGCTGCCGAAGGTTTCATCTATGTTTGGGGATTACCCAGCAAAGTTTGGGCCGAAAAAACTAGAGGGAAGTAATCAACAATCCTCCCCTAAGTAAGTGGGTTTTAATTCAGATCCCCCCGACTATCAGCACCCTCCTTATTAAGGGGAGAAGGGGGGGGATCAACAAAAATTAAATTTGAACCAGACTCGATAACTGATTTAAATTTGATTACCGATTTTATCAGACTTAGGGTTGTTAATAAAATTGAATATAACTAATGAAATTACTTTTTTAGAACCATGCCAGCAAAAGATATTTACCATGAAGCCGTGAAAAATGCCTTAATTAAAGACGGTTGGAGTATTTTAGCTGATCCTTATAAAATTAAATATAAAGATGCTGAATTTTTGCTGATTTAGCAGCAGAAAAACCTTTGGCTGCTGAAAGAAATGGACGTAAAATTGTTGTGGAAATCAAAAGCTTTTTAAGTCCCTCACCTATGAGAGATTTTGAAATAGCTTTAGGACAATATATTTTATATCGAAATTTAATCAGTCTTACCGAACCAGAATATCAAATTTATCTAGCCATTAAAGACAGCATTTATGAAAATTTTTTCCAACGAGAATCAATTCAGGATATTGTGAAAATAAATCAATTACTTTTGCTGGTTGTTGAAATGGAAAAGGAGAAAATTTTACAATGGATAGATTAAAAAAATATCGTAATGCCATTAAAAAAGTATTAACAGAATATCGCGAATGGGTTTCTGGTTCTGCTAATTTAGATCAAGAAAGTTGTCTGGTTTTTGACGATATACATGATCAGTATTTTTGGCTTTTTATGGGTTGGGAAGGCAAGAAAAAAATCAGGAATATTCAAGTCCATATTAGGATTAAAAATGAGAAGATTTATATTGAGGAGGATTGGACTGAGGAAGGTATCGCTACGGAATTATTAAGGGAGGGTATTTCTAAAGAAGATATAGTTTTAGCTTTTTACGATCTGGAAACTCGTAAGTTAACTGGGTTTGCTGTGAGTTAAGTTATCGGTAAATCTTGCCTGGAAATCTGAGGTTGATAAAAGAAGCTTAAAGGAGCTATTTTGTTACTTTTGAACCAGTTTATCCTATGGGTAACAAGAATTTGAGCTATAATCATAATATCTCTATAACCCCACATAAAAAAGGCTTATGGCCATTTCAATTACTTTAACCCTACCTGATGAGATTTTTAATCTAGCTCAATCCTTAGCCCATTCAATTAACCGTGATCTTAATGATATATTAGTAGAAGCGATCGCTTTTTCTATTAGTCCCAATTATCAAGGCGAAAAAATCTCATCCCTAAATTCATTATCAGATGAAGAAATTATCAAATTAACTCAATTACAAATGGCATCAGAACAGGATCAAAGATTAAGCGAGTTGCTCAATCAACAACAAGAGAGGGATTTATCAACCTTTGAAAATAGGGAACTTTGGTCATTGATGCAAATTTATCAAATAAACTTGTTAAAGAAGTCTCAAGGATTAAATGAAGCGGTTAAAAGAGGATTAATTTCACCATTAGAAGCATGAATCCTGGCCCTATTCCCGACTATATTAAAGATAAAATTCGCCAACAAGCTAATACTAAATCTGGTTATTAAAAACTGATTATTTATTCCCCCTTTTGCATGAGGTTCTCTCCTTTATAAGTAGCCTATACTCAACGGATTTAGTATAATTGCTGATTGTCGGTATTCCTGCAAATGTGAGATGCACCAGGTCAATTTATTGCGGGGGAACCTAGGAGCGAAGGTGATCATTTCGGTCAAAGAAACTAAGTAGAGGTAGAACCTCGCTTATCTGCATTCCAAGCTATAACCTTACAACCAGTCAAAAATATTTGGCTCTTCTCGGTTCTGTGTGATCAGTTTAACTTACATTATGATCGATCTTTGTGTCCTTTGTGTCTTTGTGGTTCGTTCCACCCCCTCGCTAGGAGCAATGTATCTTAGAATACATTTTACCCACCAAATCCAAGAGAGCCAATATTTATATAACCCAAAACTATCTTAAATATAAAAATCAATAAAAAATTATGATTAAATAACCCTTGACTCCCCCCCCCCATTGTGATAGTTTTAGCCTCAGGATATTGGCGCAAAACTAGCGTTAAATATGACCATAATTTTCTCCTATTACTGTCATCGAATCCATGAAAAAATTACTGACAATGTTAACCCCCTTGACTCTGATGGGGTTGGCCGGGGTTACTCCTGCTCAAGCGGCAATCGTAGCTGGTTGGAATGAATTTAATGCTTATACGGCATCCTATCCCAGAGCGGCGAATACTGTAGGTGCGAATATAACCAGCACTGGGTTAAACACCGCCGGGATAGGTCGGATTGATAATTCTTCTTCCTTCGTGTTGGGGGGTAGTGGAGCCATCAGTTGGAATACAACTAGCACTGTTAATACCAACCAATACGTGGAATTTGCCGTGCAACCCGGTGCAGGTTTTCAAGTCGATTTTACTAACTTGCAACTCAATGCGAATCAAGATGAAACTGCGCTAAATTTAGTCTTGCGCTCTAGTGTTGATGGGTTCACCAGTAATTTAGGCACACAAGTTAACTTAACAGGTAGCTTTAATACCTACAGCTTTGACCTAAGCAGTTTAGCACCCCAAACCGGACCAGTGCAGTTCCGTCTCTATGGACTGAATGCTAATTCACCTGTAGTCTTCTTCTCTGGTGGCAACTCTGCTAATGTTGCCGGGGGTGGGTTTGTGGCTCTTAATGGGGATATCACTCCCACTGGTGGCGGTGGTGTATCAACCCCGGAACCTAGTGGTATAGTGAGTTTAATCGCTGTTGGTGCGTTGGGTGCCGCTTCCCTTCGTCGTCGGGGATAAATTATCCTTAAGAGGGGCAACCCCTGTAGTTGCCCCGAAATTGGTTAAATATTATCAATATTTTTTTACATTTCCTCGGCAATTTGTTAAGGTGATAGGGTGAAAGAGGAATAACAATCAATAGAGCCAATGACTCCCCAATTAATGATTCAACCTTCGTCTTTAATGAGAGAAGGGGTTGAACTGCGCGAATTTGGTAACATTTATTTATTCAGGTTTACTTCAGAGCTACAATCTCGTTTTGAGCAGTTATTAGCTAAGAAGAAAACTGACAGTCTCTCTGTTGACGAAGAAGCGGAGTATGGCGGACTTTCTGAACTAGAGCGCATTTTTACGCTTATTAACGCCCAACTTGCCACAAAAAGTCAATGGTGTCCCTATCAACTCGAAGAATAGTCCGACAACGAGCTAAATATCTTTGTGAATATTGTCATTCTCCAGAATACTTGAGTCCAGACCTTTTTACCCTTGACCACATATTGCCAAAGTCCTTGGGGGGGACTGATAATCCTGACAATCTTTGTTTGGCTTGTCATCGTTGTAACGAGCGACACTATAACTTTACCACAGCGATTGACCCTTCTACTCAAACAGAAGTCTCTCTATTTAATCCCAGAGTACAGCAGTGGGGAGAACATTTTATCTGGACAAAAGACGGACTAAAAATTATCGGCATAACTCCTATAGGTAGAGCGACTTGTTATCGTTTTGACTTTAATGATGAACAAAGGGATGAACCATCTATCCAAACAGCGCGCCAGTTTTGGGTTGTGGCAGGGTGGCATCCTCCCCAGTCAGACCCCTGTCAGGATTGAATCTTTGGGAAAGCGGAATAAACTCAGGGTAAGCGCATCTAAATTCCAGGTGGTGGGTTTGTGGCTCTTAATGGGGATATCACTCCTGCTACTTTTGCTGGTGGCGGTGCTGTGTCAACCCCGGAACCTAGGGGTATAGTGAGTTTAATCGCTGTGGGTGCGTTGGGTGTCGCTTCCCTTCGTCGTCGGGGATAAATTATCCTTAAGAGGGGCAACTACAGAGGGGTTGCCCGGATATCTTATCATCAATTTTAGATTTGATCACCAGTTAATCAACATTATGTCATACAAAGATATTATTACCATAGAACCGGGAAAAAGGAGCGGAAAACCTTGCATTAGAGGAATGAGAATTACTGTTTATGATGTTCTCTCCTATCTGGCTTCGGGAATGACTTATGAAGAAATTTTAGAAGATTTTCCTTACTTAATCAAGGCGGATATTTTAGCCTGTTTGAGTTATGCCGCAGAGCGTGAGCGTCAAACCATTTTAGTTAACTAATGAAATTACTTTTCGATCACAATTTATCACCTCGCTTAGTTAGTCTATTAGTTGATATTTATCCCGATTCTAATCATCTTTACTTGCTGGTATTAGACCAAGAATCTGATTATTATGTCTGGGAAATCGCTAAAATACAAGACTATATTATTGTTACTAAAGATTCTGATTTTAATGAATTACTAATTCTTAAAGTTTTTCTGCCTAAAGTAATTTGGATTCGTTTGGGAAATTGCTCTACTAAAACTATAGAATCATTGTTAAGAGATAACTACGAAGCTATTTTATCTTTTGAGGGAGATCAAAATCTTGGTATCATCGCTTTATCCTAATCTGGGGATCGTTTGAATTAAGCTAAATTTTATCATCAACAAAAATTAAAGGGGTAAATATTGTCTTATATTGATAAATTCTTCACTTTTTCCCAGTTTGGCAATTAATTCTAAATCTCTAATACAGTCCCCAATCCCTATAAATTCAATTCCTTCTGTTTGACGACTACTAGCTTCTATTTAAAAATCGCTATCTTGGGTAAAAATCACTCTTGATAAAGTTTGAGATTCACTACTTTATTGCCTGTGCTTTAAGTCGGGTAACAAAGGGAGAATCTCCGGCTTTTTCCCGCATTTTTTGGGCAAATTCTAAATCAGCTTGGATAGCTTGATCTAATTCTTCTCTATGTTCCCAATAGTAAGCTAATGCTGAGTGAATTTGACTCATGCTTAAATCACGATGGTTAATGTGAATTTCTGCTGGAGTCCAACCGTAAGCTATTTGTGCCATAACTAGCTCAATCACTTTCAGGGTAGAACCCGCAATTATTGGTACTCCCCGATGATCAATTGCAATATATTTATAGTCTGTGAGAGTTGTTGTCATGTAGAGAGGGTTAAGCTAAAACGCATTTAAATTATAGAACTTCACGGGTAAGAATTACAGGTATTTTGGCTAATTCGCTCTAATCCATACTGGGTAATGATTTTGGGAAAGATACCAAATGGACTCTATATTCCCTGTCCTTTACGTTTCCTCGGCAATTTGTTACAATGTTTCTTGAGTATGTTTCTATTTTTTAATTAGAGAAAATATGCAGATAAAAGACATGACTAGCCAAGAGTTACAAAGTTTAATCCGTAATACAGTAGATGATACTCTGGATGAATACTTTGGTGATCCAGATGAGGGAAAACAAGTTAAAGAATCTTTTAAACAAAAGTTATTAGAAATCCAACAAAAAAGATTACAAGGAAGACCGACTATTCCCGCAGCTGAGGTGGATAAAAGATATGGGATAGAACCTTAAATGAGCTATTCTGTTACGTTTGAACCAGAGTCGATAACTGATTTAGATTTGATCACTGATCTTATCAGACTGAGGATTCTTAATAAAATTGAATGGTTAGCCATCAACTTTGAACAGATAACCCCCCTACCTCTTACGAGAGAATGGTCAGGGTTTTATAAATTAAGAGTAGGAGATTATCGGGTTATTTATGAATTTGATCGAGAGAGTAGGATAATTATTATTATTAGAGTAGGTCATAGAAGTGAAGTTTATGACTAAATACTTACTAAAATAATGGGATCAGCAATAACCTAAGACACATTTTAACCGTCCATCCTTAGAATAGCGAGATTATTTTCTAGTAAAAATTGCCAAAGACAGCCCAATTATTGACGAAATTATGGCAATATAAATCGATCGATAGCCCTGATTAATTACGGCACGACATATAATAAAAAACGGTCTCCCTAAACCAGTTGCCAAAATCGCCGCCATGGACAGTCAATTACTTGATAAACTCGGACAATTACAAAACCTCTTAAAAACCAGCGAAAAGGCTCTGATTGCCTATTCTGGGGGCGTGGATAGTACCCTAGTGGCGAAAGTGGCCTATGATCTGCTAGGGGGTCAAGCATTGGCAATTACGGCGGTTTCTCCTTCCCTACTGCCGGAAGAATTGGAAGAAGCGATCGCTCAAGCCGATTATATCGGTATTCGGCACGAATTGGTGGAAACCGAGGAAATGAATAACCCCAATTACACCAGTAATCCCGTTAATCGCTGTTATTTCTGCAAAAGTGAGCTACATGACACCCTCAAACCCCTTGCACTCGCTCGTGGTTATGCCTACGTCATCGATGGCGTTAATGCTGATGATTTAAGGGATTATCGTCCCGGGATTCAAGCAGCCAGGGAGCGCGGCGCTCGTTCACCCTTGGCGGAAATTGCTATCACAAAAAGCGAAGTTCGTCAACTATCTCGTTACTTAAATTTACCTTGGTGGGATAAACCGGCGCAACCCTGTTTAAGTTCCCGTTTTCCCTACGGGGAGGAAATTAGCCTGGAGAAATTGCAAAGAGTCGGACGGGCGGAGATTTATCTGCGAAAATTAGGTTATCGTCAACTACGGGTGCGGTCGAGCGGCGATACGGCACGGATTGAATTACCAGCAGCAGAAATTCCAGACTTTATTAATCGGACAAATTTAAGCGAATTAGTCGCTGATCTGCAAAAATTAGGCTTTATCTATGTCAGCCTCGATCTAGAAGGTTATCAAAGCGGCAAGCTTAATCGAGTCCTCTAGATCAGTAATCAGTAATCAGTAATCAGTAATCAGTAATCAGTGGACTGAAAACTCAAATCTGCTCTAACAGTTATCTTAATGGTGAGGTACGAAGTTTTCGTTTTGGGGAGTCGGTCGTCGGTCGTCAATACCAAATTGGGTTATACTTCATCTTGACGAGAAAGGCTGTAACGGATAACGGATAACGGATAACGGATAACGGATAACTGATAACTGGTCACTGATAACTGATAACTGGTCACTCGATCGGATATATTAAAAAAATGTTAAAAAGCCAGGGAGCGGACTGATGAACCTTTTTCTAGGGTTCCTAAGTCTTTATCCCTAAACCTCTAATTCCCAAGGCGAGGATAGATGAGTCAACTACAAAATGCCTTTACCCTATTCCTGAGCCTGTTGGTGGAAGCTATGCCTTTTTTGCTGCTAGGGGTGATTCTCTCTAGTATTCTTTTGATATTTGTCGATGAACGTCGCTTAGTTGCTCTGATGCCTCGAAATGCTGTTTTAGGAGCATTTGTGGGGGGATGTATTGGTTTTTTGTTTCCCGTCTGCGAGTGTGGCAATGTACCTGTGGCGCGACGTTTACTTGTGCAAGGAATGCCGAATGCAGTAGCGGTTAGTTTTCTGTTAGCAGCGCCGACAATTAACCCGATTGTTATCTGGTCCACTTGGGTAGCTTTTCGCGATCAACCGGAAATTGTTTTCTATCGAGTTATCTTTTCTTTGTTCATCGCTACGGTTATCGGTATTATCTTTAGTATCCAAAAAGATCCCCGACCGCTCCTACAAACCTCTTTGGCAAAAAGTCTCAATTGGCAACCGCAAATACCGGAAAAAGAATCTATCCCACTACTACTACAATCCGGTTCTTTTCTGATCGGTAATTCTGGGCAAACTTTGCGCTTAGATGAAAGTTTTGCCGCTACTGCTGTCCTACCAGCAGTGCAAGCTATCCCGATGAAAAGGCGCTGGTTAACTTTTCTGGAAAACGTGGTGATGGAATTACGGGAATTAGGAGGAGTGTTAATCTTAGGAAGTGCTATAGCGGCCGGTTTACAGGTATTTGTTCCCCGGGAATTTGTTCTTAATTTGGGTCAGGATCCAATTACTTCGATCTTGGCCATGATGCTGTTAGCAGTAATTGTTTCAATTTGTTCCACGGTTGATTCTTTTTTTGCCCTCTCTTTTGCCTCTAGTTTTACCAGTAGTTCCCTGCTGGCTTTTCTAGTGTTCGGTCCAATGATTGACCTAAAAGGGATTGGTTTAATGTTGTCTATTTTTAAACCGAGAATGTTAATTTATCTCTTTGCTTTAGCAGCGCAAATGACTTTTTTACTCACCTTGGCTCACAGTTATTTATTTTAGGTCAGTACCCGGATAGTTTTTCCCATGAATTCATCACGTCTAAAAATAATCGCCCCCCAATTTATCGATATTATTGCCCTAATCGGTTGGGGTTCGTTACTATTTAAATACTGGATCACTGGACGGTTAAATTTACTAATTCATCCTAATTATTTTCTTCTGGTTCTTATCACCAGTATTGCTTTATTTTTTCTGGGAATAGTCAAGCTTTGGACATTGTTAAAACAGTGGCAAAAAAAGATTAATTTAGATAGTAATGATAATCGATCGCATATTACCATTCTTCCTCAACATTTTGGCTCAGGTTTATTAGTAATAACTGCCCTTTTAGGTCTATTTATCGCCCCGCAGCCCCTCAGCAGTCAAATCGCATTACAGAGGGGAATTAGTGAATCTTTACCCCTAACTCGCGTGCAAACTCAATCCTTTGGCACTACCGTTAAACCGGAGGAAAAAAGTTTAATTGAATGGGTAAGAACTTTGAATGCTTATCCTGAACCTGATGCTTACACGGGACAACCGGTAAAAGTCACAGGTTTTGTGGTGCAATTGCCCCAATTACCCGATAATTATTTATTAATTAGTCGCTTTATTCTTACCTGTTGTGCCGTAGATGCTTATCCCGTGGGTTTGCCGGTGAAACTATCAGGAAGTCGCAGTCAATATCCCAATGATACTTGGTTAGAAATCACCGGAGAAATGGCCACGGAATCCTTACCCGTAGAGGTGGGAAAATCAATCACCAGAAGACAATTAGTAATTAAGGCTAAATCCGTGAAATCTATAACCACTCCTGCGGATCCCTACGGATATTAACAGTTATCAGTTATCAGTGAGCAGTTATCAGTGAGCAGTTATCAGTTAAGTAGGTGGGTGGAATTAAATATAAGATGAACGTAGGTTGGGTTGAAGCATGAAACCCAACGCCCAATCATGTTACGCTACCGTTAACCCATCCTACAAATAATTGTGCCTCCCTACTTATCAGTTATCAGTGAGCAGTTGTTGTTTCTAACCATCTACTATAATGATCAAGACCTTACAACTACAACCGATTGATAAATTAGCGATAACATTAATTGTATCGCTAACCTTAGTAATTGGTGGCTTAATTTGGTTAGGTAATAGCTGTGGTAATCAATGTCTTTTACAAACCGGTCCAAGGGTCAAGGAATTTAGCTGGGAAAATCGAGAAATTGGCTCGGAAGATCAAGCATTTATTATCACTTTTGATCGCCCCATGGATCATGCTAGTGTAGAAAAAAATCTAGTTATCGATCCTCCGCTGCCGGGTAAGTTTAGTTGGGCCGGAAGACGATTAGCTTATACTCTCACTTCTCCCATTCCCTACGGAGAAAAATATCATCTGCAAATTGAAGGTGCGCGGGAACAATTTCGCAGCGGTAATCGATTAGGACAAACCCTGGCAATCTTTGAAAGAGAATTTAAAAGTCGCGATCGTGCTTTTGCCTATATTGGCACTAATGGGGAAGAACAGGGAAGATTAATTTTTTATAACTTGACTGAGGAGAAGAAAACCCTCTTAACCCCCGCAAATTTGACCGTTATGGCTTTTGAATTCTATCCTGATGGTAAAAAAATCCTCTTTTCGGCCGTGGCGAAAAATCGGGGGATAGAGGGAATTCGTGAACTGCAGCTTTACCAAGTTGATAGCAGTCAATCGCCTCTAAAAATTGAGTTAGTGATAGACAATAAAGATTATCAAAATAATCACTTTGATTTAGCTAAAGATGGGGAAACTATTGTCGTGCAGAGAATTGAGCGCCGCAATCCGCTTAACTTCGATTTATGGACAGTTAAATCGGGGGAAAAACCCCAACAATTAAACATTCAAGGTGGGGAATTTTTGATTGCACCTGATAGTAAAACTTTGGCTGTCACCCAGGGGGAAGGAATTGCGCTTTTGCCTTTAAAATCCGAAACAAAACCCCTGGATTTTTTACCAAAATTTGGGCGAATTTTGAATTTTTCTGCCGATGGTACGGCCGCAGCAATGGTAAATTTTAATACGGATAATGCCAAAATGCGTTATATTCGATCGCTTTTTTATGTCAATAATCAAGGATTACAAAAACGCTTACTCAATCTACAAGGTTCGATTATAGATTGTCAATTTAATGCCACAGGTAGTGATTTGTATTGTTTGTTAACCGAGTTAGTTACTAACAGTCAAGAGTACAAAGAAAAACCCTATTTTGCTAAAATAGATGTGAAGACCAGTCAAGTGACTCCCCTACTGGAATTAGCTGATTATCGTGATATTCACATTAGTTTATCTCCCGATGGTTTAGCAATTATTTTTGATCAACTTCGCACCAGTTATGATACCAATCTGACTAATCCCTTGACTACCGATTCAGGAGAAACAATTATCGGTGGTCGTTTGTGGATGTTAATTCCTCCCCTACAAGATGGAGTAAAAGCAAGTAAATCTGATTTAATTGAATTACCTCTAGCGGGAATTCGTCCCCAGTGGATGCCGTAGAATTTCATCATTAAGTTAGGAATTATTTCGATGCTGTCAAACTCAGAAAAATTAGCCAAATTGCGTCAGTATTTTGCCAGTGGTGCAACTCGTTCCTATCAATTCCGTCGTCAGCAGTTAGAGAAGTTAAAACAGGCAATCATTAAATATGAAGCAGAGATATATCAAGCTTTATATAGCGATTTAAAGAAAAGTCCCGAAGATTGTTGGATTACTGAAAATGGCTTTCTTTTGGTGGAAATTAATACCGCTTTAAAAAATTTGCGCTCATGGATGCAACCCAAAACTGTTAAAACTAATCTCTTAAATTTCCCATCCTCCAGTCAGATTATTCGGGAACCTTTAGGAGTGGTTTTAATTATTGGTGCTTGGAATTATCCCCTCCAATTGTTATTAGTGCCTTTAGTCGGTGCCATTGCTGCCGGTAACTGTGCGGTATTAAAACCGAGTGAATTTGCCTCAGCGACGGAAAAATTAGTAGTTAAAATAATTCAAGAAATATTCCCTGAAGAATATGTGTTAATTGTCCTGGGAGATGGTGCGGAAGTAATTCCGAATATGTTAGACAGTTTTACCTTTGAGCATATATTTTTTACTGGCAGTACAAGGGTAGGAAAAATTATTTATCAACTAGCGGCAGCAAAGTTAATTCCTGTTACTCTAGAATTAGGAGGAAAAAGTCCCTGTGTTATCGAAGCTGATGCTAATATTTCCGTGGCAACCCGTCGCATTGCCGTGACAAAATTCTCTAATTCTGGTCAAATGTGTATCGCAGCTGATTATGTTTTAGTACATCAATCCCAGCAGGAGAATTTTATCAGAGAATTAGCTAATACTATTGTTAATTTTTTCGGTGAAGATGCGAGATTAAGTGCTGATTATGGTAAGATCATTAATGAAAAACAATTTGATCGCCTGATTGACTTTCTCCAAGATGGTGAGATTGTTTTTGGAGGCAAAACCGATCGAGAAAATTTATATATTCAACCAACTTTATTAACTAATGTTTCCCTCGATGCTCCTATTATGCAAGGGGAAATATTCGGACCAATTTTACCGATCATTGCCTTTAGCACTTTTGAGGAAGCTTTAGCAATTATTGCTAAAAATCCTAACCCTCTAGCTTTTTATCTGTTTACTACCAAGGCAAAGACCGAAAAGAAATGGTTAGAATCATTCCAGTTTGGGGGAGGTTGTATTAACAACAATAGTTTTCATTTTACTAATCCTAGTTTACCCTTTGGTGGTCGAGGAAATAGCGGTATTGGTAGCTATCATGGTCGTTTTTCCTTTGAGAATTTTAGTCACCAAAAAGCCATTATGAAAACACCTCTTTGGTTCAATCCCGCTTTAAAATATCCGCCTTTTAAGGGTAAATTAGACTTATTTAAGTTATTAGTTCGGTAAAAAGCTAAAGTTTAAGTTAAAGCTTTTAAGAGAGCTTGAAATTTAAGCTGAATTTCTGCTAGTTCTTTTTCTGGATCGGAACCGGCAACAATACCCGCACCAGCGTATAATCGCGCTCGATCGCCTTCAATTAAGGCCGAACGAATACCAACAATAAACTCACTATTATTTTGACAATCAATCCAACCCAAAGGAGCGGCATAAAGAGAGCGATCGAAGGTTTCATAATGACGAATTTGTGCTAAAGCGATCTCCGTGGGAACCCCTGCGACAGCAGGAGTGGGGTGTAGTTGGGCAACAATTTCGAGGGGATGGATGGAGGGTTTTAGTTTGGCATGGATAGGAGTCCAGAGATGTTGAATATTGGAGAGTTTTAACAATCTAGAGGGAGAATTTTGCGGATTTAAGCCAATTTGTCGCAGTTTTTGGTTAATAAAGTCACTAACAGCCCGATGTTCCCGTTGTTCTTTTTCACTAGCGAGGAGTTTATTGGCCAAGAGAGCATCTTCGATCGCATTTTCTCCCCGGGGGGCGGATCCCGCTAAAGCATCGGTGATTAATTGCCCCTGATGGACAGTTAACAAGCGTTCGGGACTAGCGCCGATAAAATGATCTCCCCGTCCATTGCCGAGGGAAAAAGTGTAGCAATCGGGATGACGCTGACGCAAATTATCGAGACAGTTTACCAGATGAAAAGGACGGGGAGAAATCACGTCAAGAGCGTGAGCGAGGACAATTTTGCTAAAATTTTGGGCGTGGATAGATTGGAGTGCATCGGCAACAGCCGCTTGAAAATTATAGGTAGGATGAATATAGTAACTACAGGGAGCCTGGTGGGGATTTTGTCGGCAATTGCTCGAGTTATTTTGGATAATTTTGAGGTTGTTGATAGTTTCTTCGAGGCAGTTTTCTATTTCTTTTTCGCTGGTGATTAGGAGATTGGTAAGGAAAAAATATTCCGAATGTTTTTTGATAATTTGAAACTTAGGCAGGGTTAGGGTAGCTGAGGGAAAGGGGGTAGCTGTTTCCGAGTCGAAAAAAGTGAAACTACAAAAGATGCGGGGAGTAATCTCGCTATAGTTATCAATTTTGATAATGCTTTGTTGACAGTTTTCAATAAATTTTTGAGCTTTTAAAAAACGTTGTTTGCCGTGGAAAGTGGCAGCAAAGGCGATGCCGTAGCCGAGAAAAGCGGTTTCTCGTTGGGGATTTTCCCAATAACAATGGGTGGGATAGCTAGAGGCAATCCGAGAGAGAATTTCTAGGGGATCAACGGGGGAAATTTTTTGACAAAAACTAACGATCGACGGATTGCCCTTTTCTGCGGCTAACAGTTGCGGGTTGAGGATAAAGTTATAGAGGCCGCGAAGATCAGCAATCGGACTATCAGGATAGGAAAGGCGAGGAACGGCAGAAGTCATGTCAAGTTTTTTGTATTTTTTGCAAAAAAAACCATGATTAATGGTATGTAATCCCCACAGATGTGGCCAGAGTCAGCAATCTCTTTTTAACTATGGTATCGGAGAAAGGGTCTTTAGGTAGAAAGGGACCGGGATATTTGTGACGATTAACCGCGTTGGAGACAAATGAAGGCTTAAAATCTCCAGAGATGGCTATTATTTAAATCGGCAAAAAAATTAATTTAATAACTGCTACTTTACAAGTTTGTGGAAATTGCCGCCACGGGACAAGTGGGGATACATTGTTCACAAACCACACAACGGGAACGCAAAAACTTAAGACGAAAACTTTCGGGATCAAGGGTTAAAGCTTCCGTGGGACAAACTCCCGTACATAACCCACAATCGACGCATTTTTCTTCATCAATGACGATTTCGCGACTAACTTGGGAAACGCCAATATTTTGTAATTGTAACCATTCGATCGCCGCTTCTAACTCATCGATATCTCCCGATAATTCTAATACTAATGTTCCCACTTGATTGGGGGCAACTTGGGCGCGGATAATATTAGCGGCGACGTTAAAATCCTTCGCCAGTCGATAGGTAACGGGCATATGGACGGCTTTTTTGGGAAAAGTGAGAGTAACGCGTTTTTTCATGAGGATAGGATAGGATAGGAATAATTTTTGAGAGACTATCCATGACAGCCACCACACCCACCAATAAAATCAGAAATCTGCTGCTGGCAGTAACGGCAGTTATTCTTAGTGTAGCGATTTTCTTGGGGTTTCAAACCACCGCTAGTTCTGTATCTTTGGAAGCGCAAGCGGAAAAAGCGACACCTTTCGATCTTGCCCTCAGCAATGGTAAACCCACCCTGACAGAATTTTATGCTAATTGGTGTACCAGTTGTCAGGCGATGGCCGCTGAAATTGCCGAAATTAAAAAACAATACGGTAATGCCATTAATTTTGTCATGCTCAACGTTGATAATAATAAATGGTTGCCGGAAATTCTCCGTTATCGTGTGGATGGTATTCCCCATTTTGTCTTTTTAAATAATCAAGGACAACCAGTTGCCCAAGCGATTGGAGAACAGCCAAAATCAATTTTAACTGCTAATTTAGAAGCACTTTTAACTAATTCTACCCTACCCTATGCCACCACTACCGGACAGACTTCTGATTTTAATGTTCTTGTGGGCGCTGGTCAAACCGATCCCCGCAGTCACGGCAGTCAAGTTAAGCAGTAATCAGTAATCAGTTATCAGTTATCAGTGGAAAGCTTAAGGCTGAAAGCTACCATTCAAAAGTCAACTATCAATAAGTACATTTCAGGTTCTTCGGTTTGTCCTATGCAACGGACAGGATTATAAGGAATGAAACTCTTATAGAGAAAGACATTTGGCAGAGCGAACTAATCAATTAAATCTCTTACCAGATAAGGATTTAGTCGATTTATGCCACCCTATCGAACCATACCAAGTAACGAAGAACCACATTTCATTGACTGAATTTTTTAACTATGGCGATTATTGTCCAACATTTAACCACAGGTAACGAATATATATTCTTAGGAGTTAGTGGGGGTGAAAGTAAGAATATTTTACCCACCAAAATGTTAGGAGATTTCTTCGCAATGGAGAATCCAGATAAATCTCGATCGCTGACGGTTTGTGACGATCAAGGCCGTATACTTTGGTTTCCCGTCACAGAAATGATTGTGGTGGAGGTAGATGGTCAAAAACCCGAAGAATTATTACCAGAAATTATCCCTCCTGAACCAGTTCCTTTACAATTAGATAAAGAAAATCAACCTCAGTCCCCAGAAAATCAAGGAAACATCGATGAATTTGCCGAAGATGACGATTGGATCTAGAATTAAATATCTAATTTTAGCGGTAATAATTGCCCTATTTACTATTGGCTTTAATTCCCTCTATTCTGTTTCTCAAAACTCGATCGCTCCCTTCCCTGTTGCCGAAGTTAACCCCCAATATCTTAACGATTGGACACCGGAATTAGAGGCAGAATTTCAACAAAGGGCCAAGCAAGTTATTAACCATTTTGCTAAGGCAGAAAGTTATGGCAATTTGTGGGGAGAAAACGAGAAAAGATCCTATCCTATGGCCATGTTTGATTTCTTGGCAGGAAACCGGCAAAAAGCCCTAGATTTCCTGCAGCAGGATGACCCACAAAAACGGGAACAGGCCCACACTGATTATATAGATTATTATTTTTCTTTTACCCTGAAAGGACAAATTAGAAAGTATTTTCTTCTCGGAAAGTATCTCGATCCAGTTTATCGTCAGAGAATGTATAATGCGGCGAAAATTTGGACAGAAACCGACCCTTTACAACGACCCCATCCTATCCACGGTACTGGCCAAGGAACGGGTAATGATTGGAGTATAACAAGACGGGGTTTATGGGTAGATAGTCGCAATACTGATAACCTGCGAGCGATGCGCGAAACATCGGTTTATCTGATGGCCGAAGAAACCGGAAATGAAGCAACTCGTCAAATTTATAAAAGTAAAATTAAGCGTTACGTTTCAGCTTTATATAACATCGGTATGGGAGAATGGGATTCAGAAGTTTATCACGGTCATACCTTTGCTCCCTATCTCAATCTCTACGATTTTGCTCAAGATACGGAAGTTAAACAATGGGCAAAAATGGCCTTAGATTGGTTATCCATGGCCGCTAGTGTTAAATATTATCGCGGTGGTTGGGGGGGTCCTGTAAAACGCGATTATGGTGATGGCCATGGGGTAATGCGATCGCACGCATCCCGCACTTTTTGGCTATACTTTGGTGATACTCCCGTCCCCAATAATCGCCCGGAATTGGACTCTCTTTATCTAATTACCAGTGGTTATCGTCCTCCTTTAGCAGTGGTGGAATTAGCCCGAAAAAACTTTAATAAACCGGTAGAAATTCTCGCCAGTAAACCCCTGTATGAAAACTGGAAACCGGGCAATAATCAAAGTCCAGGTTATTGGGAAACTCAATTTATCGGGGCTAGTTATCAAATGGGTAGTCTGGTGGGAACTTTCCCCGATGGCGATGTGGCCCCGTTTAAATTAATGGCCTTTAATCAACATAAAGGTGTGGATTTTTTTGTGGCTAACACTGGCAAAAATGGCGTAAAACCGGGCAAAAATCCCGGGGATGAAATCGGACAATATCGTAATCTTTTAATCTGGTTACGACCAGCAGACCAAGCTTTTTTCTGGCAATTAACGAAAACTGCCAAGGTAGAAAAAGATGATAATATCTGGTTTATTCAATTAGAAAAAACTTGGTTAGCCCTGAGATTAATAAATCTTTCTTCTCCTGAAATAATCGAGATTCCTAATTCCCCTTATCCCGATGATAATACCTACCAAGCTTTACCCACAGGTAACAATTATGCGGGTTTTGTCCTGGAAGTGGGGGAAGCGGCAACCCAGGGTAGTTATGAGAATTTCAAGAGCATATTTAAGCAAAAAAGTCAAGTAAATTTAACTCAAATTAATCAAGGCAGGGTTTTATTTAAAGGCAGTCAAGGGCAGAGTTTACAATTTACCTATAATCAAATCAATCTACTGCCGATGTTAATTCGTAACGGTCAAAAGCACGATTGGTCAAAAAATTTCGCCCTTTATAACAGTTTAAGTCGAGATAACTCTCCCGTTTCTTTGGGATGGAAAGAGGGCAAATTAACCGTCAAAGCAGGGAAATATCAGTTTTCCAATGCTTTGATTCTGTCTTCTCCTTAAGTTAGATATTCTCGACTATTTATTCAGCAGACCCTAGTTATGAGGAGAGGCAAAAGGCAAAAGGCAAAAGGCAGCTTTGTTCTCCCCACTTCCCCACTTCCCCACTTCCCCACTTCCCCACACCCCACACCCCACACCCTGTCCCCACGAAAAACTTTTTGCCGCAAACCCTATTTAGGGCTTGCTGAATAATGGTAAAACCCTTTTAAAATAAAGCTTTTGACAAGGGCAACAAAGCCTGAAACTCCTGACTCCTGACTCCTGACTCCTGACTCCTACCCCCACCGAAAAACTTTTTCAGCAGACCCTATTTACGAGGATTGATCAGACCATTTGCGCTTGATTTAAGAATTCTTGCAATTCTTCTCCTTCGATTACTTCGGTGGTCAAAAGATTAGCGGTAATCGACTCTAATAAATTGCGGTTGTGACTGAGAATTGCTAGGGCTTTTTGGTAACTAGCGTCGATAATTTGTTTAACTTCTTCATCGATCGCTTTGGCCGTATTTTCCCCGATCGAACGCCTGGGACTACCCTGATTATTACCTAAAAAATTAGCCTGTCCTGTTTTATCGTAGGCTAGGGGGCCGAGGGATTTACTCATACCATACATTGTCACCATTCTTTCAGCAATATCCGTCGCCCTTTGTAAATCATCGGAAGCGCCATTAGTCACACTGTCAAAGATTAATTCTTCGGCTGCCCGACCGCCCAATAACATAGTAATTTGTTCTTTAAATTCGGTTTCTGTCATCAAAAAACGGTCTTCCGTGGGAATTTTCAGGGTATAACCCAAAGCGGATAAACCCCGGGGAACGATGGAAATTTTCTCCACCCGACCACCTCCCGGCATAACTGCACCGACTAAAGCATGGCCAACTTCGTGATAAGCGACGATTTTCTTTTCTTTTTCCGATAAAACCCGACTTTTCTTTTCTAAACCGGCGATAACTCTTTCTATCGCCTCTTTAAAATCAATTTGACTGACTTTTTCCCGATTATTACGGGCAGCCAAGAGAGCAGCCTCATTGACGAGATTGGCTAAATCGGCCCCGGCAAAACCGGGCGTTTGGGTGGCGATCGCTTTGAGGTTAACATCTTCACCCATCTGGACTCGTTCGGCGTATATTTGCAAAATTGCCCATCTTCCCGCTAAATCGGGACGATCCACCAGAACTTGGCGATCAAAGCGCCCCGGACGCAATAAAGCGGCATCAAGAGTCTCTGGGCGATTGGTGGCGGCTAAAACGATGACGACGGCTTCTTTGGGGCTAAAACCGTCCATTTCTGTCAAAAGTTGGTTTAAAGTCTGCTCGCGCTCATCATTGCTGCCGCTAGTTCCCGATCCCGAACTTCTCGATTTACCGATCGCGTCCAATTCATCAATAAAAATGATGCTAGGGGCATTTTTCTTCGCTTGGGCAAATAGATCCCGCACCCGGGCTGCCCCAGTACCGACAAATAACTCCACGAATTCCGAGGCCGAAATGCTAAAAAAAGTGACTCCCGCTTCTCCCGCGACCGCTTTTGCTAAGAGGGTTTTTCCCGTCCCCGGCGGTCCGACTAAGAGAACACCTTTAGGAATACGCGCCCCAATTTTATTAAAGCGCTCGGCATCCTTGAGAAATTCGACAATTTCCTTTAACTCGGTTTTTGCTTCCTCGGCCCCGGCCACATCACTGAAGGTAATCGGATATTTTTCGTCGTCTCCGTAAACTTTAGCGAGATTTTTATTAAAAAGCAGCGATTTACGGGTGTCATCGTTGCGATAGAACAGAAACTGCATGGCGGCGACTAAAATTAAGGGAGGAACCACCCAAGCGAGGAGAGTGGTGATCCAACTGTTTGCGGCCACGGGAATCGCCTCGAAGATTACGCCTTTTTGCTGTAATAGTTGGGGTAATTGGGGGTTATCGACTGGAATCGTGGCAAAAACTCGTCCGGAGACTAGATTACTGCTTGTTTTGCTGCCCAGAGAACTAGAATCACCGTGAAAGGGATTACTTGATTCTGGGGGATTAACGGGGGGATTACCCGGAATAGGCAGGGATTCTAAAGGATTTTTTAATTGATAAAAGATGACTTGATTGCCAATTCTGACCTTACTGATGTCGCCCCGTTCCACTTTACTGATAAATTCGCTGTAGGGTTCGAGGGGAATATTGGACAATTCTGAGGGACGAGGGATAAAAAAATAGCCTAAAGCGGCAACACCAGAACAAATGATCAGGATTTTGCCGAACAGAGGCAAACGCGACCAGGAAAATTTATTATCTTCTTGATTAGCCATAATTTTTAGGGTGGGTGAGAGTGAAAATGCAAAGTCCATGCTAACAATTCCCTGTCTCGATCGCCTTACCGATGGGATAGGATAGAGGATGGAATACTTGGTAGCGAGCGAGCGACAAACGAGAGAAATCCCATGAATTTAGTTAGCTTAGAGAACTTTCTCGATAACACTTCTTTTTTAGTCCTGTTTTTAACCATGCTGGTTTATTGGGCCGGGGCAGCCTTTCCTACCATACCTTTGTTACCTGGCTTAGGCAGCACGGGAGTGGCCATCGCTAACCTCTGTATCGCCGCTTTATTGGGGGCGCGCTGGTTAGAAGCGGGTTATTTCCCCATTAGCAATCTTTACGAATCTTTATTCTTTCTCGCTTGGGGTGTAACTGCCGTTCATTTAATTGCTGAGTACACTAGCCGCAGTCGCCTGGTGGGGGTGGTGACGACTCCTGTAGCCATGGTGATTACCGCTTTTGCCACTTTGTCCTTACCCGGGGAAATGCAAACTTCGGCACCCTTGGTTCCGGCTTTAAAATCGAATTGGTTGATGATGCACGTTAGCGTCATGATGTTAAGTTATGCTGCTTTGATGGTGGGTTCCCTGATGGCGATCGCTTTTCTGATCGTCACTAGAGGTCAAAATATCGAGTTAAAAGGCAGTTCCGTGGGTACGGGAGCCTATCGTCTCCAAAATAAGTTATCTACCACTCTTTCTGCCCCAATTTTCCTGGAAACGGCTAACGGTGGCCCAACCGCCCTTTTAACTCCCACCTTAACAGCGATGACGACTCTTTCGCCCCAACGTCTTAGCTTGGCGGAAACCCTCGATAATATCAGTTATCGCGTCATTGGTCTCGGTTTTCCCCTTCTCACTATCGGTATCATCGCCGGGGCAGTTTGGGCGAATGAAGCTTGGGGTTCCTATTGGAGTTGGGATCCGAAAGAAACTTGGGCGCTAATCACTTGGTTAGTGTTTGCCGCTTATCTCCATGCGCGCATTACCCGGGGATGGCAGGGCAGAAAACCAGCTATTCTAGCGGCCAGTGGTTTTGTTGTGGTTTGGGTATGTTATTTGGGGGTGAATCTTTTAGGTAAAGGCCTTCATTCCTACGGTTGGTTTTTCTAAATCAGTTATAGGGGTGGGTTGGTAAACCTGCTTGGTGCATCTCATTTTTGTAAATCTACTAAGCTGGGATTTTTAAAGGGAAACTCTCTGCTAAAATTGGGTATTACTTCCGATTTTATCAATCAATCCAAGCTTTTGGGGGGTTCTACCCCCCAAACCCCCCGCGCATTAGCTTAACTGTGAGATGCTTACAGGCGATTGTTCATATTTTTGTACCAATTTAAGAGTCACTGATAATTGCTGATTGTTGGTATTTCTGCAAATGTGAGACGCACCCAACCTGCCCCTCCTGACTCCCCTTTTTTAAGACTTATAATTGTTATTTATCTAGGGCAATGTTGACCTAGATAAATAATTACAACTTCTCAAAACTTATAAAAAATGATCGAGCAGAAAACTACTATTAAAAATCTGGCTTTAATTGCAGGTGTGCATGGCAATGAACTAACTCCCGCTTATTTGGTTGAATATCTGCAAAACTCACCTAATCTTATTGCTCGCAGCAGTTTTCAATCCTACAGTCTCATCGCTAATCCCTTAGCCCTAAAGCAACGGGTTAGATATATCGATACGGATTTAAATCGTTGTTTTAACCAAAAAGATTTAGTTAATCCCGATTGTCAGCAATACGAACAAAAACGAGCTAAAAAAATAGTCAAAGAAATCCGAGAAAAATCCATCGATTTATTAATAGATATTCACAGCACCACATCTAACATGATGCTGGCGATTATTTATTCTAACCCCCATCCTTGGCTATTAAAACTCTTTACCTATCTGACTAAAATTAATCCTGAGGTGCGCTTAATTTATCATCCCGTCAGCGAGGAAGAAAATCATTTTCTGAAAGGAATTTGTCCCCTAGCTTTTACCCTAGAAATCGGTCCAATTGACCATGGTATCATCTGTCCCTATCTTTTTCGTCAAACCGAAACACTTATCTATCAAATCCTAGACTATATCGAACAGGAAAATTATCTGGCAGCCCATCTCGATACTTTCAGCGAATCCCTAATAGTTTACCAACGTTTAGGCTCGATCGATTATCCTAGGGATGAACAGGGTGAAATTAAAGCCATGTTACATCCTGAGATTCTTCAACGAGATTATCAGGCAATTCAACCTAATCAACCGATTTTTCTAGGATTTGATGGTCAGGAAATTATCCATCGTGGGGAATCTGAATTATATCCTATCTTTGTCGGAGAATCTTCCTATAAAGAAAAAGGAATCGCCCTTTGTTGGACAGCCAAAAAACAAATCGATATTAATTAGTACCAGACAGCAGTTTTCCTGACAAAAAACCGGTCTAAATAAGGGAAAAGCCACTATGACCTTTACTTCTGATTCTCTTTTAGCTGAACGTTACCAACTGCAACAACGCCTAGGCAATACCGCTATCGGTCGTCAAACTTGGTTAGCTATCGATGTATTATCCCAAGAATCAGTAATTATTAAACTCCTCGCTTTTAGTCCCCAGATGGAGTGGGAAGAATTAAAATTATTTGAACGGGAGGCAGCCGTCTTAGCTTCTCTCCATCATCCCCGTATTCCCCGCTATCGCGATTATTTTTCCCTCGATAAAAATCAAGGTGACGGGATTCCTTGGTTTGTGCTTGTACAAGATTATATACCAGGAGAATCCCTAAGCGATCGCTTAGAAAGGGGGCAACGTTTCACCGCTACGGTAATTCGGACTATTGCCCAAGAAGTTCTCGAAATTCTCATTTATTTGCACGAATTATCGCCCCCAGTATTACATCGAGATATTAAACCTAGTAATTTAATTATTAACTCAGAAAATAACGTTTATTTAGTAGATTTTGGGGCAGTCCAGTCCCGCGGTGCAGTAACAGGAGTTACTTTTACTGTGGTGGGGACGAGTGGTTATGCACCCCTAGAACAATTTTGGGGCCGGGCAGTTCCCAGTTCTGATTTATATGCCTTAGGTATGACTTTAATTCATTTATTGACGGGAATTGTCCCCATAGAATTGCCCCACCGCAACTCTAAAATTCAATTTCGCCAACTGGTGACAATCGATGATGATTTAAGCGATTGGTTAGAAACTATAACCGATATAGCGGTAGAAAAGCGGTTTAAAAGTGCCAGAGAAGCTCTGAAATTTCTCCAACATCCCTACTATCGCCAAGCATCAAGTTTAGTCGATCCTAAGAAATTACCAAAACCTCCCCACAGTTCCATCCGTATTGCTAAACACCGGGATAATTTAGAGATTAATTTACCCCCAAAAATTAAGCTACCTTCCGATGCAGCTACCCTCTGGTCTTTGGCGATTGTCCTTACTGTCACTGTTTTTATCTCCCCGATTCTTACCTTTATTATAGCTCTAATTGATTTTATTTGTTTGCGGGAGATGCAATTAATTCTTACCCCTCAAGAAGTTTTAATTAAATATAAAGTCTTCAATTTTATCTACAAAAAATTTGCTTTTAAAACTCAAGATTTATGGGGTATTTTTCTCCATAGCAACGGCACAGAAGGTAACTATCAGATTCGTCTGCGGACGGCTAAAAATTATTATCTTATCGGTCAGAATCTCCGCGAGGATGAATGTCTCTGGTTAGGACAGGAAATCCAAGATTGGTTAAATTTTATCAAATATAGCGTTTCTCCTCAAGATGATGTGTAACCTGACAGGGTATCATCGACCGTCTCCCCAAAACGAAAACTTTGCACCTCACCATGAAGATAACTGAGAATCAATTCAAGAAATCCCCGGAATTAGTCGGTAGGCATTTTTCCCTTTTTAAGCTTAATCTTGCAGATATCGCCCTATCTTGATAGAATGATAACTGATTGGCATTCCCTCGGCTACAAGGCGGCAATTATTAAATCGGATTAGTTAGTTATTAATGGAGAATTAAAAATGAACTCTGAAATTTACAAAAAAGTCAGCTTGTTAGTTTTGTATCAAGGGGTTTTTGATAATGCTATTGGCCAGGCATTTATTACCCTATTATCTACGGATAATGTTGCCGATTTTCTCAAAGCTTATGGTCAATGTTTTCAAGCTTTAGCATCTAAAAATATCAGTTGGAATGATTTTCTAGTCGAACAAATTTTATTAGATGATAATCCCTTTAGTCAACAGGTACAGAAAAAAAGTGTTTGGGAGTTACCCGAATCTTTAATTGATGGCGTTAAACAGGATTTATCTATCCTCCATTCTCTTTATAACTCTAGCATTTATAGCCTAAGCAGTTCGACAGTTTTTGAACAAATTAAATTTCTAATTTTCCCCGCTTGGGAAGTGGACAATAAATTAGAAAGTTTCCTGCATTCCAGTTCAGATTGGACGGAATTAGTCGAAGATTTAGCCGATTATTATCGCGAATGTGGTACAGGAATTTTTGCCCGTTATCAAGCTTTAAGGTGGCAAGAAGGCAGATTACAAGGAATTACTCATCCCGATCCCGTACAGATTCAAGAAATAGTCGGTTATGAAATGCCTAAGGAAACCTTGATTAAAAACACTGAGTTTTTATTGGCAGGTTATCCCGCTTTAAATGTCTTACTCTATGGCAGCCGTGGTTCAGGAAAATCCTCTTTAGTCAAGGGATTATTGCAAAAATATCATAGTCAGGGATTGCGCTTAATTGAAGTGGCAAAATCGCAATTAAAAGACCTACCATTAATTATTGAAATCCTGCGAGATTTGCCACAAAAATTTATTATCTTTGTCGATGATTTATCCTTTGAAGAAGACGATGAAGCTTTTAAAGCTTTAAAAGTTGTTTTAGAGGGAAGCATCACCGCTAGACCGAAAAATGTCGTAGTTTATGCCACTTCTAATCGCCGACATTTAGTCAGAGAGTTTTTTGCCGATCGACCCCGACCAAAAGATGGGGATGAAGTGCATAATTGGGACACAGTACAAGAAAAATTATCCTTTAGTGATCGCTTTGGTTTAACCCTAACTTTTGAACCTGCTAATCAAGAAAAATATTTAAAAATAGTGCGTCATTTAGCAGGTTTAGCTAAATTAAAAATTAGCTTAGAAGACTTAGAATTTCGTGCCAAACAATGGGCAACCCAACATAATGGGCGATCGGGAAGAACTGCTAGACAATTTATTGATTTTCTGCAAGGGGAATTAGCATTAAATAGGTAGCATTAATTGTGTTATGATTAAATAAAAGAAGCTCTAATCTAGAAAAATGTTGACTCAATCTCCCCCCAAAACTCTCAGCTTAGAAGAATATCGTAATTTAGAAACTATAGCCGAGGTTAAACACGAATATCACGACGGGGAAATTATCGAGATGACAGGGGGAAGCATCAATCATAATAGTATTCTCATTAATCTGATTGTCCTGCTAAAATTAGCTTTAAGAGGAACTAATTATCGTCTTCAATCTAGCGATCTACGTCTATGGATACCCCAGTATAATCGCGGTTTATACCCAGATTTAATGATCATTGCTGGGGAACCATTATTTAGTGATAATCGCAACGATGAAATTTTAAATCCCTGTCTAATTATCGAAGTTTTATCCCCTTCCACCTCCAGTTATGATCGAGGTGATAAATTTCGTTAGAATACATCCCAGCTAGGGGAATTATCTCTCTGGATTCCTTAGGAATTAGCTTAAATCTTGCCGATATTTACGAAGGAATTGATTTTAATTGAGGAATAATTTATGAATGATAACCTTTTTTCTATGATCTAGGTTATAATCAGGAGGATTAAAAATTCTGTGACAGAGAAAATGCTAACTCGATCTCCTACCAAAACCCTCAGCTTAGAAGAATATCGTAATTTAGAAACTAGCGCAGAAACTAAACACGAATATCACGACGGGGAAATTATCGAGATGACGGGGGGAAGCATCAATCATAATCGACTGGTACGCAATTTAATTCGCTTGTTAGACAATGCTTTAAGGAAAACTATTTATGAAGTCTTTCCCAGTGATTTGCGACTATGGATACCCCAGTATAATCGCGGTTTATACCCAGATTTAATGATCATTGCGGGGGAACCATTATTTAGTGATAATCGCAACGATGAAATTTTAAATCCCTGTCTAATTATCGAAGTTTTATCACCTTCCACCTCCAGTTATGATCGAGGTGATAAGAATACATCCCAGCTAGGGGAATTATCTCTCTGGATTCCTTAGGAATTAGCTTAAATCTTGCCGATATTTACGAAGGAATTGATTTTAATCTCAACTCCTAACTTTAGCTATCTTTTAAGAAGACGTACTAAAAACAATTTTACCATCTTTTACCGCTACTAAACGCAAAGTTAAAGGTCCAGATGTATTCGTTTTACTAGCAGCAATTGCCTCAAGTGTCTCGATAGAATTACCCGACTTTTTGACTTGACCAATAAAGTTAACTACCGTAGTTAATAACCCATCTTCCACTTGAATTGACCCTAAAACTCCCGCACTTCTAGCGCGAAATTGAGCCGAAGCTAAAAGTAAATCTAAGCGCTTTTGTAGGTCTTCTTCTGTCATATTTTGGGGATCGATAGAAACGGCAGCGATTACCTGTTTCTCCTCAAAAACTCTTTGATTGGGAACCACATCAGCAAAGACACGAATCTCGCTTTCTCCTAAGACATAATTACCTGCTGAAAGGATTCTCACCACATATTCTTTACCGTCCTGTAATTGTTGACTTAACTGTTCTACCTGTGCTTTTGTGATCTTAATTAAACGCTGGTCAAAATTAGGCTGATTCGGTTGGGTAGCACGGATAGCATTTATATTCGCTTCTCGCAATAACTTATCAATAACAGCGACAATAGCTTGGGGATCAACAATACGAAAAGCTCCAAAAGATAATACCTGTCCCCGGAAAATAGCGATTTGTTTTTCCCGCAATTCTTGATAGGTTTGATAGTATTGTTCTAAAACTTCCACTTCCCGCTTAAGAAAAGCCATTTGGGTTTCTAAATCTTTTAATTTTCCCTCACGCTGTTCCAAAGCTAAATTTTTATCCACAATCGAACGATCGAGTTCTCCAATACGTTGATCCCGGCGATCAATTTCTAGCTGTAGGGTTTTTTGTTGAGTCTCTAACTGTTGAAGTCGCGCTTGTCTAGCTGTTAATAACTTTTGTTGATTAGCCAACTCTTTATCTCTAACTTGAACGGTGGTTTGTAGTTGATTTATCTGACTAGAAAGAATTGATTTTTGTTGGAACAATTGCTCCCGTTGACTGGTTAACTGTGCCTTTTGATTAGTTAAAATGACTCGTTCATTGTTTAAATTAGCCACTTCCTTACGAAACTTTTCCAACTGTCCCGAAACTAATCGCAAACGTTGACGAGAAGCTTGATAATTTTTGTTAAGAACCTCTAGACGTTTCTGCACAGCTATCTGTTCACTTTTAGCCGTTTTTAAAGCCTTTTCCACCTGATTTTTTTGTTCGGTGGTTTTTCTTACCTGACTTTCCAAATCCTTAATAGCGGCACGACGTTCATTTAAAAGACGATCCAGTTCAAAAACCCCTTGACGCAGGGATTTACTAGAAGCAAACAAGACAATTAAAGTCGAACCGGCGATCAAAATTCCCGTTACAATCGTCATTAAAGTTGCGGTTTGTTTCGGACGCAGATTAAATAAACGCATCCTTTTCTTACCGATACGACTCCCTATGCGATCGCCAACCGCCGCTATCAGACCACCTAAAACCACGATGGCCAAAACTAAAATATAAGCGCTAGTCATCCAGAATTTAAGTAAATTGTTGACTGAGAGCGACGGGATTATGGACAGTAATTTTCTTCTTGTAAATTGAGACCATTTCTTGATCCCGCAGCTCTCCCAATAAACGGGTGACAGTGACGCGGGTAGAACCGATCGCTTCTGCGATCGCTTGGTGAGACAATTTTAGATCAACCCGGATGCCATCGGTGGTGGGAACCCCAAAATCACGACAGAGAATTAATAAAAAACTGACCAAACGTGAACCCATATCCCGGTGAGCCAAGGTTTCGATCATCATTTCCGTTTGCAGAATCCGCGAGGACAACCCCTGCAACATCAACATTGATAAATCGGGATTATTGCGGAGGGACCTTTCTACCTGCTCGATCGGGGCCGAGAGTAATTCTACCGGAGTAAAAGCCACGGCATGATAAAAACGATCCGATCGCTGACCAGTGAGTAAGGATAGCACACCAAAGACGCTATTTTCCCGCAGTAGAGCCACGGTAATTTCTTCTCCCGCTTCATAGACTCGCGATAACTTAACCGCTCCTTTAAGCAAAAAATAGACTCTTTCGGCCGGATCTCCCGGGAAAAAGATAGTTTTGCCACGCTCGAACAATTCCACCACCGGGGGGAAATTGCCGCTGCCGATTCGACGGAACACATCTGCTAGGGGTTTATCTTGTATTAATGATAAGTCCATCTCACATCCAAAAAAGGGGAAAATTGTTTTTATTATGCAACGAGTGTCACCTCTATTAAACATAACCGCTGCCTAAACTGGGAAAAGTTTTGGGCGCTTTTTGCCAGACAATGGGGAAGGGGTGATCATTGCTGCCCCCTTATCTGTATCCCTATTATACCGAATCTCGCTGGGGTCGGCTATTGGGGAGATTTTTGTAAGAGAAACGAGAACTATGTTAGATTTAACGGGAAAAAACGCCCTAGTGACAGGAATTGCCAATAATCGCTCGATCGCTTGGGGAATTGCCCAACAACTCCATCAAGCTGGTGCAAATATCGGTGTCACCTATCTCCCCGACGAAAAAGGCCGCTTTGAGAAAAAAGTGCGAGAATTGGCCGATGAACTTAATCCCGCTTTTTATGTCCCCTGCGATGTCCAAAATGACCAACAGGTAGAAGATACTTTCGCTACAGTGGCGGAAAAATGGGGTAAACTGGATATTTTGATTCACTGTCTCGCTTTTGCCGATAAAGAGGGTTTAACGGGCGATTTTACCGCCATTCCTCGGGAAGCTTTCACTAAGTCCCTAGATATTAGCACTTTTTCCCTAACCCGTCTAGCGCGATCGGCTAAACCTTTGATGACGGAAGGGGGAAGTATTATCACTCTTACCTATCTCGGCGGTGTAAAAGTAATTCCTAACTATAATTTAATGGGGGTAGCAAAAGCTGGTTTAGAAATGAGTGTTCGCTATTTAGCCGCGGAATTAGGTGGCCAAAAGATCCGAGTTAACGGTATTTCTGCCGGTCCAATTCGCACCTTAGCATCTTCGGCCGTGGGGGGAATTCTTGATATGATCCATCATGTGGAAGAAATCGCGCCTTTACATCGCACGGTGACACAAATTGAGGTGGGAAATACGGCCGCTTTTTTAGCCAGTGATCTTTCCAGTGGTATTACCGGACAGATTATTTATGTAGATTCCGGTTACGAAATTATGGGAATGTAGTTTTATTCAGTTATTAGTTATTAGTGTCACGAGGTTCTGAAGGGGGATTTTTGACTTCTTTGGGGTTAATTGCGATCGGACTGAAGGTTCGTTTAGTTTTTTAACAATCCATTGCTGAAGAATGGCCGGTGCATCTGCATCAAGCATTTCACCGCGAACCACATCGGGAATGATAATCTGTCCAAATAAGCGGGGGAATAGGTCGATCTGGTCAATGAGCAGTAAATAGTTGATAGGTGAGGTATCAGAAACGACTATCATAAAAGACTATGATCGTGTTTGTTGCGAAGTTGCTGAAGAGTCTTGCGATCGCTCTCTAGATCGACTTCATCGTAATGTAAATCGGTATCATGGTTTTTTAAAAAAGCATCCACCACCCAACGAGAAGATAGACCTAAAATACGTCCGACCTCGGCACTGGTGATTTTTTCCGATCGGTAGGCCTGCACCACCAAAGCCTCTAAAATTTCACGGGGAAGATTATTGTAGTTGTAATGTTGAAGCAATTCATCGGGAATATCGATAGTAATTTTCATGATTTAGCTTCCTTTTTTTTGGGGTTTACTGATAATGTTTATAGAACATAGGTTGGATTGAAGCATGAAACCCAACGCCCCCATTCTACACCTTCTCAACAGAATTTAGTATAACTTTTGGATATGGATAAAGCTGGTATTCCTATTAGTTCGCTTCAAATAATTTCCAAATCTCTTTAATAGAAATATAGATACCGAGAAGAGCCGCTAACAAAAGAAGGATTTGACTATCCGAGCCAAGGCAATTCTGAAAATTTTCATCGGTTAACACTTTATAGACCACCTTAGACATTGCCAATACAGCCGATAAACTCAACCCAGAAACGAAAAGAATTTCTAGATAAGATTTATTGTTTCCCCGTCTTGGCTGTTTTTTTGTAACCAGTGCCACGCTTGCGGTAATGACCAAGGTTCCGATTAACAAAAGAAAGTTTTCAATGTTAACAATCTTCATCAAAAATTTATGCTGATTTTGTTTTTCTAAAGGTAATATACCATCCGCAGCCCGCCGCTAATATCGCACCAATAAACGCGCCGTAAACTCCCGCAATCGCTCCCCCTAGGGCCGCACCTCCCACCGTCACCACCATCAGGCGATCGGCTTTATCCCAAAATCGAGAAGAAGTAGCACCCCCCCTATCAAGGGGGAATCGGGCTAATTTTTGGGCAGTTTTTACCCAATCTTGGCTAGGAATAACATCATTAATAAATATGGTCTCGAAATCTAAACTATCGGGAAAAATGACGCTTAAACTTTTGGTGCGTTCTTGGTTAGCATAGGCTGCGTCTAATTCTTCGATCGCTTTTTTATAAGCTTTTTCTAGGGGAGGATAACCCTTGACAAGTTGCCGCAATTGTGTTGCTGCCTGGGGTTGTTCTTCCCTTAGTAATCGTCTAATTGCTTCGAGCGATCGCTGTAGATATTCTGGCAAGGGTTCAGTCTGCTGTGCGAGGGCGATTAGCAGCGCTTCAAGATCGATAATTGTTTTGGGAATTTCCATAAGTTTAGTCCTGTCCAGTCAGGGTATAGGCTGCCCAATGGTAAGGATCGCTATATTCTGTTAGTTGATCTAGCCCTATTGTACTGCCTTCCTTCAAAGTATTCGCCGCCCTCACCTCCAGTCGATCGACCCCTTCCATTAGGGAGGGAAGTAGCCGAAGTTGCTCGATCCAGTCAGCTAGTTGCTGCCAAGTGATGTTTTTTAACCAATTTTGTGTATTTTTCAGAGCTAGAGCCGGGGATTCACCCGCTAATAATCTTTGATAGAAGTTAATCATAAACCAAGCGCTAGAAATCTCCTTCACCGGCCAGAGGGTACTGACCACATTAGTCGCACCGGCTGCCAAGAAAGCACTGACGAGGCCGACGTATTCGGTGGTAATGCCATCCTTACCGGTGAGAGCAGTTTCACAGGCAGCCAGACAGACGAGACGGTAACTAGAGAGGTTCAGTCCGTTGATATCCCGGACAGTCAATAAACCATCGCTAAGGGCGATCGCAGAGGCTTGGGGGCGAAAAGAGTCATAAAAGCCGTGACCGGTGAAATGGAAGGTTTTATAGGCATTTTCGAGGGCTTTGCGGACATTTTCCCGTGAGGCCTTTTTCGGGCTAATTCTCGCGCTCGGTTGCAGGATATGGCTAATAATCGCCGATTCCAGTTGGGCGAAATCCATGGGTTTTTGCTCCGTTTTGGGGTCTTCGACACTGAGGAGGGGAGAATAGGAGAAATCGCCGGACTGGGGACGCAAACCGACCTGAGCAGAGGGGAGATAGGTGGCGGTGTATTTTTCGGGGAAGAGGGTATGTAGGGGGAAGCGGTGCAGATCCCGGTGGGGGATGAGAATGAGGGAATTAACGGAAACCGGCAAATGTGCGAGAATTTTATCGATCTGTAAAATCCGCTTTAATTGGGCAAAACGGTCATTAAGTGACAATCTCCAAGGGTGATTTTGTTTATTCTCCGTTTCTTTTTTACTAGCATAGTCGCGGTATTGTTTATCCCATTCGGTTAACCAAGTCCGAAACTGTCGCGCCTGTTGATAACGTTGCTCTCTTTCCAGAATTACGGGATCAGCGTCTGCGGTGATAATAAAGGTGGTGAGATTGTCCTCGCTGAGATACCAGTAAATAATCGCCTTATCCGGACTTGTCAGGCTTTGGATAGTGGCATAATCGGGACTGGTGGGGTTTTCTTGCCAATTATCGAGAATCCAAGTCAAGCAACGATTTTTATAAAATTCTGCCTGTTCAATTGCGTCTAGGGGATGATTTTCCTCGATCAGTAAATCGATTTCTAGGTGACTAAAACTGCTGAATTTGGCCTCAAAAGCGGGTTTATCGCCTTTCTGGGCGCGTAGTCGGGTGAAAAGGTCGCGTCCCTGTTGTTGATAGAATCGCGCTTGAGTGATTTCCTGTAAGGAAAGATGAGCGCGGATCAATCCTTGCAGAATTTTTAAATGATCTTCGGGGAAGTCTTTTTCGGTGAGAATCGGTAAAGCGATTTGATAATGTCGGATTGCGTCGCGACAATAGGGACTAGCTTTCTCTTTATATCGGGAATGTTCCAGATAAGCTCCCCCTAGATAGCGATAAATTTGCCCCCACGGAGGCGATCCTTGAACGAGGTGGGGAAGTGCCTCCCGGAGGCCGAAAAGATGGGGTTCTCGGTCATTAAGGGCTACTATCGGTTTACGATAAATGAGAGCTTCTAGACTAGGAGTAGAAATGCGATTTTTGCTCAGAGAACAAATGTCCGCCCCTCGGTTGTACCAAGCTTCATGGTAATCGGGTTTAATTTCTAAAGCTCGATCGTAGGATGCGATCGCTTCTTCATACCTTCCTAAATGACCTAACGCACTCCCTCGGTTGTTCCAAGCATAATGGTAATCGGGTTTAATTTCTAAAGCTTGATCAAAGGATGCGATCGCTTGTTCATACCTTCCTAAATGACCTAACGCACTCCCTCGGTTGTTCCAAGCTTCATGGTCATCGGGTTTAATTTCTAAAGCTTGATCGTAGGATGCGATCGCTTGTTCATACCTTCCTAAGTTATCTAACACAAC
>MTBT01000192.1:16236-20426 GCA_002282935.1 Microcystis sp. LSC13-02 | reverse complement strand
TAGATAGCAAGTGATATTCTAGTAGGTTCGGTTCAGACATAATCGTGTAAGACCTAAGTAAGGGAAACCAGAAAGGGCTGTGATTAGCTTCAAGAATCCTCGCGCCTTTAGGCCCAGGAGTGTCAAAATCGATACAAAATATCAACGACTAGGATTAAATGGCTACTCATATTGTTACTGGTGTCGCGGGTTTTATCGGTTCTAACTTGGCACAAAAGCTTTTAGAACAAGGAGATCAGGTGATCGGTATCGATCAATTTAACGATTATTACGATCCCAGTTTAAAGCGCAAAAATGCCCATATTCTAGCAAAATATCCCGAATTTAAGTTAATTGAAGCGGATATACAAGCCCTTGACTGGCGACAACTGTTGCAAGGAGTAGAAGTATTATTCCATCAGGCAGCCCAAGCAGGAGTCAGAGCAAGCTGGGGTGATGGATTTCGTCAATATACCGAAAGGAATATAAATGCCACTCAAATCATTCTTGAGGCCGCTAAGGAAACCCCTTCTTTACAACGGATGGTTTTTGCTTCCACTTCCTCGGTGTATGGCAATGCGGAAACGATGCCGACTCCCGAAACCCTTTGTCCCCAACCAGTTTCACCCTACGGCATCACCAAATTAGCGGCAGAAAGACTCTGTTGGCTATATCACCAGAATTTTAACGTTCCCGTCACTGCCTTGCGTTATTTCACCGTTTATGGACCGCGGCAACGTCCCGATATGGCTTTCCATAAGTTTTTTCAAGCAGCGATCGCAGGTAAAGCCATCGGCATCTACGGAGATGGCAAACAAACCCGCGATTTTACCTTTGTTAGCGATGCTGTAGCCGCTAATTTAGCCGCTGCCCTAGTGCCGGAAGCGGTGGGGGAGGTGTTTAATATTGGTGGTGGTAGTCGCGTGGTTTTGCTGGATGTCTTGGATACCATGGAAAAAGTCATCGGTAAACCGATTTTGCGATCGCATCAAGGACTCGCCCGGGGAGATGCCCGTCACACCGCCGCCGATGTCACCAAAGCCCGTACAATCTTAGGTTATAATCCCCAAGTCTCTTTAGCCGAAGGATTAGCCCAAGAATGGCAGTGGATTCAGGAATTATATTGTTAGGTTAACTTCGGGTGTGTTACGGTGCGCTAACACACCTAAAAATCCCATCACGGGAGCAATTCGTTAATAATCAAAAAATCTCCCTTTTACGGGGAGATTTTGGGCAATATCTAGGGTTATTACCCGACAAATTACACCAATTTCAGATCGGGATAATTAGCGAGAATGTCATCTTGACTGAGAATATCACCCTCGCTTTGAGGAGTCCAAATCACTTCTACCGCTAAAAGTCGATCGCCTCCCATACTACCAATTTGTTGCAGGGCTTGTTTCAAGTCTTGGGAATCATTAATTTTGGGTAGAGAAAATTTACCGACAATGCCAGCGAAAATAGTCACCAAAATATAGCCTTCCGGTGCGGTTTTAGCTAATTCTCCAGCCGATTCGGTTAAAATATTTTCTTGAGAACCTTGACGCAGTTGATTATTGTAATTAGTTAAGGTTTCCGCCGTTAGTTTACCGCGTTCGTTGAGAGACCACTGATTAAACTTCGCTTCTGCACTGCTGAGGCTGGTTTGTTGGCAATCGACGTTACCATAAACCCAGTATTCCGGATGACGCAACAGGGCGAGGGCGGATTCTTGTAAGACATCGACGCGCCCCTCGGAGGTGCTAGTATCCACAGTTAGGGCGATTTGATTTAATTCTTGTTGCAGATAACGGGCATTTGCCAATAAACCCACCTGTACTTTAGCCACGGAGACGGTTTCATATCCCGGTTCAACAGCCATACCATTCTCATCACTGCCTCCACCATTACGGAAAGCATTAACGAGGAAATTGGCAATAGCAAAAAAGATTAACAGAGAAATTAAGCCACCGCCACCACCACCCCAAAAGAAGGGTAAAAGGAAGGGAAAACCAATACCTCCACCGTAACCGGGGGAACTGTAACCACCACCTCTAGAAGGGCTAATACTGCGACTAGGAGCGCGAAAACTACCGCCCCCCATTCTACCCCCCGATGCCGCTAAAGCACTGGGAACATTGCCTAAAATCAGCGTTGTTACTAATCCGATGACGATTAACGGCTTGGCAAGCGATCGAACTTTAGTTAAAATTTTGTCAATCATAAGAACACCGAAGCAACCCTTTATTTACTAGGATAACCAGTTTCTCGCTCAGAGATAGACAAATCCCGAATAGGGATAACCGAATCAGTGATCAGATATCAGATTTGAGTTTTCAGTTCACTGATTACTGTTTACTGTTTACTGATCACTGAAAATTATGACTTGGAATTTCTCTTCTCCGACGGATTCGCCATTAAGCGATCGCGAAGTACCCTTAGAAAGTCATCATCTCTGGGGTAAACGTATTGCTTTACTGGTAACGGGAGGGATTGCGGCCATGAAAGCGCCGCTAATTGCCCGATCTTTGCGTAAATTCGGGGCTACAGTCGTGGCTTTTGTCTCAGAAGAAGCTTTAAGATACGTCACTAAGGAAGCTTTGGAATGGAGTACGGTTAATCCCGTAATTAGCCAATTAACGGCAAAAGCAGAACATTTAAGCGATCAATCTCCCTTTGATCTTTATTTAGTCGCCCCCGCTACCTATAACACGATTAATAAGTTTCGTTACGGAATAGCTGACGGAGTGATCACTTCATGCTTGGCCTCGGCCTTGGGACGACAGGAAAAGGGAAAAACTAAAATTCTGCTTGTCCCCACCATGCACGGCAGTTTACATAATGCTATTCTGACCGAATCTTTGCAAACTCTCGATCGCTTGGGAGTCCAGATTATGTCACCCCGGGATGATTACGGTAAGCACAATCTCCCCGGAGAAAAAGAGATTACCGTGGCAGCCTGTGGGATTCTCAGTAATTCTGTCCTGAAAAATATGCCGATTTTAGTCACTGGTGGACCCACACCCGTTATTATCGATAATATTCGTCGTTTAACCAATCGTTTTACCGGACAATTAGGAGTCGCTATTGCAGAAGAATTGTACCTGCGCGGGGCAAAGGTGCAATTAATCCACGGACGCGGCAGCTATACACCTCCCGCTTATTTACCCCATGAAATTATTGAAACCTACGACGAGTATCTAGGGAAGGTTATGGGAGAATTAGAGAGTAAAGATTATAAATTTGGGATTTTTTCGGCAGCAGTGGCAGATTATCGCTTAGAAAACCCTTTTTTTGGTAAAATTCCCAGTGGTGGGCTGTTAAATCTTAATTTTGTGCCGACGGAAAAAGTGATTGACAAGGTGAGAGAAAAATTTCCCGATTTAGAGATGGTGACTTTCAAGTATCAGGAGGGAGTCAGTCAGGAGGAGTTACTGGAAATCGCCCGTAAACGCCTAGAAAAGGGCTATCAGGCCGTCATTGCTAATCGGGGTGAGGAAAAGGGCGATCAAGGGGAACAGGTGGCTTATTTGGTCACAAAAGCGGCATTAGGGAAATTTATCGGCAAAAAAGCGATCGCTATTGGCATCGCCGAATATTTAGAACAGCGAGCCAAAAATGTTACAATCGAAAAAATTTAATATTTTTTAATATTAATTTGCAAAAATTTAGGGTAACACAGTCATGGGTAACATCAACTTCGTCAAAGAGAATAAGATCGTGGTAGCGGCAGATGGGGCGAATTTACGAGAGAAAGCAATCCAGAATGGCGTTGATATCTACACTTTTGGCGGTAAATTGATGAATTGTGGCGGTTACGGTCAGTGTGGTACTTGTATAGTGGCAATTGTCGAGGGTATGGAAAATCTCTCGGCTAAAACCGACTTTGAACAGCGCCGTCTGAAGAAAAAACCCAAAAATTATCGTTTAGCCTGTCAAACCATCGTTAATGGTCCTATTAGCGTCCAAACTAAACCAAAATAGCACTTAAGCGTCAGAAACGACCATCGAGCGCGAAGCGGATTGGAGTAGTTCAAAATTGCCAGACAAATTCTTGGCATTTAATAGCATAATTCCCTGAGCGGCTTTTTCAGCAGACCCTAATTGGGGTCTGCTGAAAAAGTTTTTCGGTGGGGGTTGAGGGTTGGGGGTTGGGGGATGGGGGATGGGGGATGGGTTTTACCGATTTTCAGGTGGTCAACTACCTAATTTTCAGGGAAAAAGTACCTGAA
>MTBT01000192.1:12317-16210 GCA_002282935.1 Microcystis sp. LSC13-02 | reverse complement strand
GGGCAACAAAGCCTGAAACTCCTGACTCCTGACTCCTGACTCCTGACTCCTGACTCCTACCCCCACCGAAAAACTTTTTCAGCAGACCCTATTTAAACTGAGTATTGGACATTTTAGTACAAACCCCTCACCGCTCACTCTGCGATCGCTATCTGAGAAAATTGCTCATTTTGTCATCTAGATTGCATCCCGCTCGGAAACCTTTGGGTAATCTATGAGTAGGGATACTCAAACCTACTCTTCATCGGTGCGTTCCTGAGATGGATGATTTTTTTCTCATAAACTTTACAATATTTAATGATTGTTGTAATATTGGTTAAATAACCAAGGTTCTTAGTGCTTGCCATTTATGCCCAGAAACTTTATATATAGCCAAAAAAAGGACTATAGAGGCAATTAAATCTTCAATTAGATTTCTCTATATCCTTGAGTGATCACTCACTGCTCTCTTTACAAAACTAGAAAAAGCCCTGATAGCATCTCCTTAACTGCCCCTGGGGAAGCGATCTGAAAAACGCCATCAATCCCTGAATATCAACCCTCAACCGACGCGCACTCATGAAAACCTCGAAAAACCCCACCGATCCAGTTCGCGCCTATCTCAGAGAAATTGGCCGAGTTCCCCTTCTCACCCATGAAGAAGAAATTCTCTACGCAAAACAGGTGCAAAGATTAATTTTTCTGGAAAAAATCAAGGAATCCCTAATGGCTAAACTCGGCAGCGAACCCAGCGATCGCCAGTGGTCAGAAGCGGCGGAAATTAGTGAAGAACAACTCCGTCGAGAATTGGGGGCAGGGGATTTCGCCAAACGCAAGATGGTAGAAGCGAACCTGCGTTTAGTGGTTTCCATCGCTAAAAAATACCTAAAACGCAATCTCGATCTATTGGACTTAATCCAAGAGGGAACCATTGGGATGCAAAGAGGTGTGGAAAAATTCGATCCCACCAAAGGCTATCGCTTTTCCACCTATGCTTATTGGTGGATTCGCCAAGCCATCACCCGGGCGATCGCAGAAAAAAGTCGCACCATCCGTCTGCCCATCCACATCACCGAAAAACTAAATAAAATCAAAAAAGCCCAGCGTCAACTAGCTCAAGATAAAGGTCGCGCTGCCACCATTGCTGAATTAGCCGAGGAATTGGACCTAACTCCCAAACAGGTGCGAGACTACTTGGAACGGTCCCGTCAACCCCTTTCCCTTGACTTAAAGGTGGGGGACAATCAAGACACGGAATTAGGGGAACTCTTGGAAGATACGGGACTTTCCCCCGAAGATTACACTGCCTATTCTTCCCTCCAAGTGGATTTGGAAAAACTGATGGCAGACCTCACCCCTCAACAAAAAGAAGTGATTTGTCTGCGTTTTGGTTTAGATAATGGGCAGCCCCTCACCCTAGCAAAAATTGGCGTTCGACTCAATATCAGTCGTGAACGCGTGCGTCAGATCGAACGAGAAGCGATCGCTAAATTAAGAAAACGCAAGGGCAACATTAGAGAATATCTAGCTAGTTAGGGTCTGCTGAAAAAGTTTTTCGGTGGGGGTAGGAGTCAGGAGTCAGGAGTCAGGAGTTTCAGGCTTTGTTGCCCTTGTTTTTTGTCAATCCTATTTTCTTGCACTAACATCGGACTTTAACAGGTCAAAAGCTTTATTTTAAAAGGGTTTTACCATTATTCAGCAGACCCTAGTTAAGCTAGAGATAACCTAGAATTTGGGTCAAATTTATCGTCTGGTTGACAGCGATAAAAATGACCCATTTCTAGATTCATCGACGACTTTTTTCTACTATTTCTCTATCTCTTCAAGATATTTTTTCAAAAAGAGAGCTAATTTTTCTTTAGTGGCGACGGGAACGGAATCTAGACGGGTAAGAATAGCGTATTTAAGGGCAGAATGAGCGGCAGAAACAGGAGGATTAGCTACCAGACGGCGCACCGTTTCTTGGATGACTTTTTGGGCATTAATAGCGTTATGGTGTAGATTTTCGATCACCATTTCTACCGTGACATGATCGTGATCAGGATGCCAACAATCATAATCGGTAACTAGGGCTAAGGTAGCGTAGGCAATTTCCGCTTCTCGGGCTAATTTGGCCTCGGTTAAATTGGTCATACCGATCACGGTTGCCCCCCAACTTCTATAGAGATTTGATTCCGCTTTAGTAGAAAAAGCCGGCCCCTCCATACAGATGTATGTACCGCCGCGATGCAGGGTAACTTCCGGTAGGTTTAAACTAGCGACGGCATCCCCTAAAATGTTTGCTAATTGGGGACAAACGGGATCACCAAAGGCAACGTGGGCAACAATTCCTTCCCCAAAAAAAGTCGCTATTCTCTCTTTAGTTCTGTCAATAAATTGATCGGGAATGACTAAATCTAGGGGTTTAACTTCGGCTTTTAGGGAACCAACGGCCGAAGCGGAAATAATATATTCAACCCCTAATTGTTTGAGAGCGTGAATATTAGCTCGAAAGGGTAATTCGGTCGGTAAAAAATGGTGATTTCTGCCATGACGCGCTAAAAAGGCGACTTCCGTTCCCTCTAAAGTGCCGAGAATTAAAGCATCGGAAGGAGAACCAAAAGGAGTATCGAGGGATACTTCCCGCACATCCTTGAGGGCATCCATTTTATATAAACCACTGCCGCCAATGATGCCAATTTTTACCGTCGTCATAGTCTTGGAAAGAATTAGTTATCGTTGCCTTGATTTTACCATAATTGAGCGATCGAACTCTGATAATTTTTCCGTTAAGGCCTTACTTTTTCTTTTTCTTGCCCTTGAGGGAACCATTAATTAAACCATTAAAGCCATAAATTTCTTCAGTTCCCGCGATGGTAACTAATTCCACCTCTTTCGTGTCTCCCGGTTCAAATCGAACTGATGTACCCGCGGGAATATTCAGATGGGTTCCTTTGGTTAATTCGCGCTGAAACTCCAGGGCCTGATTAACTTCATAAAAATGATAGTGGGAACCCACTTGAATCGGTCGATCGCCTGTATTAGCCACAGAAATACGCAGGGTGTCGCGACCGACATTAATCTCGATCGCTCCAGATGGTGTGATAATTTCTCCCGGAATCATAGCTGCTAAAAATCTCCTGTTAGTGAATGGGATTGTGAACGGTAACTAATTTAGTACCATCGGGAAAAGTCGCTTCGATCTGCACTTCCGTAATCATTTCCGGGATGCCTTCCATTACCTCCTCGCGAGTTAATAAAGTAGTGCCGTAACTCATCAATTCAGCCACGCTACGACCTTCCCTGGCACCTTCGAGGATGGCGGCGCTAATATAGGCGATCGCTTCGGGATAATTTAACTTGATACCGCGATTTTTGCGTCTTTCGGCGAGCAGTGCCGCCGTGAAAATGAGTAATTTATCTTTTTCTTGGGGCGAAAGTTGCATAGATAGGCCTTTTTTTCACACAGATGCTAGGGTTATTGTACGGTGGGAGTATGTCAAACCACAACACATTCCTATGATTGGAGCATCTTCTAAATAAGTATTTGTTAAAGCTGGAGATTCTAGAGCAGAATCTATATTTTTTGAGGTTTCTGGTAAGTGGCTTTCTAAGCTTTCGATCAGCTTTTCTAAAACGAGAAGTTTTTCAAAACTCAGCCGCTCAATTTGGTTGATTAGTTTTTGCCGCAATTCGATCGATTTCAATGTCCTATCTCCTGTTTTTTTAAGATGAGAAAAGGCAAGAGTAAGGGGATTGGAGAAGATTCCGCTAATCTAAGGATAGGCGGTTAAAATTCGTCTTAGCTTATTCAGCTTAACCTGATTATATCATTAAAGTTAAGTAGGGCTTGCTGAATAATGGTAAAACCCTTTTAAAATAAAGCTTTTGACCTGTTAAAGTCCGATGTTCATGCTGCGAAAATAGGATTGGGA
>MTBT01000192.1:0-12307 GCA_002282935.1 Microcystis sp. LSC13-02 | reverse complement strand
CTGAATAAATCTAAAAACCTTGTTGGGTAAGACTTTTAGACTTTTTGTCAATCAAAAAGTACCAGTTCTGGGAGTGATCGGGGGAAAATTCTGGGACTTTTTCTCTGAAAATTGGGTAATTGACCCCCTCAGAATCGGTAAAAACCTACACCCCACACCCCACACCCCACACCCCACACCCTGTCCCCACGAAAAACTTTTTGCCGCAAACCCTAAATAATTGACCACCTCTAAATCAATACACTTGTACTATAGTTGGCTCAAAAAATTCCAGAAAAGGGAATGAGGGAAAAAAAGGGAAAAAAAGAGAAAAAGGGTTACAAAGTCCTCCCAGCACCGCACACCACCCGAAAACCGAAGTCGTAGCTGTCGACGCGGCGGGCGTCGCCGTAGTCGCGGAAAGCGGAACGGCAGACATCCGGATTGAGGTACCAAGAACCGCCCCGCAATACACGGTTTGGTCTATCTGTCAAGAGTTTTTTTATACTAATTAATAGGCTTTGATAACGATTATCATTATTGTCTTCGTCCCATGCCACGGATCTAAACACCATTCCCAGACATTGCCGTGCATATCGTACAGCCCGAAGGCATTGGGGGGAAACTGTCCCACGGGGGTCGTTTCTTCTCGATATTCTCCCTTTGGTTCGTCAGCGTAGGTTCTGCTGGCATCGTAGTTGGCTAATTCCCCGGTAATGGTTTCCCCAAAGTGAAATGGGGTGGTTGTCCCGGCACGACAAGCATATTCCCACTCCGCTTCGCTGGGAAGTCGGTATTCTTTCCCTGTCAATTTCGATAATCTCGCGCAAAATTCGACGGCATCATACCAACTAACTCGTTCTACGGGTCTATCCCAGCGCGTCGGTGATCCCCCTCTAGCTCCTTCAAAAGGGGGGGAATCGGAAACCTCGCTTTTTAAGGGGGGTTTGGGGGGATCTTTAAAGTAAGAGGGATCAGGGTTAAGATATCGTTCTACTTTTAAATCCGTGCGGGAGGCAACTGCTCTCCACTGGGCCTGGGTGATAGGATAACGCCCCATGTAGAAAGAGGAAACGGTTACTCGGTGTTGTGGTCTTTCACTTCTAAATCCTTCCCAACCAAATTTTTTCACCAGTCTTTCGATTTCCTCGTCTTTCGTTCCCATCGTGAATGTGCCGCCGGGGATTTCCATCAATTCCAATTCGACTCCCTCGGCTAGTTTTTGGACAATGCCTTTTGCTTGCCTTTTTTCCTTTTTAATTACCCATTTTTCTCGTTTAGGAAATAATCCCCATAGACGAGACTGACGTTCTATCGTTGCTACGATAAATTCAAAGGTACGGGTTTTTAAGGGAGGTTCCGAGGGTTGAGGGATTGGAAGGGGATTGGAGATATTAACGGCGATTTTTTCGGCGAATTCTGCGTATTCTCCCCCCAGATTGCCTAAGACTTCGATGCTGACTTGAGCGAAGGGAAGAATTTTTTCTCTTTGTTCTAGGGGATAGGTGGGTAATAGGGTTAATAAAGCGGCAAAACTGCGGATAGGACTTTTAATTTCCCCGGCAATATATTGGGAAATAGCATCGAGTACCTTGATAGTTTGTCGCCTACCGATAGCATCATTTAAGACTTGACGTACCCCGGGCAAAAAGTCATAGACTCGATACTGTCCTTCTTCATTTTCTGCAATCGGTTTTAATAGACCTCCCATGTAGAATTCTGCCACATGAACGGGACGCACTTCGTTTAAAAGAGTTTTACGAATAAGATTGACCACCTGCATACTTACCGGGGCAGCTGCCATCATTTTTGCTAATTTTTTGGCTGGTTCTGAAGCGGTGGCAAAAAATCGCTCGACCATTGCCTCGGCTTTATTTTTGATGCTGTTTTTATCCTCGCTGTCTTGCTTATTTTCCTCTCTGGATATAGGGGGAATTTCAATAATTTGTTGTTTAATAAATTCTAAATCAAATAAAAAAGCGGAAATCTGAGCATTACCTGAACCAGCGACAACTTTTGCCCATTGCTTGAGGACTTCTATTTCTAACGTGATTACGGGAATGAGAAGGGTATTTTGCCAGTTAATCGGTAGCCATTGGGGATAATTTTTTAAGATTAATTTCGGATTGGGAACCCCAGCAGTTAAAGCAGTTGTAAAGAGTTTACGTCCCCGTCCTAGTTGGGTACTATTCCATAATCTTTCGGGGAAAAGTTGCAGAATAGCGGTGGGTTGTTTTTCCGACCAATCTTTTAACCAAGGATGAATTAAGGCTTTTTGCCAGAGAGGAGAAACACAATCACTTACTAATAAAACTAATCCCTGTCCCCTGGGATGAATAAGTTCTTTATGGGAGTGATAGCGTTGTTCAGGTTTAGCTTTTTTTCTGCGTCTTACTAACTGTAATTCTTGATTATTTGAGGTTGATATTTGCCAAACTCTGACGGTTTTAAATGCTCCTTGATTTTCTAAGAGATTTTGTAACTCATTAATTAATTCTCGCCAAATAAAAGAGGATCTAGATTCTTCTACTACTAATTCGAGGGTTAACCAGCGTTCCGGTTGGGGTTTAGTCACAGGTAGCCAAATATCCCTTTCTGCAATAAAAGAAGCGGTTGCTTCTTCATCTAGAATAGTTTTAATGGCTGAGGGAACTTTTCCCATGAAAGGACGCAAAGCGCGACTAATCGGGAGTGCTGTCTGTAGTGCCGCGGCAGCAGGAACTTGAAAAGGAAAGCCTTGGATTGGGGTAGTTTTCTCTATTTCTTGGGGGAGAGATTCTTCGGTAATAACATCGATATTTGGCTGAGATTTTGATAGGTTATCTTCTGGAATGTCCTCTAAATTTTTCTCTATTTCATTAGAAGTTGATGAATCTATTGGCTGTTTATTTTCTGGATTTCTTGGGGGTGGTTGCAAGTCTTCAACTCCCATTTGTAGGGCCAACCAGATGCTATCAGCTACATCTTCATCACTGAGTTGTAACCGTTCGATTAGTCCTGTTTGCTCTAGATAATCTAATAGTTTTTTAATTGATGAATTAGATGGGGATTCACTCATCTTCTATCGTCCCCAAATCTTTCAAAAGTTGACTAATGAGGTCATCTTGAGTTGATATAGCTCCTTTTTTGACCATAAAAATAGCATTAAGTAATTGATCCGTAGCTAGGGTTTGTGAATTGCGCTTTTGAATGAAGTTATCAATCAGTTTATCGATGTCTGGATTGTTAGTAATTGTTTCTTCTAAATGTGCCTCGATTATTTTAATTAAGTCGGGTTTCTCTGGCTCTTTCATGGTTAAACGGAGACAACGACGCAAAAAAGGTGGGGGAAAGTCTCGTTCTCCATTGCTAGTTAAAATCACAAAAGGAAAAGCCTTACAGATAACTAAACCATTTTCTATAGGTGTTTTTATATCTTTCTTGGTAATGTCGGTTGTATCGGTATAAGCAGTTCGGACATCAACCCTTGGAACTTCTTCTTTTAGCCTAACTAATTCGGGGATTTCAAAGCGTCCTTCTTCAAATAAGGTGAGTAAATCATTGGGTAAATCGATATCACTCTTATCAATTTCATCAATTAACAGTATTCTTGGCTTTTCTGACTCTAATAATGCGGTTCCCAAGGGTCCAAGGGTAATATATTTTTCAATCTGTTTTAATTGGTCTTTTCGTTCTTCTGGGGTTAATTCTTTTTGCTCTCGTTCCAGTAATTTAACCTCCTGTAACCGACCGATCGCATCATAGTTATAAAGTCCATCTTTTAGGGTAGTATGGGTGGTAATCGGCCAGTATAATACTTCTCCTAATTTTAATTCCTGGGCGACTTTATAGGCAAGAGATGACTTTCCCGTTCCGGGTTTGCCAGTTACTAATAAAGGTCGCCGTAAATACAAGGCTGCATTGACCATTTTAATTTCTTCTTCGCGCACTAGAAAGGTTTCTCCCCGATGCTTACGACGACTTTCTCCCAGTTTCTTTTCTTTGCCAAAAGGTCGCCAGCTGGGAGGGTCTGGTAATGTCCAAGCGTCTGTGGAATCCTGATTTCCTGTAAAAATTTTCCAGTCTTTCATAATTTAATTTATGGCATCAAAAGTGGATAGTTGGGGGGAACAAGCTGATAGTCATCCCAAAGTAATGATAGATGATTCCCAATATGATTATCTTCTAACCAAGCGACGGAACGGTTATTTTTAATTATTTCTGGTAATTTTTCTAGTGGACATTGACAGATAGGGTCTAATTTTTCCTGACAATTAAGTTCTTGGTTGGCATCGGGTCGTATCCACAGAGATAAAGGGATTCCAGTTTCGTATAAAATGGCTAGAATATTTTTTAACTCTAAGGAGTTTTCTTGACTGAGATTAGTTAACCTTGAACCGATAACATTGTTAAATTTATGATATTTGAGTATTTTATTCGGATGGTCATTATTTGCCAGAGTTTTTTTAAAGATAATTGCTTGCTGATTGTTTGATTCGATCAGTTCTTGGATTTCTTCTTCACATTTTAAGATTTGGGTCAAATTTTGCTGCTGTATATTCCGAAAAAGTTGGCATTTTTTGATCCATAAATAGCTTTGTTGATTTTTGATATTTTCGGCTGTTATTCGTTCTGAAAATCTCATGATTATCTCATGATCGATTCCCCAATGATGGGGATCGCAGCCTGTAGCTATTGCCACTTCATGAATTGAGAATAAATCAATCGGTTTAATCTCTTTTTCAATAAATCTATAGGGTAGAAAAAATTGAACTTTTTCTAGGGAAGATTGACAGATATTTTCTGATTCTCGTTTAAATTTTTTCAGGTGATTAATCAATTCATTTTCTTGGAGATGATTACCCAGACTTATTCCTTCATTGGGGGTTAAAGATTGATATTCTCCACGTTTTTGAGGTTCTTTTTCTGTGGGATGATAATTGTTGATATCTTTAACAATCCAAGCTCTCAGCATTAAAGATTTGTTTTCTTCTGTAAGGCTAACAAATAAGCAGGGATTTTTGTCTGTTGATTTTTGAGAAACATTTAGCGATCGCTGCTGGCGATTAATTTCTAAAGTATTGATTAAAACTTCCCATTTTTTTTGATATTTTTTTAGCCATTCTTTTAATGACTTTGCCAGAGCATCTGTTGAGTTTAACTGAATAACTAAATAGCCAATAAATATTTCTAACCAAGAAAATTTTGATTGAGAAGTATAGGTAAAATGTCTTTCATCTAATTGATAGATTATTTCTATAAAATCAGACCAAGAGAAAGGAATTTTTCTAGGTAAATCCACTAAATGATCCATCACTTCAATTACTAAATTTTCATAAGCTGTATTAAGTTGATCTTGATAACTCTTGTTTTCAAATATACATTTAATCGAGGGGATAATTTTAGGAATTCTTCCTTCTACTTGTGCTATATCTGGCAACTTATTCCAAGCTTTTAAAAGAACATTAGTAGGAATAAAAAATGCAGATTTTGCAACCAATTTTTCCTTATCAGCCATTACTGCCATCCCCACTACTCCCCCCAATTGCTCATCCCAGATAGCTGTCCCACTAAACCCACCTTCTACAGCATATCCTGTGCTTTTAGTATCTTCTATCTGAATTTTGTTGTTAGCAATATGACCTTGTATCTTACCATCAGACCAGACACCTTCGTTTCTGGAAAAACCATAAGCTTTATAATTATGATCAGATAAATCTCCTATTTTATAGGTAATTAAAGAAACTGGTTGAGCTTGTGAAGGAACTGAATCTTTTAATTTTAAGATAGCAATATCTTGGGGATCATTGCTGTTAATTTTAACCGGATACCAAACCTCTACGGTTGTTTTTAAAGATGTACCCGATGCAATTATCGGAAAATCACACTCAATAATGTCAATGTCAGTGGGTTTCTCAGCAGATGTAACTATTAATCCTAAAGATTCATTAACAACATGAGCGCAGGTAATCAAGTATTCTGATGATATTAGAAATCCTGCCCCAACAATTTCTATTTTATCATCTTGATTTTTTCGTTGCTTATAAATTCTGACCACAGAAAATTCTAGAGATGCAACCATTATTTCTATCTAAGTCCTCATTGAGTAGATGATTGCTTATTTTTTTCCTTGTTATCCCATTTTAGGGTAATTTCATAATTAACATCGGCACTGCCAGATGCAATAATAGCCCCTAGACCAACAGTCATTTTTATCCCGAATTTTACCTCTACCTGATCAGGAGGTTCATTCAAACTTTTGACCTTATTAATTATGGCATTTGCCACCGGTTTTATCCCATTTAATGCGTCTTCAAAAGATTGAGCGGCTTTAACAGCTATTTGATCTGTTCGACTAATAAGTTCATCTTCTGGTTTCGGTTTGGGTAAGGGTAACTTTTCATCCACCTCGATGTAAATAGTCCCCTCCTCTGAGGTAAATTCCACTAAACGAGTCATAAAAATTCTCCTGTTTATTTTATTGCGTTTGCCCAGACTTAATCAATCACAACGCCATCTTTTTGGCCTCATACCTAATTATATCTCTTTACCAAGTATTTGGTTGAAAGTCAGCATCATTAATAATTGCCACCGTATCCCCAGAGGGTTTAATCACGAATAGACCTTTTCTATATGCGTATCGATCGATTCCCTCGTTGATTTCGATTCCCGCCACTGCACCGTAAGCTTGATAGTTTTGATAATGGGGAAAAGCGATTTTAAAACGAGTCAATTTTTCGATAAATTCATCCACATCATCTTTAGATAATCTAGATTTACATTCCACCACCACGAGTTCTGTATCATCCACCGCTAGTATATCAATTTCCATGGCGATGCCCTGACGTTTGACTCTGGCACGGGGATAAACTTCCTTAATATCAATGCCTTTCTCCTGAAAAAGCCGTAAAACCGCCGGTTCTACCAATTCTTCCACAAATCGACCCCAGGGAGTGGTGAGACTATCTACCGCTTTGCTGGTTCGTTCTACGGTGCGTTTCAGTTCTGCCATCGAGCGCTCGACTTCGGCGGCCCGGCGATCGCTTTCTAATTTCGCTTCGGCAAAAATACGTTCCATTTCGGCCCGACGAAGATCGCTTTCCCTTAAACGGCGATCAAATTCCTCGGCCGAAGCGCGGAATAGCTGGTAAATATCCTCAAGGGTTACAGGTTCACTCATCGAAAATTTTGGGTCTGAAACCCCGTCGTTCTAGGTTCAAAAATACTGAATATTTATCATCCTCAGGCCTTGAACGCCAGCAAAAGAAAACCCTACAGACAAAGACCTTGTAATGATAAAATCGACAATGGCGACGGCTTGGCCATTAGTATTTTTTGCGTCGGACTAGCAGGAGATAAAAGCGTGACCTTTAAGATTGGTTTACTCGGTTTCGGGGTTGTGGGGACGGGAACAGCGAAAATCCTCCTTGATCCTTTTGGTCGTCATCCCGTACTCAAAGAGATTACCATTGGACGAGTGGGAGTTAGATTCCTAGATAAACCGAGAGAAATCGAGCTTTCTCCCCATATTTTGACCACTGACCTAGAATCGATCGTTACCGACCCCGAAATTGATATTATTGTCGAATTATTGGGGGGTTTGGAACCGGCGCGCTCTTTAATTCTCCAAGCAATCGCATCGGGAAAGCACGTTGTTACGGCAAATAAGGCGGTTATTGCCCGTTTTGGTGATGAAATCTACGCCAAGGCTAACGAAAAAGGGGTTTATGTCCTCCTAGAAGCGGCCGTGGGTGGTGGAATTCCCGTCATTAAACCCTTAAAACAATCCCTCGGTGCTAATCGCATCAGCAGTATCATGGGAATTGTCAACGGCACAACTAACTATATTCTCACGGAAATGAGCCAAAAAGGGGCAGATTTTAGCGAAGTGCTGGCCAAAGCTCAGGAATTAGGCTATGCAGAAGCGGATCCCACTGCGGACGTGGATGGATTCGACGCGGCCGATAAAATTGCCATTTTAGCTTCTTTGGGTTTTGGAGGTCGGGTAAAACGGGAAGATGTTTACTGTGAAGGTATCCGGCAAGTTAGCGCCGTCGATATCGCCTACGCTGATAGACTGGGATTTGTGATTAAATTATTAGCGATCGCAAAAGACACGGTTAAGGAAGATTCCGATACCCTAGAGTTGCGGGTTCATCCGACCCTAGTACCGAAAACTCATCCCCTCGCTAATGCTAACGGAGTCTATAACGCTATTCTCGTCGAGGGGGAACCCTTGGGGCAAGTGATGTTTTATGGACCCGGTGCCGGTAGCGGACCGACGGCCAGCGCGGTAGTATCGGATGTGATGAATATCGTCGGAATTTTAAAAAGTAGTGGCAAAACCAAGGAACTTGACCCGCTTTTAAGCTGTATTCACCAGCATTATTGTCAAATCGCCCCGATGGAGGATTTATCAACCCGTTTTTATGCTCGTTTTCTCTGTCGCGATGTGCCGGGGGTAATCGGTCATCTAGGTATGGCTTTCGGCGACCATGGGGTTAGTCTAGAATCCGTGGTACAAATTGGTATTAGGGGTGATTTAGCCGAAATTGTCGTTGTCACCCACGATGTGCGCGAGGGTAATTTCCGCAACGCTTTAGCGGCAATAGAGTCTTTAGAAGCTATTGACAGTATTCCTAGTATTCTCCGGGTTTTGTAGTCAAGAAATCGCTTTTTTATGGTCATGGGTCGGAGAATCAAAAGTGAGAAAAGTTGGCTAAGTTTCACTAGCACAATTTTGTTTTTTTGTCTAGGTTTTTTGACCTTGAATCAAAAATTAATTTTTGCCCAAGGGTCTGATAATGTTTGTCCCCTGCCGATTTTATCAAGGTTACAACGCCATAAAATCCAAGCGGGAGAAACAATCGCCTCAATCGCCGAAAAATACGCTCTCATCCCCGCAACAATAATTAAACTCAATCCGACTATTCTCAAAAATGGTTTGGCCCCCGTCGGGAAAGAAATCTTCATTCCCCCGATGAACGGCATTCGCATCGAAGCACCCCGGGGTTCCACTTGGCGCGATTTAGAAGCGGCCTATGGTATTCGTGCCGATATACTCTTTGAGCTTAACGGTTGTGGTCGCCAGCCGACAATAGTTTTTATCCCCGGCACCAATTGGTCCGCCGCCGGCAAGCGATCGGATTATACTGGATTAAGTTCTTATCCCTTACCCTTTGCCAGCACTGTCGGATTAGCCTACGGTTGGCAAAAAAGCCCCACGGAAGGGAAAAATCTCTTTCATAGTGGTATTGATCTTCTCGCCGATATTGGTACACCAGTTCTAGCCGCCGAAGATGGTCTAGTGATTTATGTGGGTCAGGAAGGGGCCTATGGTAATTTGGTAGTAATTAATCATTTAGGTCGCCGGCAGACCCGTTATGCTCATTTAAGCAGGGTTACAGTGAGAATTGACCAACGGGTACGAGCAGGAGACGTTATCGGTACGGTTGGCACCACGGGACAACCAGATATTATTCCCCCCCATCTTCATTTTGAAGTGCGCTTAGATACTCCCGTCGGTTGGACAGCGCAGGATCCGGCTTTGCATTTGCCCCAAATCGGCCCGCAATCAAGTCATACTAAATCCTGTTTAAAAGGTATAGGAGAGTGAGTGAGTGCCGAGCGGGGGAAGCAATTCTTGACCGGGTTTTTAAAGTTGGATTGGGAGTTAATCATACTATAAAGTACATTTTCCCGCCAAAATCCCCCTCTCTGGGGAGAAGGGGAAAAGCAAACCCAAGATTAACCCTGTACCATGACAGAAGCAGCCGCAGCCACACCAGCACCGGGGGTGACACCTTCGACACCTAACTCAATTAAAGTCGCTTCAATGGCAGCGATAACTGTGAGGATATCCCGCTCACTAGCAAAACCTAAATGACCGATACGGAAGATTTTACCCTTGAGGTGATCCTGACCACCAGCGACAGCGATGTCGAACTTTTTATTGAGAGTCGAACGAATTTTTTCCGCATCCACCAGAGTGGGAGCCACCGCAGTAATCGCCGTGGAAGCGCAGGAATCCGCCGCGTAGAGGGGCAAATCCAGGGCGCGCATACCGGCCCGCGTCATCTGGGTTAAGCGTTGGTGACGGGCGAAAATTGCCGCTAATCCCTCCCTTCTCATCATTTGCAGAGAAGCTTGTAAACCGTACATCAGGTTAACTGGAGGGGTAAAGGGGGAACTATCCTCATCGGTGGCTTTTTTGTATTTACCCAAATCTAGATAAAAACGGGGCAGTTTGGCGGTTTCGTAGGCTTTCCAAGCTTTTTTGCTCACGGAAACAAAACCTAAACCGGGAGAAATCATATAACCTTTCTGGGAACCAGAACCGACCACATCTAAACCCCATTCATCGATGGGAATATGATAAGCTCCTAAACTGGTGACAGCATCGACGATAATTAAAGCTTCCCCGTGGTCTTTTACCGCTTTGTTAATGCTTTCCAAGTCATTGAGAACCCCGGTGGAAGTTTCCGAATGGGTGATAATTACCGCTTTGATGGCTTTTTCCTTGTCTTCGGTCAGTTTAGCGGTGAATGCCTCTGGATCTAGGGGTTTACCCCATTCTGCCTTAATGACATCCACATTTAAGCCGTATGCTTTCGCCACTTTCGCCCAACGTTCCCCAAATTTACCATTATCCCCCACCAAAACTCGATCGCCGGGGCTAAGAAAATTAATAATTCCCGCTTCCATGGCACCGGTTCCCGAAGCAGTTAGCATTAAAACATCGCCACTGGTTTGATGCAACCATTTGAGATTTTCGGTTAATTCGGCGATTACCTTGCTAAAAGCACCCGTCCGATGACCTATAGGCGCTTTAGCCATAGCCAATAATACCGCTTCCGGCACTGGTGTCGGGCCGGGAATCATCAACATATTTTTATTTTCCATGGTTCGTCCTCTCTCGTTGGGCCATATTTAACAAAGATAAAAAACCAAATCTCGATCGCATCAATTCTGAGGGGATGATTTAAGATTCGGCAAACTCTGATTATATCCCGGCAGATAGCCGTGTCAGTTATCAGTGATCAGTTACCAGTTATCAGGTGTGAGTTTTCAGCGAATAGTATTAAGGGACAAGCTCGGAGCTGCCTTTTTACTGTTTACCGATAACTGAAAAATCCCTAACCGAGATTTTCAAAGAGTTTCTGGATACCGACGGCAGCATCGGGCAGTTTTACCAAAGATTCGCCGATTAGAACCGCATTTGCTCCCGCTTGCTTCACTGTGGCTAGATCTGCAGCCTGGTGTAATCCCGATTCGCTGACGATCAGAATACCTTTTTCTCGCACCTGTTCACCCCTGGCTTCTAGTAATTGGCGAGTATTGTCTAAATCGACTTTAAATGTCTCTAAATTGCGGTTATTGATGCCGATTAGTTCGATTCCCTCAATGGCTAACACTCGATCGAATTCGGCCAGACTATGCACCTCTACCAAAGCTGTCATCCCTAAACCCTTGACAATTTTGACAAAATATGCTAGGTCTTGATCGCTTAAAATAGCGGCAATTAAAAGGACAGCATCGGCTCCTTTAGAGCGAGCGTAGTAGATTTGATAGGGATAAAGGATAAATTCTTTGCATAATAGGGGCAAAGATACCGCTTGCCGGACGAGGGTAAGATTTTCGTAACTACCTTGAAAAAACTTACTATCGGTTAGGACTGATAAACAAGTGGCTCCCCCCTGTTCATAGGTACGGGCGATCGCTACAGGATCAAAATCTTGGCGGATAACTCCCTTGCTCGGGGAAGCTTTTTTCACTTCGGCAATCAAAGCGGGTTGGGTTTTCCCCTGTTTTAAGGCGGCTAAAAAGTCGCAAGGTGGCGCAGTATTGGCTATTTTTTGGCGTAATTCTAATAAAGGCAACCGTTCGCGCAATTTATCGACTTCCATCTCTTTATGCCAAACGATTTCTTCTAAAATATTTTGCGGTTGTGCCTCCGGCACTTTCACCACATAACTCAAACTCTCAACTTTGACGGCAGGATTGGGGTGTTTTCTTCGGATCTGCATTTTTTCACTGTCCAGAGTGTGAACAGTGATTAGTTTAACAGTGATTAGTTATCGGTAATTCAAATAGAGACGGGGAAAACCACGTCTCTACAGACATTTATCTATACTTTTGTGGATATTCCCAGTCTTCACCGATCTCCTCAAGGCTATTGCATAGCTTCGAGCGAACGTTCTAAAATCTGATCTTGGAGTTTTTCTTCTTCTTGACGATTTTCGGTTATTGACACTCCCGTCGCTAAAAGCGAGGGATTCTTGGTTCACTGAGTTTCCTTAATCTGACAGGACGTATCCAACCAAACCAGAGGGAATCTCTCCCCAAGCGT
>MTBT01000191.1 GCA_002282935.1 Microcystis sp. LSC13-02 | reverse complement strand
CAGGTGCGGAACCCCGCAAGGGAAAGAAGCAGAAACCCAAATCGTGAGGTTTGGGAATCACCGTCCGTTTACGGCGGTGAGGATGTCAAAATCTTTCCGTATAGCTCTGCGACCTCTATTAATCAGGCTACATCATCGAGAAGGGGATCGGGCATTAGTCAACCCCTTCAAGAAATAAAAATTTTTTGGGCTAGTTTGTTTCAAATCGCTCAAGATTCTAAGTTGTCATCTACAATGGAATTAGCGGAGACGAAAGTTTCCGTTCACTCCTCACACCACACTCCGTCCGGACAATGTTCGGGCGGTTTCTTATTGAACATACTCGATCTCTACAAATTCCCTGTTACACTATATGATCAAAGATTTCTTGGAATCTTTTTGCGTTCAAATGTACTACCATATGAGGGACATCACTTGTCTAAACGTTATTTGTTCACGTCCGAATCGGTGACAGAGGGACATCCCGATAAAATTTGTGACCAGATTTCCGATACTATTCTCGATGCTCTGTTATCCCAAGATGACCACAGTCGTGTAGCGGCTGAAGTGGTTGTCAATACAGGGTTAGTCTTGATTACTGGTGAAATCACCTCGAAAGCACAGGTTCATTTCGTCGATTTAGTTCGCAAGAAAATCGCTGAAATCGGCTATATCAACGCAGATAACGGCTTTTCCTCGAATAGTTGCACCGTTTTAGTCGCTTTAGACGAACAATCTCCCGATATTTCCCAGGGGGTCACGGCTGCTCAGGAAAATCGCGAACTTCTCAGCAATGATGAACTCGATAAAATTGGTGCGGGAGACCAGGGTATTGTCTTCGGTTTCGCTTGCAATGAAACCCCCGAATTTATGCCCTTACCGATTAGTTTAGCCCACCGCATCGCTCGCCGTTTAGCGGCAGTCAGAAAAACGGGTGAACTGTCCTATCTGCGTCCCGACGGTAAAACGCAAGTATCGGTCATTTATGAAGATGGTCGTCCCGTGGGTATCGATACTATCCTTGTTTCTACCCAACACGATGCTACTATCGGCGATATCACCGATAATGATCTCGTCCAACAAAAGATTAAAAGTGATCTCTGGGAAGCGGTAGTACAGCCGGTCTTCAGCGATTTAGAGATTAAACCCGATGCCAATACCCGTTATCTGGTTAATCCCACCGGAAAATTCGTCATTGGTGGACCCCAAGGCGACGCGGGATTAACGGGACGGAAAATTATCGTCGATACCTACGGTGGCTATTCTCGTCACGGTGGCGGCGCTTTCTCCGGTAAGGATCCTACCAAAGTCGATCGCTCCGCAGCCTATGCTTGCCGTTATGTGGCCAAAAATATCGTCGCTGCTGGTTTGGCCGATAAGTGCGAGATTCAAGTGGGTTATGCGATTGGGGTAGCTCGTCCGGTGAGTCTCTTCGTGGAAACCTTTGGCACTGGCAAAGTCGCTGATGATGTGATTCTGGACTTAATCAATAAATACTTTGAACTCCGTCCGGCCGGTATTATCCAAACCTTTAACCTGCGCGGTTTACCCAGTGAAAGAGGCGAGCGTTTTTACCAAGATGTGGCCGCTTATGGTCATTTTGGTCGCAATGATCTCGATTTACCCTGGGAACAAACCGATAAAGTCGCTATCCTCAAAGAAGCTTTGACTTCTGCGGTAGTATAGGGTTAAAAATTAACTGCAATTTTTGATTCAGGAATAGAGTTTCAGGCTCTATTCCTTTTTTGGACGGTTTTTAAACAGAAAAAGCTATATTTATCAGTAAATCGAATCTGTCTTTCTGTTTGTGTTCTTTGTGCCTTTGTGTTTATCCTTAACTCTTATGGGATAACCGGACAGCAAAAGGTTTAGTTTTAAATATTGATGATACTTTCAACACTTTAGCCTCCCTATTCTCTGGGTCTTCTTATAGCTAAAAAAATGGGGAGCATCTCACATTTGCAGAAATACCGACAATCAGGTATTATCAGTGACTCTTAAATTGTTACAAATATATCAACAACTGCCTGTAAGCATCTCACAGAAAAACTAATGCGCTCTGGGGTTTGGGGGATAGAACCCCCCAAAAGCTTGGATTAAGTAATAAAATCGGAAGTAACACCCAATTTTAGCAGAGATTTTCCCTTTAAAAATCTCAATAAGATAACTGCTATATAGTTAAAATTGACAACTTAGGTTATGATGCTAGGTTTCACCAGTTAAAGAGCTATGGATAACAAAGTTCTCGACGTTCGCCATCTCACCGTTGAATTTTCTAATCACAAAAGAACAACAGTCGCCGTTAATAACATTAGTTTTAGCTTGCAGAAAGGTCAAGTTCTCGGTTGTGTGGGGGAGTCGGGTTCAGGAAAATCCGTCACCTCCCTCGCACTCATGGGACTGGTTCCCTCTCCGGGGAAAATTACCGCAGGAGAAATTTGTTTTCGTCCGGCAAAAGGTCAGTCAATGCAAGCAGTAGATTTATTATCTATTCCCCCGGAAGAATTGCGTTATTATCGCGGGGGAGAAATGGCGATGATTTTCCAAGAACCAATGAGTTCTCTTAATCCAGTTTATAACATCGAGTTTCAAATTACCGAAGCGATTTTACTGCATCAAAAAGTCAGCACTGAACAGGCAAAAAATCAAGCAATCTCTCTACTGCAAGAAGTGCGCTTATTACCCAGTGATGAACAGTTAGAGGAGAAGTATATAGAAACTTTTCCCTTAGAAAATAAGGGTCATGTCAGAGAAAAAATTAGAACTTATATTCAGGAACAAAAAGAGGTGATTCTTAAGCGTTATCCTCACGAATTATCGGGGGGACAATTACAAAGGGTAATGATTGCCATGGCGATTTCTTGTAATCCTACTCTATTAATTGCCGATGAACCAACCACCGCTTTAGATGTGACTGTCCAAGCAGAAATATTAAGATTATTACGAGATTTGTGTAAAAGCGATCGAGAAATGTCAATGGTTTTTATCTCCCATGATCTAGGAGTTATTAACGAAATTGCCGATCAAATTGTCGTGATGTATCAAGGAGAAATTGTCGAACAGGGAACTAAAGAAGAAGTATTAAATTATCCCCAACATCCCTACACAAAAGGTTTACTTGCCTGTCGTCCACGCTTAAACTCTCGTCCCGAAAAATTGCCCACCGTCAGCGATTTTTTACAAGTGGAAAAAGACTCTCAAGGTAAGATTATTGAATTACAGGAAATTACTCCACCGGCAGTTAAATTTATTACTCTCCAAGAGGAAGAAAGCAGAATTGAAGGTTTACAGAATCACGAGAATATTTTATCGGTAGAAAATTTATCGGTTAGATTTCCAGTCAAGGGAGTTTTCGGGCAAGTAAAGACCTTTTTTAATGCCGTAGATCAGATCAGTTTTACCGTTAAACAGGGGGAAACCCTCGGTTTAGTCGGTGAATCGGGATGCGGGAAATCAACCCTAGCAAGGACAATTCTGCGCTTAATTCCTGCCACTTCTGGAAATATCTATTTCCGAGGAGAAAATCTCGCTAAATTAAACCCCAGCGATCCAAAATTAAGATTACTGCGACGGGAATTACAGATAGTTTTTCAGAATCCCTACAACTCCCTGAATCCCCGTTTATCCATTGGTAAAGCAATTTTAGAACCGCTGGTTATTCATCATACTGGCGGCAATTCCCAAAAGCAACGTGAACGAGTAGAATATTTATTAGAACGAGTTAAACTTGATCCTAATTGGTTTGATCGCTATCCCCATCAACTATCAGGAGGACAACGACAAAGGGTGTGTATTGCTCGCGCTTTAGCCTTAAATCCTCAGTTTATTATCTGTGATGAATCTGTCTCTGCTTTGGATGTTTCCGTGCAAGCGGGAGTCTTAAATTTACTCAAAGAATTACAGCAGGAATTTAATCTCACTTATATCTTTATTTCCCACGATTTAAGTGTTGTCAGATTTATGAGCGATCGCATTATGGTGATGAATAAAGGTAAAATTGAGGAAATGGGTACAGCTAACCAAATTATTAACTCTCCCCAAAGTGATTACACCCGTAAACTTATCGCTTCCATTCCCCAATTTACCGAAAGTCTTGCTAGTTAAAATTAGCCATCAAACCGAAAGGATTAGCTGCCTCTAATTGTGCCGATAAACCTAACAAAGTGATTTCATCGGCAGGTTTACCAACTAACTGAATTCCCACGGGTAAACCCTGACTATCCACTCCTGTGGGTAAAGCAATCGCGGGTAGGCCACTCGCATTAGCAATGGGAGAAGGGGCAATCCAACCAATCATATTATTAACCGCTTCTTCCGGTGGTAAATTTTCCCACTCACCAATTCCGGGGGGTTGATGTAGAAAAATTGGCAAAAGTAAGACATCAAAATTATCAAATATCGCCACAATTTGCCGCGAAATAACGTGCATCTGCCGCACCGCTTGCAGGTATTCCCCAGCGCTGCCAGAATTGTCTAATAACCATTGATTAAGGGGACTTAATAACTCCTTCGGAATTCCTGTTGCCGCCGTACCCGCTTGCCAAATAAGGCTAAAAGGAGCGATTAAAGCCTGTAAATCGGGAGAATACTCCGTTAAATGATGCCCCATGTCCTCTAAAATTTTAGCCGTCTCGATAACAGCATTTTTATAGGCGGAAGCCGCTTCACCGAAGGGGGATATGGAAGTAGAAAAAGCGATTCTTAGGGGTTTTACGGATCTTTTGGTGGCTTCTAGGAAAGAAAAGGCGGGATCGGGTAGCCAGTAGGGATCGCCCGTCGTATAGCCCGAAATCACGGTAAGCAGCGCTGCCCCATCTGCCACCGTCTTAGAAAGAGTGCCGTTAGTGGCGATACCGCTTTGAAATTCCCCCACCGGGGCATAGGAAACGCGCCCGCGACTGGGTTTTATCCCCACCAAACCGCAACAACCCGCCGGAGTACGCACCGAACCGCCACCGTCGGAACCCTGGGCAATCGGGCAGAAACCCGCCGCTACAGCTGCCGCTGCCCCGCCACTAGAACCTCCTGCGGTATAATCGCGGTTGAAGGGGTTACGAGTCGGCAAAAAACCCGGATTTTCGGTGTAGGGAAAGGAACCTAGTTGGGAAGTGGCAGTTTTGCCCAGAAGGATAAAACCCGCCCTTTTCATTCTGGTGACGATTCCTTCATCGTACTGGGCAATATTTCCCCGGAGGGCGGCGACTCCGTAACTAACGGGCATTCCAGCGACGGCATTTAAGTCTTTAATGGCGGTGGGAACTCCAAAAAAAGGCGGTAATTCGGCAGTATCGGCGATTTGACTTAATTGTTCCGTTTGGGCGCTGGCGGTTGCTAGGGCGCTTTCCCTGGCGACATGGACAAAACTACCAATTTGACAGTCAAATTTCTCAATTCTGTCGAGGTATAAATGGGTTAATTCTAGGGGGGAGATTTGTTTAGTGCGAATCAGTTGGGCTAATTCTAGGGCAGATTTTGGCAATAATTCATCACTCATGAGCGATCGAGGTAAAATAGGTAAGTGAAAATAATTATATTCTTTAATGATAGAGATGGTTTTAAAGGAAAATTGAAGTAAAAATTTCCCTATCCCCTATCCCCTCTTGTCTTGGAAAATTATGACTCCACAGTTAATTGAAATTCTCTCGGCTGACGAAATTCGTCGCACCCTTACCCGTTTAGCTTCCGAAGTTATCGAAAAAAGTGGCGATTTAAATAACTTGATTTTGATCGGTATCTACACGCGAGGAGTGCCTTTAGCTAATTTAATTGCTAGTCAAATTGAAAGCTTAGAAGGGGTAAAAGTTCCCGTGGGAGCGATCGATATTACCTTCTATCGCGACGATCTCGATCGCATTAAAACCCGCACTCCTGCTAAAACCAAAATGCCCCTAGATGTCACGGGAAAAACTGTGATTTTAGTCGATGATGTTATCTATAAAGGTCGCACGATCCGCGCCGCTTTCAATGCTATTATTGAGTATGGCAGACCGCAAAAAATCCGCTTATTAGTGTTAGTTGATCGTGGTCATCGGGAATTACCAATTCACCCGGATTTTACAGGCAAAAAACTACCCACCGCAGCCGAGGAACAGGTAAAAGTTTATCTACAAGAGATTGACGGCAAAGATGGGGTGGAATTAATCAAATAAACAGGAGTTAAGACTATTAGTCAGGACGGGAAGTCGTGACTAATCCCCAGAGGAAAATAAACACGATCGCACCGATAATAGCGACAAAAATGCCCGGTATGCTTAAGGTGGAACCCGCTAGGGCAAAACTGCCAGTTTGAATCAAATTTAACAGAGTTCCCCCCACAAAAGCCCCGATAATTCCTAGCAAAGTCGTGGCCAAAATACCACCCCCCTGTCGCCCGGGATAAATAGCTTTTGCGATCGCACCAGCAATAAAGCCCAAAATTATCCAAGAAATGACATTAATCATGATTTTAATCCCGTTCAGTTAATTTTGTCTTTAATGTTTTCGATTGCGTCCTGGGCGGCGTTTTTCATGTCCTCCAACAAATTTTCTGCCTTATCTTTGACATCAGCTGCCACGTTCATTGCCGCTGCTTGTACCTGCTTTAATTCTCCTTCTGCTTTCATTTTCTCGTCGCCAGTTAATTCTCCAGCAGCCGATTGTACTTTCCCCTCGACATTTTTGGCAGCAGCCTTCATTTTGTCTTCGATGCTCATAAATTTTTCCTCGGTCAAGAAATTGTTATTGTTATTCTTATAACACAAATGCGGTAATTACTGCCCTTTAAAAACTTAAATAAATCTTAAGTTTTTGGGAATATAGCGGTTCTCGCATATGTGCGGCACACTTAAACCTTTGCTGATTAAGCTGCTCAGGATCGGCAATGTACCTCTTGTGAATCAGAAACGCTATAATTATTATTGGTTTCGCCATTGAGAGAGATGTATATCTGGCCAGGCCTGCGCTTATTGTTAATTTTTTTGCCGTTTAAAAAACTGAACAAATTTAACCATCGAATCACCAGAGCCTGCTGAAGCTTTCAGCCTCTATATATTTGCTAAATACAAAAATAATCTATTTTTAGGGCAAGGTAAAAGCAGCAATTACGGGATAATGATCGGAAGGAATAAGATTCAACCAACGAGAGCGATCAACTTTTGCCCAATCTAACTGCAAACGGCTATCATAATAAATTGTATCGATGGCTAAATAAGGGTTATCAGTGTAATTATTAAAGCTCATTTGTTCGGCTAATTCCAAATCTGCTAAAGCGTCCTTTAATTTAATTTCTGACTGGAGAGGTTGAGTTAAAATCTGACGGGGTAATTGCTGAGAATTAACATTAAAATCACCCGTTAAAAATAGGTAATCTTTTGTTAAATCTAGTTGACAAAAATGCTCTTGTATGCACTTAGCCCCTAAGTCCTTAGCTTTGTCGCTATAGTAATCGAGATGGGTGTTATAAAACTGCAAAGTTTGCCCCTCAAGAGTGCGAAATTTAGCACCTGTTACCATGCGGGGATAAGGATTACCCCAAGCTTCAGTGATACTGCCAATAATATCGGGAGTTTCCGATAGCCAAAATTCGTATATTTCTAAACATTTTAACCGACTTGGTTGATATAAAATCGCACAATGTTCATCTAATCCTGTCCCCCTGCGATCGCTGCCTAAGCTTTGGTATTTTGGCAATAAACGGTGTAGATCCAATAATTGATTAGCGCGAGCTTCCTGAGTACCAATTATATCGGGAGAATAGTGAGCAATTAAAGCCGCTACTGCTTCCCTTCTTACTCGCCAATTACGCTCATCGGGATCGGGTTTATCGTAGCGAATATTAAAGGACATTGCTGTTAGTTTCATAGGAAAATGGAGAATGAGGAAGGGAATAGGAAGTGGGGAGTTTTTTCAGTGAACAGTAAACAGTAAACAGTAATCAGTAAGCTGAAAACTCACATCTGATAACTGAAAACTCACATCTGATAACTGATAACTGATAACTGATAATTAATTATCAGGATTTTTTGGCAATTGTCCAAAAGGGAAAAGTTTGACTGGGATTGATGATAACTCCCGTGATGCCATTGCGAGCAAAAGCGTATTCCTTAGTTTGCCAAAGGGGAATATAGGGAACTTCATCGGCGAGAATTTCTTGAATTTTGCCAAAAATTTGCTTTCTTTTGGCCGGGTTACTTTCCCGACGGGATTGTGCGATTAATTGATTCATTTCTTGACTATAAAAAAATGAGCCTTGACTTTGCGATCCTCCCTCTTCGCAGCCAGTGTCTGGGGAACCTTTAGCACAATCTAAAAAGGGATAAATATAGTTATCTGCATCCAAAAAATCGGGATACCAATTAGATAGGGCAGTGGTATAAAGTCCCCGGCCAATATTACGGAAAAATGCCGCTCCTAGGATACTATTGGGTTCAAATTGAATACTATTATCTAAATCCCGTTTTGATAGGGCTTTCAGCACTGCCGCTACAGTGCTGGAAGTGATCGATCCCGAGGAGTGCCAAACTTCTACAATTGCGGGTTTTTCTGGACTATAACCAGCAGTTTTTAGTAATTGTTTGGCTTGCTCTATATTATGGTTGCCATAGCGCTCTTTAAACACCGGTTGTGACTCGAAAAAAGTAGTAGGAATGAGACTAAAAAGAGGTATGCCTTGACCTTGTAAAATGCGATCATTAAGTAAATCTCGATCGACTAGAGAAGCAATGGCTTGTCGCACTAAAATATTATTGGTGGGTTCACTTTTGAGATTGACGCTCATAAAGTTAATTGCTGCCCCAGAAGATTCGAGCGCTTGCCATTTTCCCTGCGCCGCTTCTGTGCGTAATTTTCTCACTTGAGGAGGGAGTAAAGATTGATAGGCAATATCCACCGCACCCGTTTGAAAACCGTTGAATAAATTGGCAGGATTCGAGAGATAAATTTGCACATTAACTCCCTTATTTTTGGCTGGTTCTCCCCAATAGCGATCGAAGGCTTCTAAACTAAAAGAATCGCTAGTAACTGCTTTTAATTGATAATGTCCTGTGCCGATAAATTCTTCCGGTTTAAATTTACCCTCGCCAATTTGATAAAATTTGGGTGAAACTGCACAGGCTCCTGGGTAAGCTAAAAGAGCGGGAAAAGCGGCAAAAGGTCTGGTTAATTTAATAGTAATTTCGTCTTCTTTGGTAGCGGTGATCCTATCAATTGTATCCCGCAGAAGAAAGGAAGGTTCGCCACCATTTTTGATAAATCTTTCTAGGGAAAACTTCATCGCCTCTGCGTTAAAAACCGTGCCATCATGAAAAATAACTCCTCGACGTACCGGTATAGTATAAGTCAAGCCATCGGGGCTAATTTGGGGCAATTCCGTGGCAAGGAGGGGCTTTAAATTAGTGGTTCCTTCTGCGTAGGTGTAGAGAGTTTCACCGAGATTATAAATAATAAAAAGTCCTGCTAACTCATAACTATCGGCAGGATCGAGCGAGCGTGGTTTTAGGGTTGTCCCGATCATCAGGCGATCGCTATCTCGTTGTGGTAAATTGGAATTAGTGGACTGACAGCCCACGGTCAGAAGAAGACAGAGGCAAAATAAACTTAAATAGTGGTAAAGTTGGCGTAAAGGTTTCATCGAGGGCGATTAACGGCAGCTAGGTATCAATCAATCCTATCATTTTTGTGCATAGTCTTTTCTTCTAGGTTCCCTTAAGGAAGTAGATTGATTGCTTAATTGGTTGGGTAAAATTCTTCAATAACTGCACTGATTACCCGGACAATTAAATTAAATTTTCCGGTCGAGAATGGCAAAAACTTGATAAATTTGGTCAAGAAGAAGCCCCAGGGCAGCAAAGGTGTTAAATGGTTCAGAATAGCTGGAGCCATGAAGGTAGATAAACAGGGGAATGGGTAAGATTTTTCAACCTAGATCAGGTTCCAGCAACTAATTAGAAACTCATCTTCTTTTATCTATCAGCCATTTAGGTTAATCCTGTCCCTTCTAAACAAGCTCGATCGAAAATTGCCCCCGTGGTTACTGCCGAGGTTAAACTAGCACAAAGAAGATTGGCATCAGTAAAATTTGTTCCCCGTAAAACCGCCCCGAAAAAAATTGCTTCCTCTAAATCAGTTGCCGACAGATCTGCCCCAGAAAGATTAGCGCTAGTAAAATCCGCTTGGGTTAAAATCGCCCCGACAAAACTCACTCCCCGGCCATCGACACCGCGAAAATCCGCCCCGGACAAATCTAGATGATTAAAAACCGCTCCGGCTAAAAAAGCGCCGGCCAAACTTGCCCCAGTCACGATCGCATCGAGGAGAATTGCCCCGCGTAAATCGGCATTACGAAAATCTGCTCCCCTTAAATTTGCCCCTGTCAGGTCAGCACCGCGTAAATTTGCCCGTAAATTCGCTCCTGCTAGGTCTGCACCCGCTAAATCAGCCCCTGCCAAATTCATGCCCGCTAAATCTTTTATCTCACCCTGACGAATTGCTAATAAATCAATACTGGGAAAAGTCATGTTCAGCCACGGTTAAATCCTGTAAAAATATCTTAGAATATTCGTAAACCTTTGTTAAGAAAGCGCTCCATGTCCCTAGAGCTATTATCCCTAGAAAATATTGAAGAAATCGCCCACCAATACGGATACTGGGCAGTATTTATCGGCATCACCCTCGAAAATACCGGGATTCCCATCCCAGGAGAAACCATCACCATTGTGGGCGGCTTCCTTGCCGGTAGCGGTGATTTGAACTATTGGTTAGTTTTAGTCAGCGCAATTACAGGAGCAGTTTTAGGCGATAATTTTGGCTATTGGCTCGGTCGCGCGGGGGGTTGGCCGTTTTTGTTAAAAGTTGGCAAATTCTTTCGTATTCCACCTCAAAAACTAGAATTAGCCAAGGAACAATTTAGTAAAAATGCACCCCGGGCGGTCTTTTTCGGTCGCTTCGTGGCCCTGTTAAGAATCTTTGCAGGTCCCATGGCGGGAATTGCCCGAATGCCCTACGGTCGCTTTTTCCTCTGTAATCTCGGTGGAGCAACGGTGTGGGCGACGATTATGGTGACATTATCCTTCTTTTTAGGCCGTTTGTTCCCCTTGCACCAATTAGTCAGTTCTATGGCTCGTTTTGGTATCTTGGCTTTAATTATCGTCCTGGCCTGGACAATTATCCACCCCATCCTTGAGTCACGGAAAACGACAGTTTAAGCCCAGAAGAAAGCGGTTATCAGAAATAACCGCTTCGGGAATTTGACAAGAATCTCTTTAACGTTCGCGGCGCCCGAAGTTTTTGCGCTCACCGCCGCCACCACCACCAAAATTATCTTCTCTGGGACGAGCTTTATTGACTTTCATCTGTCGTCCCATCCATTCGGCCCCGTCAAGAGTTTCGATCGCTTTTGCTTCTTCCTCATCGGAGGACATTTCCACAAAAGCAAAACCGCGCATTTTACCCGTTGCTTGATCTACGGGCAAGTAAACGCGACTAACCGTGCCGTATTCAGCGAATACACCGTGCAAGTCCTCTTTCGTGACTTCATAAACCAGATTACCAACGTAAATTGTCATCGAAAATTTGAGTCTGAAACCCCGTCGTTCTACGACGGCTTTACCGTTAAATATTAGCACATTTACGGAATATATGCTAAAATGCTCCCCATGGAAAAAGCC
>MTBT01000190.1:12890-16307 GCA_002282935.1 Microcystis sp. LSC13-02 | reverse complement strand
ATTCTGCTCCAACATTACTCGGACCAACTCCTTATCTTAGCTTTAATGATAGTCCATTTAAAAATGTTAGCTTTAGCTATTTTCACCTTGATAATTTTGAGGATGGTTCCCTGAATGTGCCAGGTGTTACAGCCTCTAGTGCTAGTGGCTTACCAGTTAGTGTGCCAGGTCCAGATTTTTATAGAGATTCTGTTGATATTGACGACGGAGTAATTGATGGAAACGGGCAACAAGGTCATGCTTTATATGAACAAGGCAATGGAATAATAGGAGGCTTTAAATTTAATTTCAATGTCAATATATTAGGAAACCTTCCTACTCATGTAGGTATTGTCTGGACAGATTCATATTCAAGCCTTGGCGGACCTCCAGAGACAGACCAAACACCACTAACGTTTCAAGGTTTTGATGCACAAGGAAATTCTTTAGGTACTATTGCACTTAGTCAGGGACAGATTGGCGATAACAGATTCGACGGAACAACAGTTGATGATCGCTTTTTTGGAGTTATCAATTTAGCAGGTATTTCAGCTATATCAATATCTCAGACTTTAATCGATGGAGGCTTTGAAGTAGATCACTTACAATATGGATTTTTTTCAATTGTACTTAGATGCGAAATGCTTATATGGCAAGCCTTTTCGGGAGTTCATAGATTTTTAACGGTTCTCTAAATTGTGTGATTGGAACCAAAATCGTTATACTAAATCCGGTTATTAAAGACTGATTATTTATCCCCCCTTTTGCCTTTTGCATGAGTGCCTTTTGCCTGTCTTCATAAGTAGCCTATACTCAACGGATTTAGTCTGACTATAGTATAACTTCTGCTGATCACCATAAGTGAGAGAAATTCACAAATATGAGATACACCCGATTGATAGTGAACACTCATTATATATTAATAAACATAAATAAATATGAAGTAATTTAAGTTTCAAGAAGAATGAACCCGATCTTTTTTACGATGGGGGTAAACCTAATTTTCAATTTCTCAGGTTGAAAGATGAATCCAGATTAAGCTATCTCAACGATAAGAGGACAAGCCAATGTTTGAAGATTTTACCTATATTACCGATGAGGCTTTTTTAGAGAATTATTGGTGGGAAGAACAAGTTATCTGTCCCCACTGCCAAGGCAAAGGAAGAATCTATCTAGAGACGGAGAATGAATCCGTCCCCTGTAAATTCTGTGAGGGTAAAGGCATTATTAAACGAAAACAAGAGGAAGCTAACTATTCCTAAAAATCTGTATAATTAGATACCATACATTAAAAATCTTCTTGAGTTAAAACCTCTGGCTGACATTGTTTAATTTCGCTGTTAATTCCCAGAGCCGATTCCGATTTTAGGTCTTCGATATAACCGGATTGATGGGATAAAGCTTCAGAAAAACTCTCGAAAGGACCGAAATAATAGAGACATTTCGGCTGACTGGTGGTGATCTCTACCCACCAGGGTTGAGGTGGTAAACTAGGCTTGATCGAGACAGTTTCGGGGTCAAGAGGCTTTATACTGAGAATCTTGGCCCCTTGGCGCAGGAGGCGCTGTGTTTCTTGACTCATGCGGCTTTTAGGTACTCGCAGGACTGTCCAGGAGAAGCGTTGAGGCAACGAGCCAGAAGAACCGGAAAAAACAACTTCATAGAGAAATATTTGATTCTCTCCCTGATTATTAGCCTCTAGCATACAGAAAAGATTCTCTTTTAAGGGTAAGGGTTAAAAAAACAGACGCTACTCCTAACAGAGTAGCGCATCTTGATACGATAGCATAGAGCGGCAAAAAGTTAGGTTTTGTCCTACTCTCCCCTGACAGCATAGCTTGACGGGTTCTTTATTCAAGATGCTGTAGGGGAATATATAGCCGTTATCTTAATGGTGGGATAGGAAGTTTTCGTTTTGGGGAGTCGGTGGTCGATGCCAAATCCTGTTATACTTCATCTTTATGAGAAACACTGTCAATAGGGTTTGCGGCAAAAAGTTTTTCCTAGGGGTAGGGTGTGGGGTTTTCCCCATTTTTAGGTGGTCAATTACCTAATTTTCAGGGAAAAAGTCCCTAAATTTTCCCACCGAACAATCCAATGGCTGGCACTTTTTGATTTCAAAAAGACCAAAAAATATTATCCAACAAGGTTTTTATATTTATGCAGCAATCTCTCAAGAATATTGACAACAAATAGAGGTTTTTAACAAATATGCAGCCACCAAAATTAAGCTTAGGAACCAGATTATTTTTATCCCATCTCCTCGTTATGGTGGTGGGATTGAGTAGCTTTATTATCATTGCTAAATTATCTTCTCCGCGAATGTTTGTTTTGCGTTTGGAACAGTTAGAAAGGCAGGGATTTTTTACCGTGCGATCAGCGAGAACTTTCTTGGTTAGGGGTTTTGAGACAGCTTGGGATAGTAGTGCTATTTGGTCATTCATTGCGGGAGGAAGTACGGCTGGTTATCTGAGTTTTTTGGTTTCTCAACGCATTATGAAACCGGTAAAACAAATGAAACAAATCACTAAAAATTTTGCTGAAGGGGATTTATCGGCGCGAGTTCCAGAAAGCGAAATCCCAGAATTAAATCAATTAGCCATCAGTTTTAATCAGATGGCGATTAGTTTAGCCGATGTGGAAAAACGGCGACAGGAATTAATCGGTGATCTTACCCACGAATTACGCACACCTTTAACTGTGGTACGGGGATATTTAGAAGAATTAGCCGATGGTGCGATCAAACCTAATCCAGAACTTTATCAGAAATTAGTGAAAGAAACCCGCAGGTTAGAACGTTTAACCCACGATCTACAGGAGCTATCGCGAGCGGAATCTGGTTATCTCTCGATTAAACTGCAACCTGTTAATTTATTAACTTTGTTAAATTCTCTCATCGAAAAATTTGCCGATCAATTATTAGAAGATGGACCAACTTTACAGTTAGATTGTCCCCCCAATTTACCATCTGTCATGGCCGATCCCGATCGCCTCGAACAAATCTTAGTTAATCTGCTCGGTAATGCCATTTGTTACACCGATAATGGTGCAATTACCCTGCAAGTGACAAGGGACAAAAATCGCCTACAAATTGCCGTTATCGATACAGGAATTGGCATCGCAGCAGAGGATTTACCCTTTATTTTCGAGCGCTTTTGGCGGGCCGATCGTTCTCGTTCCCGTTATTCTGGGGGTAGTGGTATTGGTTTAGCGATTACCCGTCGTTTAGTGGAATTACACCAAAGTCAAATCGAGGTGGAAAGTGAATTAGGTAAAGGCAGCACTTTCCGTTTTTCCCTAGCAATATCGGACAATTGAGAGATGGGGATTTTTCAGTGAACAGTAAACAGTGAACTGATAACTGATAACTGATAACTGATAACTGATAACTGATAACTGATAACTGATAACTGATAACTGATAACTGATAACTGATAA
>MTBT01000190.1:0-12858 GCA_002282935.1 Microcystis sp. LSC13-02 | reverse complement strand
AACTGATAACTGATAACTGATAACTGATAACTGATAACTGATAACTGATAACTGATAACTGATAACTGATAACTGATAACTGATAACTGATTAAATGCCGTGACTTTTGCCGATAACCCAATGACGACGGAAGAAGCGAGCGAGCGAGGTTTCTTCTAAGGATAAGTAAATCGGTCTTCCGTGGGGACAGGTGCGGGGATTACGGGTATTTTGCCAATCATCGAGTAAATTCTGCATTTCTTTTAAACTTAAAGCTGTACCGTTGCGGATAGCACTCCGGCAAGCGGTAGCAACCTGAGCGGTTTGTAAATCCCCCCCTAAACTTAATTCTAGTAAAGCATCAGCCCGATCCTCGCGTTCTTTTAGTAGAACAGGAATACTACGAATTGCCCAAGAGCGATCGCCAAAACTAGCAATTTCTAATCCTAAACGTTGTAATTGTTCGATTTGTCGAGTAGTTAACTGATTTAAGATGATCGGAGTATCTAACGGCACGATTTCCCAGTTATCCTCTAAACGTTCGTACAAAACCCGCTCATGGGCAATATGTTGTTCGACTAACCATAATCCGTTAGGATGTTCGGCAACTATGTAAGTTTGGTGAATTTGGGCTACTGCCTTTAATTCCAGCCGATTTTTCGGGTATTTCTCCCCTATTGTATAGGTGCTTTTTTCTTCGGCAGCCTTGAGAATTTGACTGACGCGCTGATTTTGCGCTTTTTCGGGTATATGTTCGGGATTTAGTCCTAACGCCTTGTCTATGGCTGAAATTATCTGTTCTTGCCAAAAAATGAGGTTATGCAGGTATATTTCCGCTTTAGCTGGGTGACGATTCCAATCGATCGAACGAGGGTTAAGATGTAGATGGAGAAAACAAACGGGATAGCGATCTTTAGGGACTGTGCGAGCGAAAGCTTCAAATATTGCCTGTTCTAACTCCGATGAGCGCACCATTCGCCCATTAACAGCAATTCTAACCCAATCTGGTTGATGGCGAGAAATGCGATCGGGCAAACCAATGACTAATTCAATTTGAGCAGATTCTGCGTCAGGAGTCGTTAAGTCAAGTTTTAGGGATGCTAAATCGTTAAAATGCAGAGATTTAACTAATTGCGGTAATATTTGACTGGCATCCTTACCCGGACTAATGCGTAACCAATCTTGATGATCTTGAAAAACCTGCCAAGTAATTTGGGGATGACAGAGAGCAAAATTATGAATTAAAGTCTGTATATCCTTTAATTGTTTGTTAATTGAAGGTAAAGCTTGACGACGGACGGGAAAGTTACCAAAGAGATTCTCTACCGTGACGATAGTACCGATAGCTATAGGAATCGTTTCTAAATCATCTGGCTCGCCTTGGTGATTGTAAAGACAATAACAACCTAAATCATCGTCATGGCGACTGGCAACCCGCAGATGCGCCACCTGTGCGATACTGTGCAAAGCTTCACCACGAAATCCGAGACTGGTAATCTGCCAAAGATCGTCCCGTTGGCGGATTTTGCTGGTACTGTGGGCATAGCTACACAGTTGCAAATCTTCTCTAGACATTCCCCTGCCGTTATCCGATACTTGTATTCGCCAGTTTTGGGGAGATATATCGATGCTAATCCTATCTGCCCCCGCATCAATGGCATTTTCGACTAATTCTCGCACCACAGCGCCTAAAGAGTCGATTACCTCTCCTGCGGCAATTAAATCGATTACGTCTTGGGGTAAAACTTGTATGGGCAAGGTCATCAATTAATGGTTTTAGCCAAGGGCAAACTCGGTATATTGTCGCACATGGGGCGCATGGTAAGCTAAAACGATGTCTTGTTTGGGGACTCCCCTAGCTACCAATTTATCAGCGATCGCTGCTGCCGTCCTGCTGCACTCAGATTTTATTATTAATAATATCAACGCGAATTATACAGCCATAAATGCGCGTACTGCTGTCCCTGCAACCCAGGTAAAAGGTATAGGAGAGTAGGTGAGCGCCAAAGCACTGGAGCGGGGAAAAACAATCGATAACTTGGCAGTTAATCACACTATTAAAAATGGATTTGGTGTAAGACGGCCTAAATAAGTCGGTATATAGTTCTGCTCGCTGTCTATGCACTGGAGAAATCCCTCTGGCATTTCTCCAGTGCGGAATGTAGGCTAAAAATTGGCCCGGTCAGGAAATCTTGATGTTAAATTCGCCAAAAATTGCGCTAAGATCGGCTTAATAGAACAGGAAAGGCGATCGAGTGGGATAACCGATCCTGTGGTTTTAGAAGGTGACTGTATAATTGTTAAAGTGTCAATAGATCAATTTCAGAGGAATCATGAGCAATATCCAAGATAAAATTCAAGAAGAGCTAGAAAATGCCAGAGCCGTGTGTAGCACGGAAGGTGCCACCTCTGGTGAATGTGCCGCCGCTTGGGATGCGGTGGAAGAATTACAAGCAGAAGCAGCCCACCAACGTCAAGACCACCCCCAAAAAACCTACTTCGAAAAGTATTGTGATTCTAATCCCGATGCCGCCGAGTGTCGCGTTTATGAAGATTAATGTAGTCCGGCAGCGGTTTTTTCTCTCCTCACAGTAGAATCCTAGCTTTAGGGCGATCTTAAATATAAAAAGATCGCCCCTCGTTTTGTGGTTTGTTGGTCAAGCTTTGGCCGATTTTGGCTCCCGCACCCGAAGACAGTAAAATGTTGACAGTGTAATTATGTCTAAATAGTTTATGAATCAGCTTTGGTTTCGTCCTCTCGTTTGGATAGATTATCGTTTAGCCGTCCTATTTACGGTGATTATCCCGGCAATTTTGTTAATTTGGTCTTTATTTGCAAAAATCGAATCATTGCAGAAATTGTTGATTATCTATTGGCGAGTGGCTAGTCTTTTATTAATTACTGTATATTTAATGATTGCTTCCTGGCCGATTGGTTTTGTCACCAGTTTTTTAGCTAAGATTTTAATCCCGATTTCCCTCTGGTTTTGGGTGGATATTAACGATGAAATTAAAGATTTACCCGCCAGTCCACTTAAATTTGTCACCACTGCTTGGCGTTGGGCAGTAACGATTTATTGTCCTTTGGGCGCGATTTCTACCTTACCTTTTCTCTCCTGTGCTATGTCAGGGGAATTGCTAAATTCTCCCTATTGTCAAGTTTGGCAGGAAGCACCTTGGCAGTTTCGCGAGATTTTTCATTCAGAAGCTACCGCTAATGTTTTGGGCTTTTTTGGTTTAGTTGGTCTCTCTTTTTATACTCTCTATTTTGCCCATTTTCTTCTTATTCGCCTTGGCAAACAGGGACGTTCAGCTTTACAATAGTAGGTCTTTAGCTATCGATAATTAGCCATTTTTCTATGAATATTGGTAAACAACTCGAACAATACACCCTCAAAAATCCCCAAGAGGTTTTATTAGTGACTATTGCTGTGGATGGGGAGGAGGAAGAAATCTCTATTTTTAAAGGTTTTTCTAGTTCCCTTACCCGCAGCACCCCCTACGATCCCGATATTCCGATCATTCCTGAAACTGCTAGAGTTATTAAGATAGCTCGTCTTGCTAGTCCTTATCATCCCCTTAATCCTCGCTATATTCAAGAAAATCTTACCTTAGAGGAAATGCAATCTTTACTGATTAATTGAACCGGTAATTTTGCTTGGATAATATCAGCACCCATCTCGATGGATTTAACAGCTTTTATTGACGATCCATAAACTTTGTCTATCTAGACAAGAGGTAAATTTTGCGGCGTTTTAGTGGTAAAATTACCAAAGTACAATAATCTCTGCCAGTATTCAAGCTGTCAAAGTGGATTTCATCCTCGGTATCGATCGAGAACAATCAAAAAACTTGAGAATAATCGGAGAATCTATGCAACTTAACCCACCTAACCAAGAACTATTACAAATTGAGTATTTAGCTACCTTTACCACCAGTCAAAATATAGTTAAAGATGAGGGAAAAGATGTGATTGAAGGATTAACTAAAACTCCCAAAAGCTTACCATCTAAATATTTTTATGATCGGCAAGGTTCCCAACTTTTTGAAGCAATCTGTCAATTGCCAGAATACTATCCCACTAGGACAGAAGCGGCTATTATTCAAGAATATGCCCAAGAAATTGTCGCCTATACAGGAGCCTGCGAATTGATAGAATTAGGCAGTGGTAGTTCCACTAAAACTCGTCTGTTATTGGACGCTTATTATCGGCAACAAAAATCCTCTAAATATATACCTATCGATGTTAGTGAAACTATTCTCCAAGCTAGTGCCATAGAATTACAAAAAGAATATCCTAATTTACCCATTCAGGGGTTAATTGGAACCTATGAACAGGCCTTAGCCTATTATCAAAACGCTTCCGATAATACCAGAATGATTTTTTTCTTGGGAAGTTCGATCGGTAATTTTTCCGCCGATGAATGTGATAAATTCTTAGCAAAAATTACCACTGTCCTCAAAGCTGGAGATTATTTTTTATTAGGGATTGATCTCCAAAAACCAGCGGCAATTTTAGAAGCAGCTTATAATGATGCACAAGGGGTGACAGCCGCTTTTAATTTAAATATGCTTTCCCATTTAAATTGGCGTTTTCAAGCTGATTTTAACCTTGATTTATTTAGTCATCAAGCTATCTATAATCAAGACAAATCCCAAATTGAAATGTATTTAATTTCTCAAAAAACTCACCCTGTTCATCTCAAAAAACTCGATCTGACAGTTAATTTTCAAGCGGGGGAAGGTCTTTTAACAGAAATCTCCCGTAAATTCAACCTAGAAACTATGCAAAAAGACCTAGAATCAAAGGGATTAAAACCCCTTAGGGTTTTCACCGATCCTGAAAATTTATTCGGGTTAATTCTCTGTCAGTTATCCCTGTAAATAACGAAAACATTACCATCAGTAATAGAGGCATAAAAACATGGAAAAGATTCAAGCACAGGCTCCTATCTCTCTAAAAAACTGTAGTCGAGAAAATATACTCGACTATTTTGAAAATGCTTGGCAATTAGAAGATAGGCTGTTAAAAAGCATCATCAAAGAAGAAGCTTTTTATTGTAACCCTGACGATTTAAGAAATCCCCTCATTTTTTATTTAGGTCATGCTGCCGCTTTTTATCTTAATAAATTGCAGCTGGTTAACCTATTAAAAAAAAGCCCTAATCCTGACTACGAATTATTGTTTGGAGTGGGAGTAGATCCAGGAACTCCCGAAGAATTAAACTCTGCTATCGCCCATATTCAGTGGCCCGAGGTGGCTAAGGTTTGGGAATATCGGCAACAAGTCTATGAAATTGTGGTCGAAATAATTAAAAATATCCCCCTTAATCTTCCTATTCATCCTCAGCATTCTCTCTGGTCATTAATAATGGGAATTGAGCATCAGCGTGTTCACTTTGAAACATCTTCAATGTTACTCAGACAACTGCCCTTAGAGCGTCTGCAACGTCCTCAAGGGTGGCATTATGCCCCTTCTTTTGGTCAAGCTTATCCTAATCAAATGGTGGAGGTTTCTGGGGGAATAGTGGAAATTGGTAAACCCCAAGATTCTCCTATTTATGGTTGGGATAATGAGTATGGTTATCGGCAAGTTCAAGTTAACAATTTTCTGGTGAGTAAATATATGATTACCAACGGAGAATTTAAAGAATTTGTCGATAATGGTGGCTACGAAAATCCCAGTTATTGGGATGAGGAAGCTTGGCAATGGAAAAATCATTATCGAGTCAAACATCCTAAATTTTGGCTGGTAGATGAGCGAGGAAATTATCAATATCGAGCCATGTTTGATGCTCTCGATTTACCTCTTGATTGGCCGGTAGAAGTTAACTATTATGAAGCGATCGCCTACTGTCGTTTTCAAGGACAAGGAATACGTTTAATGACGGAAGCTGAGTGGAATTTAGCCACCTATGGCAGTCAAAAAAATCGATGTTATACCCTAGAAAACGATAACTTTGAGGACTATAACCTCAATTTAAAATTCTGTTCTCCCACTCCCGTGGGAATGTTAAAAAATGCCGGCAATAACTCAGAAATTTATGATTTACGCGGTAACGTCTGGGAATGGCTAGAAGATGATTTTAATCCCTTAACTGACTTTCAACCCCATTACCTCTATGCTGACAATTCCACTCCTTTCTTTAATAGTCAACATAAAATGATGTTAGGAGGAGCTTGGGTGACTAACGGCACAGAAATCCTAGCCTACTATCGCAATTGGTTTCGCCGGAATTTTTATCAACACGCTGGTTTTAGAATCGCACAAAGTCTTTAGGTGGGGTTTTATCGATTTTCAGGTGGTCAATTACCTAATTTTCAGGGAAAAAGTGCCGAAAATTTCCCCGCGATTACACCAATTCAAGAAAAAATTCCTGTAACAGTTGCCCCTCGATCGCTACAATAGAACCTAGTAGAGCGCGGATAAAATCGATCACCATGAATCAACCTGCAATTTTTCATCTCGCTATTCCGATTACCGATGTGTCCAGTGCTAAAAGCTTTTACTGTGATGGTTTAGGTTGTTTAGCGGGAAGAGAAACCGAGAAAGCGATTATCTTAAATTTCTCCGGTCATCAGGTAGTCGCTCACGTTACCGAAATGCCTCTTACTCCCCAAAATAGCATTTATCCTCGCCATTTTGGTCTCATTCTCCCCGCTGCCAGCGATTGGGACAATCTTCTGGTCAAAGCACGGGTCAATCAACTAAAATTTTATCTAGAACCAAAAACTCGCTTTACTGGGGAGATAACCGAGCATAAAACCTTTTTTCTGGAGGATCCTTTCTATAATCTCTTGGAATTTAAACATTATCGCCACTACGAAGCTATTTTTGCCAGTCGGGAATTAACAGCGATCGGCGATCGAGCTTAAAATAAACAACAGGTGACTTTTTTGTAACCGGTTAGTCCTCTCCTCAATCGAGACAAAAATAGGGGAACTTCGCTCAGATTTTCTCATCAAAACTAAAAAAACCTTGGCTGGCAATGATCAATTCTTAGGAAATCTATGAAAAAACTTTTATTGTTAACCCTATTCATTATCGGTCTAGGATTTGCTCTCTTTAACTTTACTGGATTAGCAAATCGGGGCGAATATCAATCAATTTTGATCGACTTTAAAGACGATATACCCGTCAGCGTCCTCGATGAGCAGTTAAATGCTATCAACAAAAAAGCGGGAAAACCCACCAGTTTAAATAGTATCTTTTCCATCGATGAACATCTTTACACTGTCGATGGAGATAGCAAACTCCTGAAAACTCTCCGTAATTCCGACCTAAAAAAATACACCGAATCGATCGAAGCCGATTATATTTATCATGCTTTTATCGCCCCCAATGACCCCGACTATAGTAAACAGTGGAACCTGAGGGGAATTAACATCGAACGTGCTTGGGAAGAAAATCACGGTGAAGGGATCACCGTCGCCGTGATTGATACGGGTGTATCAATAGTTCCCGATCTGCGAGAAACCGAGTTTGTCGAAGGCTACGACTTCGTCAACGATCGCAGCAATGCCGAAGACGATAACGGTCACGGAACCCATGTAGCCGGAACAATTGCCCAATCGACCAATAATAACTACGGGGTGGCCGGCATCGCCTACAAAGCCAAAATTATGCCCCTCAAGGTACTTTCCGGGACGGGTGGGGGAACCGTGGGAGATATTGCCGAAGCGATCCGTTTTGCCGTCGATAATAAAGCCGATGTTATCAATATGAGTTTAGGGGGTGGAGGCGAAACCCAAGTAATGAAAGAGGCGATCGAATATGCCTATAGTAAAGGTGTGGTAATCGTCGCCGCTGCCGGTAATGCCGATGATAATTCCGCCGCCTATCCCGCCCGTTTTCCCCACGTTATCGGCGTTTCTGCGGTAGATGCCTCCGGAAATAAAGCCCCCTATTCTAATTTCGGGGCTGGAATCGATATTGCTGCCCCCGGCGGCTCCGATACGGGTAAAATTGTCCAAGAAACCATCGATCCGGCTAAGGGGGGGGAACCGGCGTTCCTCGGTTTTCAGGGAACCAGCATGGCAGCCCCTCACGTTGCCGGGGTGGTAGCTTTAATCAAGGCTGCGGGAATTAAAGAACCCAATGCAGTTTTAGGGGTTTTGCAGCAGTCGGCCCGTAAGATCAATGATGATCCCTTTAATCATTTTGGGGCCGGACAATTAGACGCGGGCAATGCCCTACAATTGGCCCTGAAAGGAGAGATTACTTTCCGGGATTTTTGGCGTTGGTTGCGCGATAACGGTTATCTCAATCCCCGTTTCTGGATTGATGGCGGCGCGGTGGCGGTTTTGCCCAAAATGGCCATGGTTTTGGGTTCTTATCTCCTCGCTTGGTGGCTGAGAAGTTATTTTCCCTTCTCCTGGAACGGATTTTTGAATGCTGGTCTAATTTTTGGCAGTTCTGGCTTATTTTTCCTCAGAGGTCTTTATATCTTCGATTTACCCCAATGGCCTTTCCGAGTGATGGGGAGTTCTCTTTCCGACCTAGGAGGTGTTATTCAGGGAAGTTCTGCCCTTAATCCGCTTTTTGCCAGTGTTATCCTGCCCTTTGTCCTGATTGCTCTGCTTTTGAGTCATCCCCAAGCAAAATGGTTAGCGGTGGGGGTATCTTTAGCTATGGCGGTGACTTTAGGTATCAGTGCTGTTATCCATCCTACTCTGATCTGGTTAGGTTCCGGTACGATCGCTCAGGCATTTTTGGGACTAAATGCGCTTTTATGTCTCGGTTTAGGTTATTTAGCCCTCAAAAGTGCTAGTTCATCCCGATACGCTTAAACAGGGGTTACAATGGGACAATAAGGGTGATTTACCGATAAAAACCTCTTTGGTTTTGGTATCTTCCTTTGGTTTTGCATTGAGTTCTCCTACAACAGCAGCCTCGGACATTAACCGAGGTTTTTTCTTTATGATGTATGTTAGTTTCTAAGGGTTTTTTGGTAATCTCCAATCCCTATGGCGAAAGTTTCCCCTAATACCCCCTCGAATCATCCAGCTTATCTATTGTCTCTTTTCTAAGGTGTCTATCGTGTCAAATCATAAAATTCTCGTTATCGATGACAGTAAAGTAATCAGGATGCACGTTCGCGATATGTTACCAGAGGGTAACTTTGAATTTCTCGAAGCTAAAGACGGATTAGAGGGTTATAATCTCATCCGTACCGAAACCCCGAATTTGATTATTTTGGACTTGCTTCTCCCGAAAATGAGCGGTTGGGAGGTGTTTCAGCAAATCCAAACCGAAGATAATCTCAAAAGTATCCCCCTAGTGTTAATGTCGGGACGGAAAGAGGAGGTAGTAGAGAAAATCCCCGAACCTTTCCAGTATTTTGCCTTTATTGAGAAGCCTTTCGACCAAAAACAATTGGTACAAGCGATTAAAGAAGCGATGGCTAAGGCCAAACAATATTCCCCCAAACCAAAAGTTTTTAGCCCGAAACTAGAGCAACTCACCGGGGATTATAGCACCGATATTCAGACTCTCCAGTCCCAAATTGCCCAAATGCAAACAGAAATGGAAAATATGAAGAAGCAAATGTCTCAAATAGTGGCTTTTATTAAGAAAAAACTGGCCTAGAACTATTCATCCCGATTTTTGATGACTTGGGCAAGTAGTTATCCTTATCCGGCGGGGCCAATCTCTGGCTAATCTCCTATCCCTTTTAAACAGGATTTAGTATAAGATCAAGTAGTCTTTATTTGGTGAGTGACTAATACTAAATCCGTTGAGTGTAGGCTACTTATAAGGATAGGCAAGAGGCAAGAGGCAAAAGGCACTCATGCAAAAGGAGGAATAGATAATCAGTCTTTAATAACTGGATTTAGTATAAGTTATTAATTAAATGATAACTAATTATGATACTAAATCCGTTGAGTATAGGCTACTTATAAGGATAAGCAGTCATGCAAGAGACACTCATGCAAAAAGAGGAATAGATAATCAGTCTTTAATAACTGGATTTAGTATGAATTGGCAAGAAATAGCAGGTAATTGGGTTTTTCTCCCCCGTCGTCCCCGGGGTATCATTCACTTTTTAGGGGGGGCATTTGTGGCGGCGGCCCCGAATATTACCTATCGTTGGTTATTAGAAAGTCTTGGGAATTCAGGATACGCTATTGTTGCTACTCCCTTTGTTAATACCCTCGATCACACATCGATCGCCCGCACAGTTTTAAACCGTTTTGATAATATTATTGAACGTCTGCGCTGGAATCATAGTCTGCCCCAAGGTTATCTCCCCATCTACGGATTGGGTCACAGTATGGGGTGTAAACTACATTTATTAATCGGTAGTCTCTACGAAGTGGAACGGGCGGGAAATATCCTCATTTCCTTTAATAATTATCCCATTCGTCGAGCTATTCCCTTTATCGAACCTTTGCAAATTGACACCACTTTTAACCTCGAATTTACCCCTTCCCCCGAAGAAACAAACGAGTTAATTTTCCAAGATTATGCCATTCGTCGCAATCTTTTAATCCGTTTTCAAGACGACACGATCGATCAATCTCTGGTCTTAAATCCCCTGCTAAAAAAACGCTTTAATGATTTAATTGCCCTGCGAACTCTCCCGGGCAATCATCTCACTCCCTTGAGTCAAGATGTCAGTTGGCAAACCGGAGAAGTATTTACTCCCCTCGATGCGATCGGCCAATGGTTAAAACAGGGACTTGCCCGGGATAATTCCCGTCTCAAAGATGAGATTCTCCAGTGGTTAAATCCCGTCCTTCCGGCCTCTCGTTAGCTTTCCTCTAGATTAATCCCCATGGCCCGTAATTGCGCCTCTATGCGGGCTAATTTTGCCTCAGCTTCCCGGGCCCGTTGACGTTCCTGTTGGGCTTGCTGTTCGGCGGCATTGGCTCGTTGTTCGGCTAATTCCGCTTTTTGCTTGATTTCTAGGGTGGTCAAAAACCGCGAGCCATCGGGATAAAAAATAGCTAACTGGGGACTCTCCAGTTGAAAACGGATCTGTAGAAGCGGACTCTGCCAATTATCGATCGCAGGAATCATCTCCAATTGACCACCCCTTCGCCACCAACCCTGTAGATAATTAGCATCGGGATCATAGAGATAATATTCCTCTACGCCAAAACGCTGATAAAATTGCCATTTTCGGCGCATTTCCGCTTTAGTGTTGCCCGGAGAGATAATTTCAAAGACCACCTGCGGCGCAATCTGGTTCTCTAACCATTGCTTATAGGAACCTCGATCGCCCTTGGGTCTGCCAAACACCACCATAGCATCCGGCGCTTGACAGATTTTATTATCCCCCTCGACCGGATACCACAACAGATCGCCGGCGATAAACACATGGTCATTGTCTGCGAATAAACATTCGAGATTTTCCTTAATCGTCACAATCCAGCGAAACTGTTTGGTATTATCGGCCATCGGTTTACCATCACTATCAGCATAGATAATCTCCGACTCAGAGAAAGATTGGGCTTTTACCATTGTTCTACTCCCTAGCGTACTAACTATCTAGTATAACATTAAATTCCCTGACGAAAGAGGGCAAAGGCCGAGGTATAACCGTGTAGAAAAGTGCGACCGGCCACTGGCCCGATTTCTCCATTGCCAAAGAAACCGGCGAGGGGAACATTGGCGAAATAACGCTGAAAAAGACCCGAATCAAAGTCGGGTTTTTCGTAGAGATTTTCCCCGCGACCGAGACAGGAAAAGATTAAAGCCCCTAGTACCTCTGAACTATTAGGTTTTTCTTGGGCAAAAGCTTGCAAAAGTAATTCTAAATCTAGGGCGGAAGTGTCAGCATCGCGCAGGTGAAATTGTACCCGCTGCCCCGGACGAACTCGATCGCCAATTGCGATCGCACCTTGACGAGGATCTACTCCCAAAACACTGCGAATTAAGAAATCCCCGGCCTGCAACTGCATTTTAAACTCATCCCTAGCAATACCGATAAAAAGGGAGTTTTGCGCTAATTCTCGGTCTTTTTCCCTCAAGGAGGCAATTAAATCCCGCAGTAGATTTAAAGGTGGTTGCGGAGTCCCATCGGCCTCTTTACCAGTCATGGAGAGGATAATATTGCGTTCTCCCTCACTCACCTGATAAATCGGTCCGATGGGACGACAACCCTGGGCGACGATAGTTTCGACGATAATTTTGCCAGAAAGGGCGATTCCTACGGTTCCCTGACGATAGAGATAGGTATTACGGGGTTTTTGTTGATCGTGGTAGAATAGACCCCCAGAACGTTCAATCATGCCACCACTGACTAAACCGCCGATTTTGGCCGAACTGGGGTAGGCAAAATCCAAACCCTCTAACAGATCATTGATGCGACTGGAAAAAGGATCGGCTAAAAGGATAAATTGGGGATTTTTGGCCGCTTCTACCCCTAATAATTCTGTCCAACTAGAGGGGGAACTGTCGAGATCGGGCATTTCCGCCGCTTCGATATAGAAAGGCTGTACTTCCACATTGGGCAAATGGGCGACGGTGAGACTTAAAGCCGGACTCGCTTCGATTTCTCGGGACTTTTCCCTGTCATCCATGCCGACAATCCCCGCCCCACCGCAGCCGATCAGGACAGGAACGGGGAGTTTATCCAAGATTAAGGGAACTAAACGGGGATAGTCGCTGGCATAGGCAGAAGAAATAAAAATTATGGCTAAATCTGCCGATCCGACTAATTTATCTTGCACTTTTTCCACTACCTCCGTCACCGCCGCTTCTAGGGAGGGACGGGTTGATAGGGCATTAATCCACTCGATGAGATCGCTCATGTTTCTTGACCCCAAATTTGGTCTAAATGTTGACGCTCCCCGCTCTAAAGAGACGGGGATTCTTCGTTCATTGAGTCTCCGTTAGCAAGCAGGATTTCTCCAACCAACCAAGAGGGAACC
>MTBT01000189.1 GCA_002282935.1 Microcystis sp. LSC13-02 | reverse complement strand
AGGTGCGGAACCCCGCAAGGGAAAGAAGCAGAAACCTAAATCGTGAGGTTTGGGAATCACCGTCCGTTTTACGGCGGTGAGGATGTCAACTACTATCGTGACCGTTTTTTGGTCGGGACGTGGCTTAACCATAGACCACCTCTCGCTTTCGGGGCTTTTATCTCTATTCTAACTCTCCCCCTCTGACAGAAGAGGGCTATAGCGGTTCTCGTATTTGTGAGGTACAGTTTAACCTTTGCTGATTAAGCTTTTCAGGATTGAGAATGTACCTCTTGTGAACAGGAACCGCTATAGTATCAACGACCGATTCCCCAAAAGGAAAACTTTGCACCTCACCATTAAGATAAGATAAATACTATAATTGAGTCTATTGGCTCGATCTGCCCCCATCGCTGCTGAAGACCGCCGAACGGTACAAATAATTTGACCAGACTGGATATGATCATTGCCCGTGACTAAAAAAACCTCTTGCCTAAAAAGTCACAAATATTATATAATGTTTGATCGTGGCCAAAATCGGTGTTAGGTGGTGCTGAAGGCACTGCCGAGCAGAACCGCCTTGGTCGCTCGGTCTTCGCCGGGATACTGAAGATAAACCCTTTAAGTCCCCAAGAAACAAAGACCAGCAACAATCTAGGCAGAACCAGCAACCCTGTCTAGTCTTACTTACGAATTTAACGGGATGCCAGCTTAAATAACTCGAAAAAAGTCATTCAAGTTGGGCAGGCTGATAAAGTGGGAAAAATCTTTCCCGCTCCTATAGCCACGGCCACGTTATTTTTGATTGTCGTCTAGTAAAGATAAAGAGAACAATCCGTGTCTATCGGTATCCTCGGTACAAAACTGGGCATGACCCAAATCTTCGACAACAAAACGGGAGTCGCCATTCCCGTCACCGTCGTTCAAGCAGGTCCGTGTCCCGTCACCCAAGTAAAAACTAAAAAAACCGACGGTTATGAATCCATCCAAGTGGGATACAAAACCGTCAAAGAAAAAGCCCTCAACAAACCGCTGCTCGGTCATTTAGCCAAAGCCGGTGTCTCCCCCCTGCGGCACTTAATCGAATACCGCCTCGAGGACGCATCCGCTTACACTTTAGGCCAAGAAATTACCACCGCTATCTTCCAAGAAGGCGATTTGGTCGATGTGGCTGGAACCACCATCGGACGGGGGTTCTCCGGCTATCAAAAACGCCATAACTTCAAGCGCGGTAACATGACCCACGGTTCCAAAAACCACCGTCTCCCCGGTTCCACCGGTGCCGGTACTACCCCCGGTCGCGTCTTCCCGGGTAAGAGAATGGCTGGACAATACGGAGCAACCCAAGTTACCATCCGCAAATTGTCCGTGGTCAAAATCGATAGCGAACGCAACCTGATCCTGATCAAAGGAGCCGTCCCGGGCAAACCAGGAACCCTGTTAAACATCACCCCCGCCAAGAAATTTGGTAAATAGGGCAAGGAAAGATTAAAGCCATGGTTAACTACACAGTCAAAAATTGGCAAGGGGAAGAAGCGGGAACAGGCACCCTGGAACTGAAAACCGCTAAACCCGAAACCGCCAAACACCTAATTCACCGCGTCGTCGTCAGCCATCTAGCGGCGGCCCGCCAAGGTAACGCCTCGAGCAAAACCCGCTCGGAAGTGCGCGGCGGTGGTCGCAAACCCTGGCGGCAAAAAGGCACCGGTCGGGCCCGGGCCGGTTCGATCCGTTCTCCCCTCTGGCGTGGTGGCGGTGTCATCTTCGGACCGAAACCCAGAGATTTTGAAGTTAAGGTCAATCGCAAAGAGAAAAGATTAGCCCTGAGAACCGCTTTGATCGGCCAGGCCGATAACTTTATCGTGGTTGAAAGCTTCGCTGAACAATTCTCCCAACCCAAAACCAAAGAACTGACCGCTGCCTTAAGTCGCTGGGGAGCCAGTCCAGAGGAAAAAATTCTGCTGATTCTGACGGAAATTCCCGAAAATGTCTATTTATCGGGACGTAATATCTGCAATCTCAAAATTATTCGCGCCGATAGTCTCAACGTCTATGATGTCCTCCTAGCCGATCGAGTTATCGCCACCGCCGCAGCCCTAGCTAAAATTGAGGAGGTCTATGGTGCTTAAAATTGAAGCCAGACAACTCGCCGATCTGATCCTAAAGCCGATCGTGACCGAGAAAGCCACCCTACTCCTAGAACAAAATAAATACGTCTTCGATGTCGCCTTGAAAGCGACCAAGCCAGAAATTCAAGCGGCGATCGAACTGCTGTTTGACGTGAAAGTAACGAAAGTGAACACCAGCCGCCCCTCTCGTCAGAAAAAACGCGTCGGCCGTTTCCTCGGTTACAAACCCCAATACAAACGCGCGATCGTGACCCTTGCAGCCGGCGACTCGATCGCCCTCTATCCCGACGTATAACAACCAAGAAACCCGATAACGGAAAACTAAACTATGGGTATTCGTTCTTTTAGACCCTTAACCCCCGGGACAAGGCAGGCGGCGATCTCCGACTTTAAAGAGATCACCAAAACCGAACCGGAAAAGTCCCTAACTCATCACAAACACAGTAAACAGGGGCGGAATAATCGCGGTGTCGTTACCAGTCGTCACCGGGGCGGCGGCCATAAACGCCTCTACCGGATTATCGATTTTCGTCGCGATAAACGGGATATTCCAGCCACAGTAGCGGCGATCGAGTACGATCCTAACCGTAACGCCCGCATTGCCCTGCTTTTCTACAAAGACGGGGAAAAACGCTACATCATCGCCCCCGCCGGTTTAGGCGTTGGTGATACCGTCATCGCCGGAGAAAACGCTCCCTTCGAGGTCGGTAACGCCCTACCCTTAAGTCGCATCCCCCTAGGGACAGAAGTTCATAACATCGAACTCGTCCCCGGTCGCGGTGGTCAAATGGTGCGGGCCGCCGGTGGTTTCGCCCAAGTGGTAGCGAAAGAAGGCGATTACGTTACCATCCGCCTCCCCTCCAAAGAAGTCCGCATGATCCGGCGTGAATGCTACGCCACCATCGGCAAAGTCGGTAACGCCGAAGCGAGAAATATCAGTCTCGGTAAAGCCGGTCGTACCCGTCACCGCGGTCAACGACCTCATGTTCGGGGTAGCGTCATGAACCCAGTCGATCACCCGCACGGAGGTGGAGAGGGTCGCGCTCCGATCGGACGTTCCGGCCCGATGACTCCCTGGGGTAAACCCGCCCTCGGTCGCAAAACTCGCAACAAGAAAAAACGCAGTAGCGATCTCATCGTGCGCCGTCGTACCCAGGGTTAGAAATTATTACTTTACTTTTGACTGAAAATTATGGGTCGTTCACTGAAAAAGGGGCCATTTGTCGCCGGCCACCTGATGGAAAAAATCGAAAAACTCAACGCACAGGGCAGTAAACAAGTGATTAAAACTTGGTCCCGTGCCTCGACAATCATTCCCGATATGGTCGGTCACACGATCGCCGTTCATAACGGCAAACAGCACGTTCCCGTCTATGTTTCCGAGCAGATGGTCGGTCATAAACTCGGTGAATTCGCTCCCACCCGCACCTTCCGCGGCCACGCCAAGAGCGACAAAAAAGCAGGACGGAAATAGACCGGTGGGCGGTAATCTTAAAACCGTCAGCCCCCAGTCAGCGTTCAGATAACTATGAGATGGTGGGTTACGGCGACTAGATAAATTAATAACTAAGTCTCATAAGTTGTCGTCGCCTAACCCACCCTACCTAACTGATAACTGATGACTGATGACTGATAACTGATAACTGATAACTGATAACTGATAACTGAAATGACCATCGATACCTCTAACGAAGTCAAAGCGATCGCCCGCTATATTCGGATGTCACCCCTGAAAGTCAGACGGGTACTCGATCAGATTCGCGGTCGCTCCTATCGGGAAGCCCTAATTATTCTCGAATTTATGCCCTACCGGGCCTGTGACCCGATTCTCAAAGTCCTGCGTTCCGCCGTTGCCAACGCCGAAAATAACGAAGGACTCGATCCCGCCACTTTGGTGGTTAGCCAAGCCTTTGCCGATGGCGGACCGACCCTAAAACGTTTTCGACCCCGGGCCCAAGGCCGCGCCTACCAAATTCGCAAACCCACCTGTCATATTACCGTCGCCGTCGCTCCTAGCAACGAAGACTAATCACCTTAACTAAAAAAACCACAATGGGACAAAAAATCCATCCCCTCGGTTTTCGTCTCGGCGTTATCAAAGATCATAAATCTTGCTGGTATGCCGACGCGAAACGTTACCCCGAACTACTGCAAGAAGATCGCCGCATTCGTGAATACGTCGAAAAAAACCTTGCTAATGCCGGTATCGCCGATATTCGCATCGAACGTAAGGCCGATCAAGTAGATATTTCCATCCACACCGCTCGCCCCGGGGTCGTCGTCGGTCGTGGTGGCACGGGAATCGAACAGCTGCGCCTAGGTTTACAAAAAGCCCTCGGTGGCCAGCGTCAAATTCGCATTAACGTCATTGAGGTGGCTCGCGTTGATGCCGATGCCAACCTGATCGCCGAATACATCGCCCAACAACTAGAAAGACGGGTTTCCTTCCGTCGTGTTGTCCGGCAAGCCATCCAACGGGCGCAGAGGGCCGAAGTCAAAGGGATCAAAATTCAAGTTAGCGGTCGTCTCAACGGGGCGGAAATCGCTCGCACCGAATGGGTGCGGGAAGGACGAGTTCCCCTGCATACCCTGCGCGCCGATATTGATTACTCCTATAAAACCGCCAGCACCATCTACGGGATTCTAGGCGTGAAAGTTTGGATCTTTAAGGGCGAAATTATCCCCGGCCAAGAAGAAATTGCCGCCGCCGTTCCCGCTCAAGCACCGCGCCGTCAACAGCGTCGCCGTCAACAGTTTGAAGATCGCTCTAGTGAGGGCTGATCCCTAATATTTATCAGTGGTAAATAGCTCATGTTAAGTCCCAAAAGAACAAAATTCCGCAAACAACAGCGCGGACGGATGCGCGGGCTGGCCACCGGCGGAAATACGATTAATTTCGGCGATTTCGCCCTGCAAGCCACCGAACCCTGTTGGATTACTTCCCGTCAAATCGAAGCGGCCAGACGGGCAATGACTCGTTATATTCGTCGGGGTGGCAAAATCTGGATTCGCGTTTTTCCCGATAAACCCGTCACCCAACGGGCCGCAGAAACTCGGATGGGTTCCGGGAAAGGTTCCCCCGAATTCTGGGTGGCCGTGGTTAAACCGGGGTTCATTATGTTTGAGATTGCCGGGGTAGCTGAACCAGTGGCCCGGGAAGCAATGCGCCTAGCCGCCCAAAAATTACCGATTAAGACCAAATTTATCACTCGCGAGGAGGATTTTGTCTAATGGCTCTACCAAAAATCGCCGAAGTGAGGAAGATGAGCGATGACGAAATCGCCGACGCTATCCTCGCTGCCAAAAAGAAACTGTTTGAATTGCGTTTGCAACAGGCCACCCGCCGCTTGGAAAAAACCCACGAATTCAAACACACCCGCCACCGTCTTGGCCAATTATTGTCCGTAGAACGGGAGCGCCAACTAGCCCAGTCCACCCCGGAGGCATAACCCACTATGGCAGTTAAAGAAAGAGTTGGGGTAGTGGTCAGCGACAAAATGGATAAAACCGTAGTGGTAGCCATTGAAAACCGCTCTCCTCACCCTAAATACGGCAAAATCGTCGTGAAAACCCAGAAATTTAAGGCTCACGACGAAGAAAATCAAGCCAAACAAGGCGATCGAGTTCGTATTCGTGAAACCCGCCCCCTCAGTAAAACCAAACGTTGGGAAGTGGCGGAAATATTAACCGATAATTAAATTTCACCTAGGTAAAAACCGTGATTCAACAACAAACCTACTTAAATGTCGCTGACAATAGCGGGGCGCGGAAACTAATGTGTCTGCGGGTGCTGGGAACAGGTAACTGTACCTACGGTGGCATCGGTGACAAAATTATCGCCGTGGTTAAGGACGCTATCCCCAATATGCCCGTGAAAAAATCCGATGTGGTGACTGCGGTGATTGTGCGGACCCGTCAAACCGTCCGTCGCGATAGTGGCATGAGCATCCGTTTTGATGATAACGCCGCCGTGATTATTAATAATGACGGTAATCCCAAAGGTACTAGGGTTTTTGGTCCTGTCGCTCGGGAATTGCGCGATAAAAACTACACCAAAATTGTTTCCTTAGCCCCAGAAGTTCTCTGATCAAAGTGAAAAGTACCAAGGCAATTGGCTGATGGCTAGTCTAAAACTTTTCACACTTTGAGGTCAAAAAAAATGAGTAAGAAAAACAGTCAAACCCCACCCCAAAGGCAAAAAATGCACGTTAAAAAAGGGGATGTCGTTCAAGTAATCGCTGGTTCCGATAAGGGCAAAGTGGGCGAAATTTTACGGGCTTTACCCCAAGAAAGTACCGTGGTGGTCAAGGGAGTTAATATCCGCACCAAACATACTAAACCCCAACAGGAAGGAGAATCGGGTCAAATCCTTACCTACGAAGCACCGATTCACAGTTCCAAAGTGATGCTTTATTCCGAGAAGAAAAAAATCGCCAGTCGGGTGGGTTATACCTTTACCGAAGACGGTCGGAAAGTGCGGATACTGAAGAAAACTGGCGAAATTATTGATTAGTTTCCCATCAATTCTAGTTCCTGACCAAGCCCAGGAAAAGCAAGCAGAAAAACTATGAGCCAAAAACTAAAAACCACCTATCAAGAAACCATTGTTCCTAAACTGAAAGAACAATTTGGTTATACCAATATCCACCAAGTACCTAAAGTTATCAAAATTACTGTTAACCGCGGTCTTGGGGAAGCTTCACAAAATGCCAAAGCTTTGGAGTCTTCCAAGGAGGAACTGTCCACCATCACCGGACAACAACCGGTAGTGACCAGGGCCAAAAAAGCGATCGCTGGCTTCAAAATTCGCGAAGGAATGCCGGTGGGTGTCATGGTGACATTGCGCGGCGATCGAATGTACGCTTTTTTAGACCGTCTAATTAATCTGGCCTTACCACGTATTCGCGACTTTCGCGGTATCAGCGGTAACAGTTTTGATGGTCGTGGTAACTACAGTTTAGGCATTCGTGAACAGTTGATCTTCCCCGAAATTGAATACGACAAAATCGATCAAATTCGCGGGATGGACATCTCAATCATCACCACCGCTAAAAACGACGAAGAAGGACGCGCCCTCCTCAAAGAGATGGGAATGCCCTTTAGATAAATCAATCAAGAGAAAAGTAAACAGTGACCGGTAAATAAGTGAACAGTGATCAGTAAACAGTAAACAGTAAACAGTGATTCAGTGAAAAGACAGCAGGAAACTGCTATTTAATACTACTCACTTAATACTCAAATCTGATCACTGATCACTGATCACTGATGACTGATAACTGACCATTGATGTTGATCCCAATTTAGGAGAAAAACAGGTAATTCATGTCTGCTAACGATACCATCTCGGATATGCTGACCCGCATCCGTAACGCTTGCGCGGTTCGGCAGACCACTACTCAAATCCCCACCACGCGGATGACGCGCAGTATTGCTCAAGTTCTCAAGGACGAAGGCTTTATTGCTGATTTTGAGGAAGTGGGTGAGGGGATTAAATCTCAATTAGTTCTTTCCCTCAAATATAAAGGCAAAAACCGTCAACCGATCATTACTACCCTCACCAGAGTCAGTAAACCGGGCTTGCGAGTTTATTCCAACAGTAAAGACTTACCTCGCGTCCTCGGTGGTATTGGCATCGCCATTGTTTCCACCTCTAAAGGCATTATGACCGATCGCGAAGCCCGTAAACAAAACGTTGGCGGCGAAGTCCTTTGCTACATCTGGTAAACAAGGATAAGCTATCAGCCGTCAGCCTTTCCAAGTTTCAACCTGATAGCTGACCCACTGATAACTCTTCCGGTGATAACTGATAACTGATAACTGATAACTGTTATGTCTCGTATTGGCAAACGCCCGATTCCTATTCCCAATAAAGTCACCGTCGATATCGATGGTGCTACCGTGACGGTGAAAGGACCCAAAGGAACTCTCCAGAGAACCCTACCCACCGCCGTCGCCATCAATAAAGATGGCGAAACCCTGTTCGTTACCCGTCAAGACGATTCCCGTACCGCCAGAGAACGCCACGGACTCTGTAGAACTCTAGTAGCCAACATGGTGGAAGGAGTCGCTACCGGCTTTCAAAAACGCCTCGATATCCAAGGGGTGGGCTACCGCGCCCAGGCGCAGGGTGGTAAATTGGTTCTGAATGTTGGTTACAGCCAACCCGTGGAAATGGAGATGCCCGATGGTGTTTCCGTCGCTGTAGAAAACAACACCCAAGTTATCGTCAGTGGCATCGACAAAGAAGCCGTCGGTAACATTGCCGCTAAAATCCGCGAAGTTCGTCCCCCCGAACCTTATAAAGGTAAAGGGATTCGCTATCTTGGTGAAGTTGTCCGTCGCAAAGTTGGTAAAGCTGGCGGTAAAGGCGCTAAAGGCGGTAAAGGAGGTAAAAAATAAACCATGAAACTTAGTCGCAAAGAATCAGTCCGTCGTCGTCACCAGCGTGTGCGTCGCAAAATTAATGGCACTGCTGAACGGCCGCGTTTATCCGTATTTCGTTCTAATAACCACATCTACGCCCAAATTATCGACGACGTAGCCCAACATACCCTCGCTGCTGCTTCTACCCAAGAGGCAACCTTGCGCGGGGAATTAGAATCCACCGCTACCCAAGAGGCCTCGGCTGCCGTGGGTAAACTGGTGGCCCAACGGGCCCTAGAAAGAGGCATTGAACAAGTGGTTTTTGATCGTGGTGGCAATCTCTATCACGGTCGCGTCAAAGCCTTAGCAGAAGCGGCTCGGTCAGCCGGCTTAAACTTCTAAAATATCCTTTCAACACTGATAAAACTATGGCAAAACGTCGCAAAGGCAACCGCGAAAAAGAAAAAGAAACCACTTGGCAAGAGCGGGTCATCCAGATCCGCCGGGTTAGTAAAGTGGTTAAGGGTGGTAAAAAACTCAGCTTCCGGGCTATCGTCGTGGTCGGTAATGAAAACGGCCAGGTGGGAGTGGGAGTCGGCAAAGCAGGGGATGTTATCGGGGCCGTCCGTAAAGGCGTGGCCGATGGCAAAAAACAACTAATTGAAGTCTCCTTAACTAAGGCTAGTTCTATCACTCACCTTACCCGGGGTGCTTCCGGTGGCGCTCAAGTGCTCATGCGTCCGGCTGCTCCGGGGACTGGGGTTATTGCTGGGGGTGCTGTCCGTACCGTTTTAGAATTAGCCGGGGTGAAAAATATCCTCGCTAAACAACTCGGTAGCGATAACCCCCTCAATAACGCTAGAGCCGCCGTTAACGCCCTGGAAACTCTCCGCACTTTCTCGGAAGTGGCCAAGGATCGAGGCGTATCTGTAGAACATTTGTACACATAAAGAAATCACCATGAAACTCCACGAAATCGCCCCCCAACCGGGGTCAACTAAACGTCGTCGTCGTGTGGGACGGGGTGTCTCGGCCGGCCAGGGCGCTAGCTGCGGTCTGGGAATGCGCGGACAAAAATCTCGCTCCGGGACGGGGACTCGTCCCGGTTTTGAGGGGGGACAAATGCCCCTCTATCGTCGGGTTCCCAAATTAAAGCATTTTCCTTTGGTTAACCCCCGTCAATACACAATCGTTAATCTGAGAAAATTAGCTTCTTTACCCGCTAATACGGAAGTCACCCTGGAAAGTCTCCTAAAAGCTAAAATTCTCACCAGCAACGACGGCCCTTTAAAAGTTTTGGGTGATGGTGAAATTACCGTTCCCCTCAAGGTGAAGGCCGCCGCTTTTAGCAATAGTGCCAAAGAGAAAATTACCGCCGCTCAAGGGACTTGGGAAGAAATATAAATTTCCCAGGAGTCTTGGAGAAGACAGGAGACGGGAGACGGGAGACAGTATTCAGGAGACGGGAGACAGGAGATTATTTTTATTTATTCTTCCCCCGCAACGCGCACGCAGTGACCCCCCTACACCCTACACCCTACACCCTACACCCAATCCCCAAGACCTGATTGCTATATCATAAGAAAGACAGGGGAAATCTTAAAAAAATCGAGAAAGTTTTCCCCCTCGATTACTTTTTCCCATAAAAAAACTGCACTAGAGGTAACTGTTAATGGTCGTCAGTCGTGATAAGGCTCCCACGGCACAGGAAACGTTTATGCAAATGGCACAGGCGGCCGGTTTACGCGGTCGCTTGTTGGTTACATTGGGTTTACTGATTCTGCTCCGTTTTGGGATGTTTGTACCGATACCCGGTTTGGATCGGGCAAGATTAGCAGAAATTATTCAAAGTAACGCCGCGTTGGGAATCCTTGACCTGTTTACCGGGGGAGGATTATCGACGTTAGGGATTTTTGCCCTCGGCATTCTTCCCTATATCAACGCCTCAATTATCGTGCAACTGCTCACCGCTGCCCTTCCTTCTTTGGAAGATTTACAGAAAAATGAAGGAGAAGCAGGACGGCGAAAAATTGCCCAAATTACCCGTTATATTGCCTTTGGTTGGGCAATTATTCAAAGTATCGGCATTACTCTCGGTTTATTGGTGGCTAACGGCGTTGTGGACGGAACTTTACCCTCGATCGCTGCTACGGTTCTCGCTTTAGTGGCCGGTTCTATGTTCGTGATGTGGATTTCGGAACTGATTACGGAACGCGGTCTGGGAAATGGAGCATCTTTGCTGATTTTTGTCAACATTGTTGCCGTTTTGCCGAAAACCCTCGGTGATACGATTACTTTTGCTCAACAGGGTGGCCGACAAGCGATCGCTCAAGTGGTGATTCTCTTGCTGGTTTTCTTGGTGATGATTATCGGCATTGTTTTTGTTCAGGAAGGAACCCGTCGGATTCCGATTGTTTCTGCCCGTCGTCAGGTCGGTCGTCGTCTCTATCGGGAAAGAACCAGTTATCTACCCCTACGACTCAATCAAGGGGGCGTGATGCCGATTATTTTCGCCTCGGCAGTTTTGGTGTTACCTTTCCAATTGGTGCAAGCTTTACCCACCGATAACCCGGTCGGTCAGGTTTTAGTTCAGTTGGTTAATGCCCTGCGTCCCGATAGTTGGGGTTATGTGGCTTTTTATAGCTTACTAATTCTCGGTTTTAGTTTCTTCTACGCTTCCCTGATCGTTAACCCCAAAGATATGTCCCAAAACCTGAAAAAAATGGGGGCCAGTATTCCGGGGATTCGACCGGGAACCGCTACTACTAATTATCTGGAAGGGGTGCTGAATCGTCTCACCCTTTTGGGCGCTCTCTTTTTAAGTTTGGTGGCTACTGTGCCGACTGTAGTAGAAAGCGCCACCGGTGTCACCACTTTTCGCGGTTTGGGGGCAACTTCCCTGTTAATTCTGGTGGGGGTGGCGATCGATACTGCCAAACAAATTCAAACCTATGTCATGTCTCAACGCTATGAGGACATGATTAAACAGTAGTTAGATAGTTAACCAGTGACCTTTTAGCGGTTACTGGTTATTTTTTCCCTTAAAACCCTATATTTAATCCATGAGCAAACGGATCGGTGTGATATTTTTGGGACCGCCCGGATCGGGAAAAGGGACCCAAGCGGCAAAATTAGCGGAATCTCTGACGATTCCCCATATTTCTACCGGTGAAATTTTACGTCAAGCAATTACAGAGAAGACAGAACTTGGTCAGCAAGCACAAGCTTATGTGGAAAAGGGCGAATTAGTCCCCGATGAATTGTTATTAGGTTTAATTCAGGAACGTTTAAAACAGCCTGACAGTGCTAAGGGTTGGATTCTTGACGGTTTTCCCCGCACGGTGACACAGGCGAGCTTTTTAGACGCATTACTGGAAGAATTGGCCGATAGTTACACCTATGTGGTTAATTTGGCTGTACCAGATACGGTCTTAATTGAGCGTCTCATGCAACGCGGTCGTCAAGATGATACTAAAGAAACGATCTCCCGTCGCCTACAGGTTTATATCGACCAAACTGCCCCCGTTTTAGATTATTACAGCCAAAAAGGGACCCTTAACCATATCGACGGTAATCAACCGATGGACGCGGTTACGGCGGCTTTAACAGCAGTTGTTACTACTGTTTAAAGTTATCCTCAGAATCAATTCAGTGATCAGTAATCAGTAATCAGTGATCACTGATTACTGATCAGTCAGTAAAAATTACAACTTTTTTTGACATCCTCGCCGCCGTAAAACGGACGGCGATTCCTCACCACGCCACCTTTTTAGAATGGTCGCTGAATGGGGTTGACGCTTCACGGGA
>MTBT01000188.1 GCA_002282935.1 Microcystis sp. LSC13-02 | reverse complement strand
TTCCCTTGTTTCCACCACCTCCAAGCCGTTCGATAACTTATTCTTGTTTTTTTTGCCTAGTCTGATAGTTTCCTGTCTATATATTACCATGGCTGGCTATATATGACTATATTGGTTTTGAAACTTTACAATACTAAATCCGTTGAGTATAGGCTACTTATGGGGACAGGCAAAAGGCAATAGGCAAAAGGGGCAATAGATAATCAGTCTTTAATAACCGGATTTAGTATAAAAATTTATGTAGGGCTGGCTGAATAAATAGACCTCTGGTAAAAATCAAAAATTGTTGTTAGGGTTAGGAGTCAGTAGCCAGTAGTCAGGAGTCAGGAGAATTAAGAATAGACCGCTCACTACCTTAAGAAATCTAGTTGCTCAGAAATTCCAGTTGCCCCTGCATTTCTTCTGGTGACTTGGTGTTAATCAACTTTAATACTCCGCGCATCAAGTCACCGATTTCATATCGTTGTTGTGGAGCTAAAATAATTCCCCTATGAGATAAGCCCTGCTCAATTGTGCCTATATCAGTAGTAGTAGTCATGGTTTGTACTTTGGTATTATTGTTGATATTAAATATCGCCTTTTCTTCCTGCATCGATCATCTCATAATTAGCACTCGATCGCTTCTTTTTTCTCTCCACGATTAATACCAAATCCGCTTTTAATAGCATGATTAACTCCTAATCGAACTTTAAAAACCCGCTCCCTGCTCCCCGCTCCACTTTCCTATCCCCTTTAAACAGGATTTAGTATTATTACTGCGGCGTGTTTTCTACTCATTCATCGATATCAAGATTGGAAAAATCATCGTTTGTTTTCTGGAAAACTTTAGCTAGTTCCTCGTAACATCGACGACTAGCGGAAAGCGGAAGAAATGTCTCGGCAATTTTTAAACACTCATCTTTAAACTGAATTAGTTCGGGAATCGGTTGTTGCGGAGTTACCCATATCACACCAGTCCAGGATACTCCGGGTAAGTTTTGTAGTACGGATAGAAAGCAATCCTGACTAATTTCATCCGCTCTAGAAGCTAGATTGGATATAAAATCTACTTGTTCAAGAATTAATGAACGGGGAGCTTTTGAAAGCAAATAACTGGCTTCTTTAATTTTTTCCGCATCTTCTGAATTAATCCATTCCTCCAGAATTTCTAAGCTTGTTGAAGAAAACGTCAAATTTTCATCTTCATAGTAATAGGGTTTGCTAGATTCACCGTTTTTAACCATTGAGAGAGCGTGAAATAAAATTGGTATAAAATAACGCTCGCCTTCTCCATCAAATATTTTATCCCTTACTTGTCGAAGTATATCAGAATATGCCTCTGGCTCTGGGAGGGATACAAAAAATTTATAAGCATCTTGATAGGGGATCGGAGTATAATTATAACTAGGAAGCTCATTAACTTTCCGATAGCGAATACGATCGAGAAGAAACTGAATAACGGCGAGAGGATTATGTTTAAACGCGATGGCTAAAAAATTTTCAATTTCATGATCACTGATTTCTGGAATTGTTACAAGCTTCTTCAATAGTAATTCAACTTCATTATTAGACAAATAATCTGAAGAGAGACCGTAAGTAGTTCCGATTTTACCACATAAGTGTTTAGCCAGTTCGAGATTATTTCCAATATCAACATTCAAAATAAGTGGTTTCATTAAATTCGGTTTTTCACTGGCTATTCTACCGATAGAATTGATAGTATAACCTTTGATATCAAGGTTATCGCTAGATAATAGACTTGATAGTAGGGAAATATCTTTGTCTCGTAAACTCTCAGACCAGAAATAGTAGCTTGTAGCAATCGATAAAAGAATCGGAACCGAACCATTATCGATAGCGAGTTGAATTAGATGAATGGCAGTATCTAAATCATTCCGTCTAAGGTGACTACAGAAAAAACCAAAGTAATTCGCTATTGGAGAACTAGGATTCTCTAAGGTTGCTTCACAGATTTCAACCAGTGTTTGTCTTTCAATTTTTGGAACTAAACAATCTAAAAAAGGATATTTCAAATAAAAAGTATCCGTGCATTGACCTGCATTCTCTATCTCCAAGCATTTCTGATTAATTTTTTGTATAATAGCTTGAGACGATTTGTATTTTTGTAAAAATATTTCTTGGCAATATTCTTCTGCTATCGCTTTTACTCTCTTACATATTTGGCTATACCAATCAAGATTGAATAAATCAAATTGACCTTTATTATTGATCAACCAATCTAAAGCTTCATGGTTGATCATGAAACCCACCAATCGCAGATCATCCGTATCGGGAATACATTGGGTAATATATAAGGCTTTTTCTCTGACTTGTTGTGAATAGCCCCGATGTATGTACCAATCTAGTATATTAACCACTTTTAAATGTATAATCGGCTCGTGGTTAAAATTAACTAATTCCTCGATTATTTTTAAAATAGTTAACTGCTCGGATACCCATTTTTCGCAACGTTCTTCGTTTCTATTCCCGCTAATAGTTTGAGGTTCTCTAAGTGCATTTTTCAAACTTTGTAAGGCTCTAATAATTATTTTTATATCTAAACTTAAACATTTTTCGATTAATTTTAGTGCTTGGCTACGAATCGTGGGTGCAAATTCAGGATTGAGAGGATGGATTTGAATCTGAATTGTTCGGTTCTCTGTATATTGATATTCAAACTCTTTTTTAAAAATTTCATCCAAAATATTTAAGGCTAAAAAATAGTAATTATCATTATCGATTCTGGTCAGCCATCGAGATACCGCATCAATAATAATTTGTTGTGTTTCTAGTTCTTTGTATTTTTCATATTTCGCCAAGTCTTGCAAAATTCGTAGAGCATGATCGGGATATAGATTTAAAGCTCGATTATCTTGTTTACCAATTTCCCAAAGTAGATCGCAACAGTAAGGCAGATCGTCAATTGTATGACCCACCATCCGAAGAAGGGTCGGAATTTTTGTTAGACGTAAACTATTAACTTCCTCAGCATCTTCTTTATTACTGAGCGCAAATTTAATTAACGTAAGAACCCGTTTAGGCTGATAGTAAGCAACCTTGTTTAAATTGTCTAGAAAATAATATTTCTCCCGATTAGACAATTGTTGGTATTGTTGTTCGATGGTATTCCAAACTTCGTCAAGTAACTTGGTTTCCGATTGGTTGACTTGACGAATACGCCAATCTAGCCCAGAAACGTTGACTAAAAAGTTATAAAATATTTCAGAATGCGATTCACATAACTTAAAAATTTCTTGTATATAGCTCGTGGAAAAGCCCTGCCAACAAGCCGTAACTAGAATATGATCTGATAAGATATCTGGTGTAATTCGTATTTTGTTTCGTGTTCGTAACAGAATCCCCATATTTTCCAAAATACCAATATACTGCTTTAGTTGAGATACTTTGATGTCAAGATATTGAGAAGCTAGTTGATAAAAATCACTATTTTCTTGTGGAATAGGAGCCATAGCAGAAATCAACTGTAATATCTGTTGACATTTATCTGAAGGGATGTGATCGCTTATTTTTCCTAGTATTTCTTCCTGAAATTTATTCAGAACAGACTCACGAAATTTATCATTTTGTTCTAGTAAACTTGGATGAATTTGATCTTGAGCGACTAACTGACCAGCAATAACTGTTATTAAAGGACAATCTTTAGTTATTTGGGCTAATAGTCGTGCGTGATCTTCGTATTTGTTTCCTAAAGATTGTTGGGCTAATTCTTTGATTTCGTCATAATTTAAAGGCTCTAGATTACCTAGCTTTGTAATGTCGTTTTGGTCAAAATCAGAACCTGTTAAGCTTGATTCTATAAAAGATAATCCTTGAGGTCTAGAGGAAAAAATTAATTTGAATTTCTGATTTTGAGATCGCTGTTTAATATAATTAAACAAATTAGATAAACCCTCTTTTCGATGAGCGTCATCGATAATAATAGCGCAATTAGACTGGGTTGGTAATTCACCAATGCTCTCCCCTGTGATTGATTCGTTCATCACAAATCGTAGCTCCCAGTCGGGGTGATGTTGCTCGAATTCTTTCGCAAAGTGATAAAGCAGTTTTGACTTGCCACTTCCGCCAATACCTGTAAAAATAGCGATTTTTTGATCATCAGAATCTATAAATCGATGTAATTTTTCGAGGATTGATTTCCTACCAACCAATGACCAACAATGATGAAATAAACGCTTGGTATCTAATAAGGTTTGAAAAAATGTTTTTGACGAAACAAAGGTTTCTAGTCCTGATAAACCTAAAAAGGCTTTGCACCAAGCTTTGCCAAAATGGTTTTCCACTAAACAGCGGGAAATATCTGGGTTTAATTTTCTAACTTCGATAGAAATATACCGTACATCCCAGCATTCCCAATTAGGATGTTTTGTTATTTCGTCTATAACAGTAGAACTAGCCTCACAGCTTAATAACAATATGTATCTATCCGCTTTGTAGGTAGCCTTTTCAATAGCTGTTCTTACCTTAGCTGCGGTGAATGTTTTATATCGTTTACACTGAAAAACCCAACAAGTACGATCCGTCTGCTCCGCGATAATATCAATACCTCCTTGAAAATCGCCCTTTCTTCCATAGCGATTTGCGTTCTTAGTTGTACCGAATTGAGAAATTAGATCGTGGCAAAAGGCTTCAAAATTTTCCCACGACCAATTGCTGTCATTTAAAGGTAAATTTTCAGGAAGAGGATTAACCGGTGGTAAAATCATGGGTAATACTTAACGCTGTAACGAGATGACTGCGATGTGCGTACAATTTTAGTATAACCTATCTAGGTTAGAGTGTGTGGCTCGATCAAACTTCCCCGCTCTTTTTGGGCAATTGCCGCCGCTAAAACTCCTAAATTATTGTTGATATTAAATATCGCCTTTTCTTCCTGCATCGATCATCTCATAATTAGCACTCGATCGCTTCTTTTTTCTCTCCACGATTAACTAGGAGCGGAAAGGGTCAACCACTGCCAAAACTCATCAGACATCAAGATAGAAGATAAATCTAAAGAAAGTGTGAAATTAGCAAAAATTACTGTTTTTTTTAGTATTATACCTCTAAAAAGCTGATAGGTTTCCCGTGAAGACTGCTAAATTGAAGATAAAAAAATAACTATTTTTTAATATCTCATAACAGTTTAATCCGGTTTGATGGGAAATAACTTGAAAGTAAAATGTTTCAACCTTGATATAGAGATGAAAAAGTATCTAGCAGAGTTCATCGGGACGTTTTGGCTCGTTCTCGGCGGTTGCGGTAGTGCCGTTTTAGCGGCAGTATTTGCGGGTAAAGCCAAGAGTATCGTAGATGGTGCTGATTTTAATATCCATGTGGGGATTTCTTTTGTGGGTGTCTCCCTTGCCTTCGGTTTAACGGTTCTTACCCTTGCCTACGCTTTAGGGCATATTTCGGGGGGACATTTTAATCCTGCCGTTTCCTTCGGTCTCTGGGCAGGTAAACGCTTCCCCGGTTCGGAACTACTTCCCTACATCATCGCTCAAGTTTTAGGGGCGATTTTAGCGGCATTAATTATCTACATTATTGCCAGTGGTCAACCCAGTTTCGCTCTGGAAGGCAGTAACCCTCTGGCCACCAATGGTTACGGAGAACATTCTCCCGGTGGTTACAGTTTAATCGCCGCTTTGGTCACGGAAGTGGTCTTGACCTTCATGTTCTTAATCATCATTTTAGGCTCTACCGATCGACGCGCTCCGGCCGGTTTTGCTCCCATCGCTATTGGTTTAGGATTGACCTTAATTCACTTAATTAGCATTCCCGTGACCAATACCTCCGTTAACCCGGCTCGTAGTACCGGTGTTGCTCTTTTATGCGGTAATATGGCTCTCGTTGGTCAATTATGGTTATTCTGGATTGCTCCTATTGTTGGGGCCGTGGCTGCGGGTTTCCTCTACAATAGTTTCTTTGAAGAAACTTTAGAAGAAAGACGAATTAGAGAATAACTGGAAAGTTACCGCTAAAGTTTGATTGCTTAAAGAGTCAAGTGCTGATAGCGATTCCTGTGGGGTCGCTATTTTTTTCGTCCCCACCGACAAAATTGAGCAGCGCTCGTCGTCCTTGCTCGCCTCGATCGAGTAAAGTAATCTCTAGATAATTGTCTGGCAAAAAAGTTAAACGTTCTGACCATTCGATCGCCACTATCCCTAAATCTACCTCGATTCCCTGCCAATAATTTTCTAGGTACAGCGCCTCGATATCTTGACCCTGCAAACGATACAAATCCAAATGATATAAAGGAAGGCGGCCTTCGTTATATTCGTTAACGAGGGTGAAGGTAGGACTAGCTATAGGCTCTTGAATGCCCAATCCTAAGCCAATTCCCTGTACTAAGGTGGTTTTTCCCGCTCCCAAATCGCCTTTTAATAAAATTACACTGCCAGAGGCCAAGGTTTGCCCCAGTTTTTCGCCTAAATTGACAGTAGCTTCTCGATCGGGTAAGTCGATAATCATTTTTTCCGCTAGGATGCCAATTAATCACTGATTTTAATATAGCGATCAGAGCAGCTTTCTGACACCCTTGGCTCTGGGGGGCGAAATTTGGTCTTTTTGATCGAGAAAAATAGAAGCAGTTAAACTAATCTCTTATCTCTTAGTCTTAACCTTTGGTCAAATGGTCGCTATCAGGGCAGAGATAGGCGATCGGCGAAACCTTCTGGTAGATTAGACTAAATGGGAGTTGGTTAACTGCTTTTATAAAATTGATTGTTCCCTAACCATCAGCATTGTCTAGGGTCGAGGGGAATAAAACAACCGAAGTTTAGGACTTTAAGCCAGAAGTTAAGAAAAACAGTGAAATTATTATTTTTGAGTAATGGCCACGGTGAAGATGAGATCGCGATCCGGATTATTAAAAGACTGCAATCATCTCCCCACTGTCCCGGTATTACTGCTTTACCCCTAGTGGGTAACGGTTATGCTTATACTCGTCTGGAGATTCCCCTGCTCGATCGAGGTCAAAAAATGCCCTCTGGGGGTTTTATCACCAGGGATGCCAAACAATTATGGCGAGATCTACGGGAGGGATTATTAGGATTAACTTCACGTCAATACCGTCTGGTCAGAAATTGGGGCCAAGAAGGGGGAAAAATTGTCGCGGTGGGAGATATCTTACCCCTTGCCCTTGCTTGGTTGAGCGAGACAGATTATGCTTTTGTGGGAACGGCTAAATCGGAATACTATCTCCGGGATGAGCAGGGATGGTTAGATAGTAGCTCGATGATCGATCGCCTCTGGGGTTCCTACTATTATCCCTGGGAACGCTGGTTAATGGCTCATCCTCGCTGTCGGGGGGTTTTTCCCCGGGATAGTTTAACTAGCAAAATTTTACAACAGTGGTCAATTCCCGTTGTCGATGGGGGTAATCCGATGATGGATGACCTTTTACCCTCGATAACGGGCGATTTTCCCCAAGATTGCCTAAATATTCTGCTGCTACCCGGTTCGCGCTTTCCCGAATCTCTCCACAATTGGCAGAAAATTATCGAGGCTGTGGCCGCCATTATCGGACGTTTTCCCGATTATCAGCTGGAATTTTTGGCGGCGATCGCTCCTTCTCTCCCCCTAGAATCTTTTACGGCTGCTTTAATTTCCCGGGGTTGGCGAGAACATAGCACAAATAAGTTTATTTGTCAAGAAGTATTTATAACTATTTCTCAAACGGATTACGGCGAATATTTAGGCCGTTGCCATCTAGCGATCGCCATGGCGGGAACTGCCACGGAACAGTTCGTCGGTTTGGGTAAACCGGCGATCACGATTGCGGGGGACGGACCACAGTTTACTCCCCATTTTGCCAAACTGCAACAGCGTTTATTAGGCTGTTCAATTCTCTTAGGCGATAGTGCCGAGTCAGTGGCAGACAAGTTAGAATATTTATTACAAAATCCCCCACAGTGGCAAGAAATCGCCTTTAATGGTCGTCAGAGAATGGGGTCAGCCGGTGCCTCCGATCGCATTGCCGGATGGTTACTAGACGATTTTTGCCCTTAAAGGAAAGTATCGGTCCGATTTTTGCCGCTAGTGGGCCACTCAAAAACAGTTTCTAGGGCAATTTTTTGGGCGCTTGGTTGTTGTCCATAGCTGAAAAGATGGGGAATTTCTCCGCTTTGTTGACGAAACCACTGGAAAACGTAGGGACTACCATAAACAATCAATGCTTGAATCTGTCCGGTTTTCAGCAAAGCTTGATAGATAGCTTTCGTTTCGTCGCTTAATCCGGCACTACCCCGAAAAGGATTACCACGGATAAATACTTGTAGGAGAGTCGTTTCTGGGGAGACGAGGGACTGATTAAAGGTGCTACGGTCGATAATTTGCGTTTGATAACCCCATTGTCGGGGAATTGTCACCGCCGGACAAGCGCGATCAAGAAAGTCACAGTGGAGTAAATCATCGATAATGATTAAATTGCGGCCTTGAGTAGCTTGAATCGGTAAATTAGCGCTAACTGTTTGGGAATCTTTTAAAATATCGCTGACAATCTCTAGAGCTTGCGGTGCCGCTAAACTGCTTAAGGATTCTAAGGAGGGCTGTCTTTGCCCTAATTTCTCTTTTGCTCGTTGAATACGTTGCCAAGAATCATTAATTCTCGCTTCGCTAATTGTACCCGCTTGCACGGCACTATACACCGCTTCGATCGCTTCGATCGGATCGGGAGGCATTAACAGTATATCGGCCCCCGCCTGTACCGCCCTCACTGCTATGGCGGCAGCACTGGCAATTTTAGTCACTCCTCCCATAATCAGGGCATCGGTGACGATTAAACCCTGAAAACCGAGATTTTGGCGCAGTTTTTCCCCGAGAATTTTCGAGGAAAGAGTGGCGGGAAACTCGGCATCCCAAGCGGGAATTAACAGATGGGCTGACATAATACTATCAACCCCCGACTCGATTGCTGCTTGAAAGGGCGGCAATTCGATCGCTTCTAGGCGATGATGATCGTGGTTGATGATGGGAAGATCGAGATGGGAGTCATTGCTGGTGTCACCGTGGCCCGGAAAATGTTTGGCCGTGGTCAAAACTGGATAGGAATCCGCCCCTAAAATAAAAGCTTGAGCTAGATTAGCGACGATTTCAGGAGTTTCAGCGAAGGAACGAATATTGATAACCGGATTGTCGGGATTATTGTTCACATCGACAATTGGGGCTAAAATCCAGTTAATCCCGATCGCTAGGGCTTCCTTAGCGGTAATTGCTCCCATTTCCCTAGCATATTCTGTGGCTTTTGTCAAGCTTTTTTCGGCTATTTTTCCTAAAGCCATCGGGGGGGGAAACCAAGTGGCGCCGGAAAACCTTTGGCCGACTCCCTCCTCGATATCGGCGGCGATGAGGAGAGGATTATCCCCAGACCAACTTTGTAATTGTTGAGTGCGGAAAGCGATTTCGGCGGCGCTGCCTCCTAAGAGAATCACCCCACCGAGGTGGAGGGTTTCTAACCAATGTTTCAGGGTGGCGTTGACAGGTTCCCAGACAGGATAGCGGATTTGTTGGTCAAAGAGATAGCCGGAAGCGCGGACTACTATCATCTGACCAATACGTTCTTTTAGGGATAAAATGCGATCGCTCACTATTCAGTTATCAGTTATCAGTTATCAGTTATCAGTTATCAGGTTTAAGTTTTAAGTTCCCAGTTTTGTCTAAATTTAGTTATCCTGTTCACTGGTCACTGATATCGGAATCGTCATCGAAAAACTGGGTCTGAAACCCCGCCCTTTAGCGATAGCGGAGGGCGGCTTTATATGAGTTAGTGAGAAACAATTAAACCGTTAGAA
>MTBT01000187.1 GCA_002282935.1 Microcystis sp. LSC13-02 | reverse complement strand
AGGTTCAGTTTTTAGCTTGGTTATCGCTTTTTCCATTGTAGCTTAAAGCCGTCCTAAAAGGACGGGGTTTTAACCCAAATTTTCGATAAAACTATGTTGTCACAACTCCGGCAAGCCGAATCAAGATGAGTTAGAGTTTAAATGCTTAGGAAAATAGGGTCTGTAGGCGCACGGATTTTCCATTATATATATAGTATCATGTCAAGGGGCTTTTGTCAAGAGAAAATTTTTCTGACCCAGAAGGAATTCAACCTAGATAAAAACTGAGGATCAGAGCCACTAAAAAAGTCATTAACAGGTATAAAATTCCGAAATAAAGGACGATTTTAGGACGGAAAGCTGATAGGAGGAGGATAAAAGCTTTAATATCAATTAGGGAAGCGACCAGTAAAAAAGCGAGAGTGGAACCCACGGACAGATTAGTAATTAAAGAACCGGGGACAAAAGTGCTCAGACTGGTATTAACAGCGAGGGTGAAACCAAATAACAACTGCACGAGAATTTGAGTAACGGGAGTATTCCCCCAGGCAATTAATTGACTCTGAGGTAATAATAGCTGAAAGACACTAGCGATCGCACAGCCAATAATTAATAATCCCCCTAATTCCAGTGCTTCATCGATAAAGTTATCGAGAAATAGCTGCAGAGAAATTGGCCAAGCTTGCCTATCTCTAGTTTTATACTCATAAACAAGATTGCCGACTCTTTGTAGGGGTTGACCGGCTGCTTCCTCAGGTAAAAAACTACCGGAAAGAACTAAACTTGATTCTAGGGGAATTTCGCTATCGGTGCGGGGTTTTTCCCGGTAGAAACTAAAGAGAGTACCGATAACAATTGCCATTAACCATACCGAAAGCGATCGATAGAAGAAAATACTAGAATAGGTGAAAGTCTGCCAAGTTAGCCAAAGAGTGACGATATTTAGGGTAGGTGCAGCGGTGAGAAAGCTAAACACCACCCCTGGGGGTACTCCCTCTAATAAGAATCTTCTAGCGACGGGAATCGTGCCGTATTGTCCGACCGGTAGGATTAATCCGATGGCACTGCCAACGATCGCTCCTAACAGTCGATTACGGGGAAATATCGCCGCTAATCGCTGTTTATTGACGAAAACCAGCAAAAAACTAGAAACGGCTGCCCCGAAAAGTAAAAAGGGAAGGGAGGTCAAGACTAAACTAAGAAAAAAAGTAACTGCGATAGAAATTTGATTCATGAATAGGGTTCAAGATCGGAAGCTATCCTACAAAATAGCAGATAAGGTAAAAAGTAAAAAGAGCGGTTTTAGATGCAACAATAGGTTAGTTTGTTGAAATCAAAAATTAAAAAGAACGTAAAGCGATTAATTGTGCCTCAGCTTTATGAAGGGATTCTAACCATTCTTTTTCGGGATCGCTATCGGCAACTATTCCCGCTCCCACTTGTCCCCAAACGGTGTTTAAATTCCCTTGAGCAGTCATTAATAGGGTACGGATGAGAATATTCAAATCTAAATGACCCCGTAGGTCAATATAGCCACAGGAACCATAGAATAAATTACGTCGCACCGGCTCCAATTCTTCGATAATTTCTAGACAACGAACTTTCGGACAACCGGTAATTGTTCCCCCCGGGAAAAGAGCTTTAATTAAATCAATAGCATGATACTTTTTATCTAATTTTCCTTGAACATTACTGACCAAGTGCATAACGTGACTATAACGCTCGATCGTCAGTAATTCATCAACATCAACCGATCCCCATTCACAAACCCTACCTAGATCATTGCGTTCTAGATCCACTAGCATAATATGCTCGGCGCGCTCTTTTTTATTAGTTAATAGTTCCTCGGCCAATTGTCGATCGAGTGCCTCGGTTTTACCCCGGGGACGGGTTCCTGCGATTGGTCTAGTGCTGGCTATTCCTCTTGCTAATTTCACCAATCTTTCGGGAGAACAACTAATCATTTCGCCCCAAGGTGTGCGCCAATAACTGGCAAAAGGAGAAGGGTTAATCTGTTGTAAACTGCGATAAATTTGCCATCCTTTTGCCTTAGTTGTGCTTTGAAATCTTAGGGATAAATTTGCTTGAAAAATATCGCCTTTTCTGATATAATCTAAGGCTTTTTTAACAGCTTTTTCGTAGTCGAGTTGAGAAGTATAAAAGATTAAGGGAGAGGGATGGGGATCGATCAACTCAAAATCGGGGTGATTGGTTAAAGATTGTTCGTATTTATCTAAATCTTCGGGTTTAGTGGCAGCTAACCAGAGAATTTGTGCTTGGTGATCGAGAATAGCAAAACTATCCGGTTCGTACCAATAAGCGACGGGAAAAGGGAGATTATCAGCTTTCGTGCTGGGTAATTTTTCTATTTCCCAAGCTAAATCGTAGCCTAACCACCCCAACCAACCGCCATGGAAGGGAAGATGATCGGGAAGAACATCGGATCGGGTTTGGGGGAGTAAACTGCTTAAAAAGGGCAAAATTTCCCCTAGTGCGGGGGTCCAAAACTGACGCGGGGAACCAGCACAAAGAGAGTAACGGGAGAGGGAATTACCCGGATAGGGACTTTCTAGTAAAGTAGCGATCGCATCTTGGGAGAATAAACAGGCAAAAACCTCAGAACCAGTGCGCTGATGTAGAGGAAGAGATCGCCAATGCCATGCTAAAGGTTTTTGCATCTAAAATCGCGGGCCAAAATAGCTGGTAAATTGGGTATAAATAAGGGTTTGGTGTTAGTTGTGGGGTAGTTGATCTTTCCTATCTGCTAACACCTATTCTCTTAGTCCTAAATGTTGGCTGTCTCCTAATTATCCCCGATAATCGAGGTCAATTTCTTTAGAACCGCCGCGCTGTAATTGGCCTAATAATTCCCCTAACTGACTCCAAACCAAACCACCGATAAAGATAGTCATCGGGAGAGAGATAGCGTAGGCAACCCAACCATTGAGAATAAATATATCTAATCCCGAGGCGAGGAAAAGACAGATTCCGATACAAATACCGATAAAAGGAATTTGTAAGGAACTGGATTTTAAAAGATTTTGATCGTCCGAGCCCTTATTTTTATACCAATTGTTAACCACTTGCTTGAGACTAGCTTCAAAAGCGGCCCCGCAGGTAATACCGATAAATAAACCGGCAACAACCAGAAAATAGGGCGGTTGGGGCAGAAAATAATAATCCATAGAAAAAGTGATTAACCGATGATGACCTTAAACACTTTAACGCGAACTGGTTTCTCCCGGAAGGACAGCGGCCACACCTTGGGCAGATAATTCCCGAAAAGCGCTCATGGCCACATCCAAGAGTCGCCGCGGTTGCAATTCTCCTTGGATTAAACCCCAGAGACGTTGTACTTCGGCGGTATGGAGACGGTCATCTTCCGTTAAAGCTAATAGCAATTGACGACGCAGATAACGACCTTCTTCCGAGAGAAGAAAAGTGATGCCTAATTGCGCGGTGGGCAGTAAATCGAAGTTACTTTCCGAGCGAGCCATTGTAATCATGTTTTCTAGGCGTTGCCACTGGAATTTACCGTCTTTGAACAGGACATCCAGTAAACGCCGCCGCAGTTGGGGCGATTCCCCGGTCAGGAGACGTTTAGCGACGTAGGGATAGGCCACTTGGACGATTTTGAAGTTAGGATCGAGGGTGAGGGCTGCCCCTTCTTGGGTGACGAGGGAACGAATAATCAGGGCGAATTTGGCGGGAATCCGGAAGGGATACTCGTACATCAATTCGGAGAAATCATCGGTAATGGTGCGGAAATTGAAGTCACCGACCCTTTGACCGATGGCATTGCCTAAAACCCGTTCTAGAGCCGGAATAATTGGTTTTATATCCGTTTCTGGGGTTAAAAATCCCAGCTTGACAAAGTTGCTGGCCAGGTTTTCGTAGTCTTTGTTAATTAAATCGACGACGCAACTAGCGAGGGTTTCTTTAGTTTCCTCCTCTAACTGGTCCATCATGCCAAAATCGATATAGGCCATGCGACCATCAAAAGTGGCGAAAAGATTACCCGGGTGGGGGTCAGCGTGGAAAAAGCCGTGTTCGAGGAGTTGCTGTAATCCAGAGGTGACGCCGATTTTAACGATATTATTGGGGTCCAATCCTAAAGCTTTGATGTTCTCGGTATCGGTGAGTTTATAGCCATCAATCCATTCCAGGGTAAGGACGCGGCGACCACTATAACGCCAGTAGATACTGGGAACTTTAACTTCGGGGTTATTTTGGAAGTTGGTGGCGAATTTTTCAGCGTTGCGACCTTCGTTTTGATAGTCGATTTCCTCAAAGAGTTTGGTGCCGAATTCATCGACAATCAGGGTGAGGTCGTGGCCGAGATTGAGGGGTAATAAACGACCGAATTTTTGGGCAGCCCAGCGCATTAGGTATAAATCGAGGCTTAAAAGCGCCCGCAGCCCGGGTCTTTGCACTTTAACGGCTACTTCTTCACCGGTGGGTAGAATAGCTTTGTAAACCTGTCCTAAACTAGCGGCAGCCACCGGGGTGGGGGATATTTCTCGATAGGCTTTTTCTACGGACATTCCCAATTCGGTCTCGATAATGGCAAAAGCAATGTCGTTATCGAAGGGGGGAAGTTGGTCTTGCAGTTTAACTAATTCGTCTAAAAAGTCTCTGCGAACGAGGTCGGGACGGGTAGAGAGAGCTTGACCGACTTTGATGAAGGTGGGACCTAAACAGGTGAGAATTTGCCTAAGTTCGCTGGCACGCCGGTATTTATTGGCTTCTTCTTGCTTTGTCCATTTGTCCCAGAGGAGACTGAGGAGAAATAATCCTAAAGACCAAATAATCACGAAAGTGCGACCGAACAATTGCCAAGGTTTGTAACGGTATTGTTGAGCGATCGCTTCTGCACTGTAAGGAGTGAACTGTGTTTCTTCTCGTTTCCGGTCAGTTTGACTGTCTTGATGCCGACTCACAAGCTAATCTCTATATATCTTACGCCACTTGATATTGTAGCTAAGTTCTTGGCATCGGTATACAAAACTACACATTATTTAATAATTGTTATAATTCCCTGAGAAATCATAAGTATTTATGGCTGGACTGCCGGGGAAATTCTCGGCTAGTGGATGTCCTCAAGTACCTGATGGATATTTTCAACAAGCTGTTCTATAAAGGTAACGGCATCATTAACGAGATTTTCATCGATATTCCAGCGACTGCCAATGCCATAACTCGGGTCTATATCAGCTTCGTGGGCGATTTTGTTCCTTCGATCAACAATTGCGCTAAGTTGGTTTTTAATATCTTTGGCTGGTTTATTTAGCTTGCCAGCCACTTCTTCCCACAATTTCTTGGCTGAAATTAGTCTAATGGCCTCCGCTATTTTGTCCGGTTGTTGAAAGCTTTTATAGCTGAGGTTTTCTCTAATTTCAGCTTCCAACCAATAATTACTATTAAGTTTGTTAGTGAGAAGATTTTCAATCATTGGTAGTACCTCGGAAATTGAGCGAGATTCTTGACCAAAAAAAGAACCGTAGTTTTGTTGAATTTCGTTTTCTAACCAAGAGCCAATACTAATAGCTATCAATCGTTCTTGTCGTGCGCCATCTAGGGAGACTTGAAAACGAGAAAAGGCAGAGGGTTCTGAACGTTGGCCTCGATAAATTTCTAGCATTCCTAGAGTAACCACTTCGTGAATATAATAATCTAAAGCGCTCACAGTCAGGACTAAAGCGGCTCTGAGGATATCCGATACATCTGGGGCGGGAGTAGTCTGAGATTTGAGAGAATTGTGGATAGCGATTAAGTCACGAACGCGAGCAATGCTAAGGCGAAATTCGCCAATTCAAAAATGAAGTGCATCAATGTCTGATGATAATTCATAGAATACCTCAAAAGGGGTTCGATAGTCAAGACATTTTCGAGG
>MTBT01000186.1:3040-5237 GCA_002282935.1 Microcystis sp. LSC13-02 | reverse complement strand
CCTGCTTCGGCAGGTTTTTTGGGCTTTTTTATGTCTGAAATGGAAAAACCGCACTTTTTCTCGGTCAATGATGACAATAAGTTATGACTTAGAGATTAATCAACAACTAAAGCTTATGCTTGTAGCTAAGTGAAATCATTGATTAAGAGACCTGTACTTTTCAATAACTTTTTCAGCAGACCCTAAGTAGCTTGAGGACGTAAGCTTCTAGAGAAAGACCTTTCTCCGTCGCTTTTTGGCTGAGATATTGTTCGATTTCTGATGTTAAATTAAGAGTTAGTGCCATGGGCTTGATACCAAATCCTGTTTAAAAGGTATAGGAGAGTGGGAAGTGGGAAGAGGGGAGGGGAGTGAGGGACGCGAATAAAAAAAATGGTATGATGCAGTTAAATCGTTCTTGTACAATAATACCAAAGCTCTTGTGAGTCGCGCATGGCTACTTATCGTCGGTCAGCATTAACGGTAAAGTTTTTTGCCCGCCACCAAGGATAATGATCTTACTATTGGGAGATTGCCCTAACTTTTCCGTTGCTTCAATGGTTTTCAGTTGAATGATTTTATCCGTTAAACCTTCCGATAAAATCTTCTGAGCATTGGCGGTTCCCCTCGCTTCAATTATTTTCCGTTCCGCTTCTTTTTTGGCTTTTTGGATTTCTAAATCAATTTTTTGGCTTTCCTGTTCCGTGGCTACTTTCGCTTGAATAGCGGCTTGAATATTATCGGGCAAAATAATATTGCGGAGTAAAGCTTCTTCGACAATAAAACCGAGGGGCTGGAGTTGAGTGGCCATACTTTCACCAAGATTTTGGGCAATAATAGCCCTTTTTTCTCCATAAATATCGGTTAGGGGATAATTCGCTGTAATCTGACGAATCAACGAGCGAAAACGGGAAGTAATAATTTCTTTTTGTTGCTCAGGACTGCCAATTTTTTGGAAAACCTCTCCTGCTTTAGTGGGATCAAGACGGTATTGTAAACTCACGTCCATTTTAAAACCTAGCCCTTCCTTAGAGGTGGTATCAACGGTTTCTTTGATGTCCTGTAAACGGGTGGAATAGGTAATGATATCGGTAAAGGGATTGATAAAATAAATGCCAGGGGATAGGGTTTTTTGACCCACTTGACCCAGGCTTTCCATCACACCCACTTCCCCCGCCGGAATGACCACCGCAAAACGGCCTATTATCTGAAATAAAAAGACAGCACTACTTAACAGTCCAATCAGCAGACTCAAGGGCCGAATGAGGGGATTGGCGTTTTCCTTGAACTTAACAGTAAAAAACAGGCTCCAACTGACCAGAGCGGCGATCGCCGAAAGTATCCAAGACATAATCAGACCTAAGAAATAACTACTGATCTGATGATAACGGTGCGCCTTTAAGAACCGTTTAAGAAATTGCCAGCCCGCTATGTCCTCTCTCTTTGATTAGTTTGCCAACTTCTGGTCTGTGGAGACTGTGGCCACTACGGGTCAATAGCGAAGATCGCATTCACCAACTCATTGATCCCAAGACCTGGCAAGCCTTATAAGTAAGTGGTTATAATTAAATTGAAGAGCCGATTTTGTCTAATCTCTCAATAACAGATATTCACGAATCTCAAAAAAGTTATCCCAAGGAATATAGGGTTGATTTTCCGCTTGCAGATAATCGATTAAACGATCCCTAGCAAAAACTAGATCGGCCCTTCTAGCCATGGTAATATCGGTAACGGAATCACCGATCGCAATAGTTTCTACTCCTGAATATTTGGCCATAATCAAGGCTTTAGCCACTAATTCTGTCTCATTTTCCCAATCGGAGTGAACTTGCAGATATTCCCCTTGAGTATGAAGATTTACCCCATAAATTGCCGTCACCTTATCTAATAGTCCCTCCCGTTTTAAGACCGTTTCAATCATGCCTTGGATACCACCGGAGATAATAATAAAAGGGATGGCTCGCTCCTGTAAAAAAGCGAGGAATTCGGCTAATCCGGGGCGAATTGGCTTGCTTTCGGCATAGGCGAGAATATCGGCGTACTTTTGGCTCGGTATCGACTCTAGCAGTTGACGGACACCCCGGCGCAGACTGAGAGTACGGGCGTACATTTGGGGCATAATCTGATCCGTTGACATCCTCGCCGCCGTAAAACGGACGGCGATTCCTCACCACGCCACTTTTTTAGGGTGGTCGCTGAACGGGGTTGACGCTTCACC
>MTBT01000186.1:0-3000 GCA_002282935.1 Microcystis sp. LSC13-02 | reverse complement strand
GGTTCAGTTTTTAGCTTGGTTATCGCTTTTTCCATTGTAGCTTAAAGCCGTCCTAAAAGGACGGGGTTTTAACCCAAATTTTCGATAAATCGGGGGCGAATTCTTTGAGCATACCCGCAAAGGTTTCCACGGCGGTAATAGTGCCATCAAAGTCACAGAAAACAATTTTACTCATGGGGTGACAAAATATCTGAAATTGGATATAATCGAAGGTTATGATTAATTTTACAGAGATTATCTGATTCTAGAGCTTCAACCCCATGAAATCCTATCTCGCCGCCGCTATTCAAATGACCAGTCAGCCGGATTTAGAGAAAAATCTCGCTGCCGCTGAAGAATTGATCGAACTTGCCGTGGGTAAAGGGGCGGAATTAATCGGTTTACCGGAAAATTTCGCCTTTATGGGGGCAGAAACCGATAAAATCGCCCAGTCCGAGACTATTGCCCTCAAAGCCAATCAATTCCTCCGCACCATGGCCCAACGGTTTCAAGTGACCATTTTAGGGGGTGGTTTTCCCGTGCCGGTGACGGGTATTCCCGATAAGGCTTATAATACGGCTATTTTAGTCGATGGCAACGGTGCGGAATTAGCCCGTTATCAAAAAGTCCATCTCTTTGATGTAAATGTCCCGGATGGTAACACCTATCAGGAATCGAGTACAGTCATGGCAGGGATCGATTTACCGCCAATTTATGGCTCCGATAGCTTGGGAAAAATTGGCCTCTCGATTTGCTATGATGTGCGTTTTCCCGAACTCTATCGCTATTTATCGCGGCAAGGAGCCGATGTTTTATTTGTCCCCGCGGCGTTTACAGCTTTTACAGGGAAAGATCATTGGAAAGTTTTGTTACAAGCGCGAGCGATCGAGAATACTTGTTATATAATAGCCCCCGCTCAAACGGGCAATAATTACGAGCGCCGTTACACCCACGGTCACGCTATGATTATCGATCCTTGGGGTGTGGTTTTAGCCGATGCGGGGGAAGAAGCGGGAGTGGCAATTGCCGAAATTAATCCCCAACGTCTGCAACAAGTGCGACGACAAATGCCTTCCCTGCAGCATCGTGTTTTTGTTTAAAATTCGATCGAAAAATTAGTTCCCAGCGACGGGTATCAATAGGGAACAGAGCCTCACTTCTCTGTTCTCCAAACACTTATAATAACTTTTTAGCAAAATCGATCGCCTCCTGAAAAACTGTAACTTTGCCTTCAATTTGGGCAATTTGTACCTCGGTTAATAACTTACCGATAATCGGACTAGGTTTCAGGTGTAAATGGTTGATTAAATCATCGCCCCTTAATAAAGGTCGGGGATGGGCGATAATATTATGGGGATCGAGATAGGAAGTAAACAGAGAAGCGACGATATTTTTGTTAATCCCCATCGATAAAGCAAAAAGAGCAAAGACAGGAAATACTTTTCCCGTATTTAGATAAATAAAATACTGTTCCCGCAGACTTAAATTATCTGCCTCCTTGAGGGGGGGTAAAGACTTAATTACCGTGATTACCGTGCGAATTTCCCCACGGGAATACTTGAGATCGATTAACTCTTTTTCCGCTTCTGCTAAAATATCCGATACCAATAGGGCTAATTTTGTCAACTGTAACTGAGAAGGGGAAAAGATAAATTTTTCTGGTGACAAAGATTCTAAAAATCCCGCTGCCGCTTCCACCCCCATAACTCGTCCCATTTTTGCGGGGGTAATCCGACGCAACCAGAGAGATAATAAGCCATCTTCCCAGGCACTTTTTAGCCATTTATTGCCACGGGAATTGAGCAAAAGGTAGTTTAGCTCCGATTGTACCCTTTCGGCGGCTACAAGGCGCAATAAAGGGGCAAGAGAACGAATAGTTACACGGGTATGGGGTTCGATCTCAAAGTCTAATTGAGCCGCTTGTCGATAGGCCCTTAATAATCTTAGGGGATCATCTTGGAGATTTTCCCGGGAAATCATCCGCAGAGATTGGCAGCCTAAATCTTTTAATCCCCCTAAAGGATCGAAAATTTCTTGGGTTTGGAGATTATAAGCGAGAGCATTAACGGTGAAATCCCGTCTTTTTAGGTCTATTTCTAGAGATTCTCCCTCCTGTTGTGCGAAATCAAGCGTACCCTGCGGAAAAACGACGCGAGCAATTTGACGAACGGCATCTAAAACCACAAAACCGGCTTTATACTGATGGGCAATAGTTTGAGCAATTTCGATCGCTTTTTCGGGAACCACAAAATCTAGGTCAATATAGTCTTTCTGACGGTTTAATAAAGCGTCTCGCACAGCACCACCGACTAAATAAGCATTTTCTGGCAATTCTTCCTGATTAATCGCAAAAACTTCTTTAACTAAACTATTTAGGTTTTTTTGACAAGACATCGACAAGAGCAGTTTACAAAAATATAATTTTGACCGGCCCCATTTGGGGAGAGACTGAGCTAGATTAACGGAAAAGACTTATAGAGTTAAACTTATGTGTATTTGTATTAACTGCTATTTTGTTGATCGCTGTCTCACCTATCATGCCGTAGAAACACAACATCAGGAACGTCATCTCACCGAGACACCGGACTTTGAAGCGAAGAACCCTTCTATTAACGTTAACATTCGCACCAAGGAAGATTATATCGAAATGGAGTGGGATGTGGTGGGTTGTGACAGCTTTTTACGGGAAACTGGTAAATGGTCTAGTTTGCGTCCGGGTGAACCAATTCCCACCTAAAATACCTGAACTTCCCCCATACATATCTACTACAAGAGCCAAAAACCCTTATCCAGCAATAGATAGACCCGTTAACTTTTCTTGCTGTACCCGTGGAATGGTGGTCATGTATATAGAAAAAGTTCCTAACCGTTGTGTCTGGAGTGGTTTTTATAATGAGCATTGCTTAAAATCAAACAATTCATAACTTAAGAGCGAGGTATTTATGGGTAAAGAAGAAGAACTACTTGAACAATGGCGAGAACTGACACCGGAAAAGCAACAAAAAGTTTTACAATTTGTTC
>MTBT01000185.1 GCA_002282935.1 Microcystis sp. LSC13-02 | reverse complement strand
TGTATAGATTTCAGCTACTTTTAGGCGTAGGCACTCTCATCGAATTTTATTTTAAGTTAATTATTTGCATAACAATTACCGAAGAGCCCAACTTTAGAAAATCGCCGCGCTTTTACCGATGATAATCATCATATTACCAATGCAGTTTTTAACCTTTATTTTAATCAAAATATACCCATCGATATCACCTCTCACCAAGATAAAAATAACTGGGTAATTAACCTCTCCAAAGTTGCCAATCATCTCACTTAAAAATAGAAAAATGCTGCCATATCTGATCATAATTAAACCTTTGGGATTTCTCTACGGTAGCGCCGGTCCCTTTCTCTCTCCAGAAAATCTAGTCGGACGTTCAGGAAATCGTTTTCCCCCCACTGCTGCCACAGTTTCGGGACTATTTGCTCACAGTAATCCCACCAATATTCGCGATTTACAAATTGCCGGCCCTTTTTGGGCAAACAGTGAACAACCAGATAACTTTTTTGTCCCCACTCCCTTTATTTATCTAGCGAAAAAACCCCTAGCAAATTATTTTCAAGACCAAGAAAGTAACGACAATGGGAAAATTCAACACACCTTAACATGGCAAGAAAAATGGCAAGAGAAAGACGGTAAACAAATTGAGGGAAAATTCGATCGAGATAGTTGGATTCCTATCAACCAATGGTATAATCCTCAAAAAGCCTATTGTTCCCCGTGGCAATATCATCCCCATCTCCATCCGCGTTTGTTAGAGGAGCAAAGAAAGGTAGAAACCGGGGAATTATTCCTCGAAAATGCCGTCCAGTTACATCCAGATGCTTGTCTAGTTTATTTGGCTAATCAACCCCTAGAAAATGGCTGGTATCGCTTTGGTGGTGAATCCCATCTAGTGGAAATTAAATCACTTGAATTAAGCAGCCATCTACAGACTTTATTTAATCAAGATGTCGGTCAATATTTTGCCCTCATTACTGCCGCAATCTGGGGAACAAATCGCCTATCAACGCGCAATCCCAGCGATTGGGAATTAGAAACCCTCAACACCGAAAGACCAATAACCTATCGTTATCGATTCGGAGGAAAAGATAAATTTAAGCGCTTATCTAGGGGACGCTATGCAGTTCCCGCAGGAACAGTTTATCGCTTAAAAAACCCCTTACCATCTTGGCACAATTGGCAGGAATCTTGGTTCCCCACCGAAGGAGTTTCCCTCAAACGTTGGGGCTGCGGATTAGCTTTACCCTTAGAAAATATTGCCAAATAAAGCCTATAATTATTGAGTAGGGTAAATTAGACGAGAATAACTGATACTAAATCCGTTGAGTATAGGCTACATATCAGGACAGGCACTCATGCAAAAGGTTGAATAAATAATCAGTTTTTAATAACCAGATTTAGTATGATAGCTATGGCAAAAATAAAAACCAGATTTCCTCGAAAAGCTTTATTAGGTTATCGAAAAAGTGGTAATAATCAAAGCTCACAAATTAGCGAAAATAAAATGATGCGTATGTTTTTGATTTTTTGGTAGAAGATGCCTTTAAAAACCCTTCTTCTCTTACTCCTTATACAGAGGAAATGGCTAAAGAAATGGATGAATTATTAAAGGGTGTTGAAATTGATTGGGACTAAAGCATCTCAGAAAAAACCCTGTAGAGTTTTGCGCTGCCCTAATATCCTAAATACCACCATAAAATATTAACAAAATCTTAGAAAATCCTGACATTAATGTTAACCTAGTTTAGAATAATCCCTAAGCATCTAAAATACTCACTTTTACCCAAAAATGTATCATAAAAGTTATGGCATACTTGAAACCCTAGCACCGCTTCATGTGGGAGCAACCGCAGGAGAAGAAACAGGTAATCTTAACCTCATTTTTCGCGATCAATTTACCCAAACAGCAATTATCCCCGGTAGTTCTATTCGCGGCCGTTTTCGTGCCGATATGAACAATATAGATGAAAAACGTACATGGTACGGACACGAAGCAATCCCAGGACAAGAAGACGGAGGAACCACCGAAGCAAAAGTTAAATTTGAATATGCTTCCCTCGTTTGGTTGCCGGTATTTTGTCCAGGACAGCCGATAGTTTGGGTCACTTCTCCCCTATTATTAAAACGCTACAAACAAATCACGGGAATCTCTGCAAAAGTACCCAATCCTTATACTGCTTCCCCTAGCTTACAAGCGCGAGTAGTGCAGGGAGTTAACCGCAATAGCAAAGTTTTATTTTTTAACTTAGGATTTCTCGAAATTGAACACTTAGAGGAGCTTTCTTCGTGGATTCCCTCGCAAGCGGATTTAAAAGCTTCTCAATTAGTCGTCGTTGATGATAACGATATATCCATGCTGCACGATATGGCACTCTACCGACAAAGCCGGGTTAAACTACTAGAAGATCAGAAAAAAGTCGATACAGAAAAGGGAGCTTTTTTCAATGTGGAAGCTTTACCCGTGGGTAGTGTTTTAGTTTTTCCCATTGCTGCCAAAGAAACAGGATGGCAACCTTTTGGAGAATCGGTAAACCAAAAAGAATTATATTTCGGAGGATTAGAATCCATCGGTTTTGGTCGTTGCCAAGTTACTATTTTAAACTACGCTAATCAATAATTACATTTTATCTAATATTATGGCTTGGAAAGAATACAATCTCGATCGCATTGCTCAGAAATTAGTTCTGGCTGCCAAACTACGAGACCGAGATTCTCTCAATCAATCTTTTAAAATGCGTGAATCCGTTTCCTATGGACTAGAAAGATTTTGGGGTGAACATCTGCGCTTACAATCTAAGGAACCCAATAAAGCACAATACTGGAAAGAAACTTGGGATAAATTAGTCGAAACCATGGCAGAAGCTGGGATTCCTATCCCTAACGATACCGTAGAGGTAAATGATACCAAATCTGTTCAAGCAATGGCAGAAAAACTCTGGGAATTAAAGCTAGAAGACCAGAGAATTACCCTCGCTGTTTTAACGCAACTATGCGATTGTTTAGTTTGGTGGACCCAAAGATATAAAGGAACAAAGGAGCGATAAATTATATGGTTAATATTCCCGATATTGGTAACAAAATTCCCCTGATGTTTCGCGCACAAACCAAAGGGCGATCGCAATTACAATATATTGATTCTGAAAAAGATGAAAATGATAGCCAAAGATGGGTAAAAGAATGGATAGAAAGGGTCGATGAAAATTCTCCCCAATTTGGTGAGGAAGTAAAAACCAAAGAATATCAAATCTCGTGGCGATTCGTCACTAATGGGGGACAAGATGAAGGAATAATTCGGCCTGTAATGGGTGCTTATGGCATACCATTTTATCCCGGTTCCAGCATGAAAGGAGCCTTTTGTCAAGCTTGCACCCCCGAACAAAAACAACGTTATCACCTCGAAAAAGATAGCGATAACCCTAGTCTTTTGCGCTTCCATGGCGGTTATCCCGTTAATGATTGGACGGAAAATCTTTTAGATATTGTTCACCCGCAACAGGGATGGCAAGTAAAAACCCAAAACACTCGACAAAAACCCGGTGGAGAAAGTGGTTTTGCTTTAATTTCCCTCTATCAACCTACCCTAAAATTTGGCATTTCTAGCTTAATAGAACAACCGGATTGGGAGGAGATTTGGACTATCTGGGAAAGAGCTTTAGAATCTGGTCTAGGATGCCGTGTTAGTAGCGGTTACGGCTTGCCAAAAGACATTAAACCTTCAAAAGAACCTTTATATAAATGTTTTCTGAAAGGGCAAGGAATGGCTCCTAAAAGCCTCGATGGTGAAAAGGAATTTCGACCCAATATTTTTCGAGGAGCAATTCGCGGTCATGCCTTGCGTATTTTTGGCGGTTTAACTGATGCTAAAAATGCGGAAAAATTAGTTAATCAGCTATTTGGAGGAATTGACAGAGAAGCAACCCAAGGTTTACTAGCGATCGATTTTCGTGTCAATTCTCCAGAGTTAGGAACCTTTACCAATGGTTACAACGAACCCACCTACACAGTAACAGGAGAATTGCGCTGGATTATCACCCAATCTCTCCCCGAAAACCAGCAAGAATGCTTAAAAAAATTAATTCGTTTCCTCACTCGTTTTGCTATGTTATTAGGAGGATTTGGTAAATCGTGGCGACGAGCAGATCATAGTATTTTCTATGAGGATTATTATCCTAATAAACCCTTAATTGGCTGTCATTGGCAATGGGGGGATAAAAGTTCTTTAATCAACGATAATAAAGTCAGAGATTTAACTCATGTTCATCCCTTTATCAAAGATGTTCGCACTATTGCTAAAGAATGGATGACCTTACAAAATATCCCCATCACTCCCAATAATAGTGCTAACTGGCGAGAAAGTTGGCATCCTAAAAATGTCGAGGTTTGGGGAAGAATTGCTGAAGATAAAGATGATTCCCTAGCCATCAAATGGCTTCACAAAGCCTATCAAAAACTGGATAATTTAAGTATCTATAAAACCTCAGTGACAGGAAGTATCGAGCAAATTGGTCGTCTTTGGCATCGAATGTATCCCCAAAATAATCATCAATACCTAGAATTGTTAACAATTTTTCCTGATGACTCTGATGATTGTGCTTATTTTCTAGGTTTTCTAGACGAGAATAATGGTAAAGAGAGCAAATTTCAAAAACTTTGGCCGAAATAATCCCGTTCAAAGTTAAGTACCGCGCGCAAAATTAATTACACATTTCGATAAAGCTTTTGCCTTTTACCTCGACCAGATGCGGAAACTATACGCTAAAGTAGTAGAAAGGGTCAATCCTCAAGAGGATGATGTACGCTTCTATGGGATTTCCGAAGAAGCAGTCTCTAGGGTGTTGGTAATTGGAGGTTCTCCTCCTCAACCACCCCCAACTGTCTATATCATCTAGCTTGTCCCCCAACTCTTGGCTGAAAATCGATGCACCCTCTCCCCGACTCCCAAAACCCCTGCGTCGATTTGGGTGTCTGTCTTCCCCTCTCGATAAGGCTTTCCAAGGGGTACTCCTTACCTATTAGGTCAAATAGGATTAGTTGGAAACGCTTTGGGGCCTTGGGTAGCAAGCAATAAAGACAATCCTTACCTATTAGGTCAAATAGGATTAGTTGGAAACGAAAGATCGAACGAAAGATCGAATTTCTCAAGCAAGCGAACAACCTTACCTATTAGGTCAAATAGGTAAGGTTGGAAACCTCTCACCGCCAGTAGCAATGATCGCTTCTTCGTAGTCCCTTACCTATTAGGTCAAATAGGATTAGTTGGACACAAATCCGTATAGGACATTCCGCTTAATTGCAATAATCTATCAACCCTTACCTATTAGGTCAAATAGGATTAGTTGGAAACAGTATCGCTAATTCTTTTTCAATTACCTGATGACTGCAAACCTTACCTATTAGGTCAAATAGGATTAGTTGGAAACAGTACAAGATATTTGCTACTCGTTTTTAATTGGCAATCGTACCACCTTACCTATTAGGTCAAATAGGATTAGTTGGAAACAAAGAAGCAGAACCGATAAAATCTGTAAAGAAAGTATTTTACACCTTACCTATTAGGTCAAATAGGATTAGTTGGAAACAAGCGAAAATGCGCTATTGAAAATAAACTTTACCCCTTACCTATTAGGTCAAATAGGATTAGTTGGAAACAGAAGCATTGCTTGTCGCAATACTTTGCGGAGATCTAGGTTCCTTACCTATTAGGTCAAATAGGATTAGTTGGAAACTTTAGGGATAGTAACAGCATTATCGGCTAACTTAGCAGCCTTACCTATTAGGTCAAATAGGATTAGTTGGAAACGCTATCACCTCTAAAGTACCAGATGCCAGCGTTCGGCCCTTACCTATTAGGTCAAATAGGATTAGTTGGAAACATTACATTGCTCTGTCCGCCGTCTTCGAGGATGTTATTGCCTTACCTATTAGGTCAAATAGGATTAGTTGGAAACTTTAGAGTCATCGTGTCCACCGAATCGTATGTTGACTCAGTGCCTTACCTATTAGGTCAAATAGGATTAGTTGGAAAACAGAAAAAGGGTTTCTAAAAGAAACCCTTTTTCTAATAAATTGTGTCAAATATATCTTGACAAAAATCGATAAAAATGTTAGAATCTAACGGCAATCTTCGCTTTATTGCATGAGTAGAAAACGGGTTTCTCCGAGAAACCCGTTTTCTGCGATCGCTGGTCAAGGAAAAACCCGATAATTTCCCCTATTCCCTGGGATCAAAATCTGGCAGCGTCCCCAGCTTGCGAATGGTCACGTTAACATCCATAGACAAAAAGTCATCAGCATCACCAAACCAAGAACCGGAAAGAGGAATGATTTGACTAGGATGACGAGCGATCGCCACTCGAATTAAATCAAAGCCGGCGGTAATTTGATTCGTCGGATCTTGACATCCTCGCCGCCGTAAAACGGACGGCGATTCCTCACCACGCCACCTTTTTAGAATGGTCGCGTCAATGGGGTTGACGCTTCACGGGATGCTGCTTCTTTAACAGAAGTCTTACGCTTTCCTCCACGTCCGTTTAAA
>MTBT01000184.1 GCA_002282935.1 Microcystis sp. LSC13-02 | reverse complement strand
TTCCCTACCGCTTCTAATTCATTACCTTAAGTTTAAGGATGTTCCAGTTCCCTACACTTTTGCTTGATTCATCTTTACATCTGACAACGCCTTGATCAAACACCTGAGAGGATTAAAAAAGGCTTAAAAGGGTCTTTTTTACCGATGGTTGTTCAAAGTTATCGGCCGGCTTTGATTGATGATTCCTTAGAATTAGTCGATCAAGATTAGTTGACTCTCTGGGGTTAGTATAAAGGGAACACTTTACGATGGTTAAGTTCCTAAAATCAAGCGCTGACGATGAAAATTAAGCAGCGAAATTTCCTGTCCGCAAACCCTTTCTAACATCTCGACGATATGATCGGGCTGTAGTAAAGTGCCATCATTGCGACAACTGCCCACATAGCACAAAACGGCTTCCTTGTCAACAGTTTTTAACTCTAATTCATATAATTGTTCTCGCAGATTAATTGTGACTTTTTTGCCGGATTTGGTGGTTTTTTCCCGTTCCATGACCGTTGCTTGCTTAATTGCCTCGATCCAATTTTGCCATTGTTGGCAGTCAATTCCCTCACTGTTAAAAGTGAGTAAATACTCAGCTTTTTCTAACAAACGGGTGGCAGCGGGGGCATTTAAGGGAATTTCTTCCACCTGATAAACTGGTAAATCTGCGGGTAATTGTGCGCTTAATTGCTGTTTAAACCTCTCTAAATCCATCACTTTTGTCAATTCAAAATCGACAATCTCACCGCTACTGGTTGCTCCCAAGGATAAGGCATTTGCGATCGAAATGCGCGGACCAGGGTGAAATCCACCGGTAAAGGAAATGGGAATAGCAGCGCGACGGACGACGCGATCAAATAAACGCACCAGATCCAAGTGGCTAACTAGGGACATTTCGCCAATTTTGCCAAACCAAACCCGAATTCTTTGGACGCGTTCTTGATTGGGTTGAAAATGTCCGGCAAAAGCGGGAATCGGAGGCGCTTCAATAACGATATTATGGCCAAAATCGAGGCTACAAACGCCACAATGGGAACAACCTTCAAAAGAACAATCGGGGACTGTTGCCGCGTCTAGGGCGCGTTTTAAGTCCTCCTGGAGCCATTTTTTATCGATACCAGTATCCAGATGATCCCAGGGCAAAGGACGCTCTAAAATATCTTTGTCTGCATCGGCAAAAATATGCCATTCTCCCTGTTCTATCTGACGATATTTCCAAGTTAAACCGGATTCTTCGATCGCCTGTGACCATGCTTGATAGGCTTTTTCCGTATTATCCCACCAAGCATCCATCCCGGCTCCCAATTGCCAAGCGCGCAGCACCACTTTACCTAAACTTCTGTCACCGCGACCGATAAAATCTTCCATAGCCGAGATGCGGACATCGGTATAATTGACTTTTACCCCTCTCATGCCTTGGAATTCCTGTCTTAATAACTCCTGTTTGCGGATAAATTCGGCCGTCGAGACGGAATGCCACTGGAAGGGAGTATGGGGTTTGGGGGTAAAATTAGAGATAGTTAGGGTAAAATCGAGGGGTTTCCGCTTCGGTAAACGACATTCCCGACGCAACCAACGCAGGGTTTCCGCGATACCAATCACATCCACATCGGTTTCTCCTGGCAACCCAATCATAAAATAGAGTTTAACCTTATCCCAACCCTGTTCGACGGCAGTTTTTATCCCTCTGAGTAATTCTTCGTTGGTTAACCCTTTGTTAATCACATCGCGCATTCGTTGGGTTCCCGCTTCCGGTGCAAAGGTTAAACCTGATTGACGATTGCCCCCAATTATGTTAGCAATATTTTCGTCAAAGCGATCGACTCTTTGACTGGGTAACGATAGAGAGATATTCTCATTCTGGAGACGGTTTTTAATCTCCATACCCACAGCAGGTAACGCTAGATAATCGGAGCAACTGAGAGATAATAAGGAAAATTCGTTATATCCCGTCGCTCGCATTCCTTTTTCAATCGATTCGATTACTGCTTCCGGTTGCACATCCCGCGCAGGACGGGTTAACATCCCCGGTTGACAGAAACGACATCCCCTAGTGCAACCGCGACGAATTTCCACCACCAGGCGATCGTGAACCGTTTCCACGAAGGGAACTAAACCGATAGAATAGGCTGGGATAGGAGTGGCTACCCGGCGTAAAATTCTTTTCGGTACATCGTCACGATTGGGGATAACTGCACCCACTGGGGTGACATGGTAGAAACGCGGGACATATACCCCCGGAATTTGGGCTAAATCTAGTAATAGTTCTTCTTTGCTTAGATTAGCTAGTTTACCTTCTTCTAAAATTAAACCGATTTCTGGCAATAATTCTTCGCCATCACCAAGGACGATAAAATCAAAAAAGTCGGCATAGGGTTCGGGGTTAGAGGTGGCAGTTTGTCCCCCAGCAAAAATTAGCGGATAGTTACCTGAGTCTCTTTCTCTCCAAGTTAAGGGAATTGCCGCTAAGTCGAGCATTTCTAAAATATTGGTAGCTCCTAGCTCGTAACTGAGACTAAAACCCAGAATATCAAAATCTGTGAGGAAGCGACGGGATTCTAGGGCAAATAAGGGGGTTTTTGTCTGTTTGAGTTTTTGGGCTAAATCCGCTGCGGGTAAATAAGTGCGATCGCAGAGTTGGCGGGGTTGTGCATTGAGGATATTGTAGAGGATAATATGGCCGAGGTTAGATGCCCCCACTTCGTACACTTCCGGATAGGTTAACACCCAACGAACCACGGCACTTGTCCATTCTTTATGTTTAGCACCTAACTCGTTGCCCAAATAACGCGCTGGTCGAAAAATGTCGGGGGTGAGTAGTTGGTCTAAAGCAATAGTCACGGCAATCTACCTCAGATATCGTCAGCAATGGGTGCTTTTCTACTATAGCAGCCAGAATCGAGTCAGTTATCAGTTATCAGTTTTCAGTTCACTGATTACTGTTTACTGTTTACTGTTTACTGTTTACTGTTCACTGAAAATACACCCCACACCCCACTTCCCTAAAATTCCAGAGGTTATAAGATAATTAAGCGACGATGAAAGAACCGTTAATTGAATTGAGAGGAGTATCGAAAAGATTCGGGGATAATGTTATTCTCGACGGTTTAGATTTAACCATTTATCGAGGGGAGGCCCTGGTAATTATCGGGCCATCGGGAACGGGAAAATCAACGGTTTTACGGTTAATTGCGGGATTAACGGGGATAAATGCCGGAGAAATTTATATTAAAGGCCAATTGCGTCAGGGATTGCTAGAAGATGGTCGGGAAGCGATGCGAACTTCCTTAGTTTTTCAACAAACGGCCCTGTTTGATTCTCTCACCGTCGGGGAAAATGTCGGTTTTTATCTTTATGAACAAACTAATTTAAAAAAAGCCAGAATTAGGGAATTAGTGGAAAAAAGCCTAGAAATGGTCGGTTTACAGGGAATTAGTGACCTTTATCCCTCGGAACTATCGGGGGGAATGCGTAAACGGGTGGCTTTTGCCCGCGCTATTATCACTAATCCCGATAATCAGGCCGATAATCCCGAATTACTGCTGTATGATGAACCTACCGCTGGATTAGACCCGATAGCTTCCACAATTATCGAGGATCTAGTGCGGACTCTCCATGAAAAATCAGGGTCTGCGAACACTTATGTGATGGTTTCTCACCAACAAAGTACCATCCGACGCACCGCCGATCGAGTAGTATTTCTCTATCAGGGAAAAGTGCAATGGCAGGGATTAGTGGCAGATATCGATCGTACCGATCATCCCATGATCCGGCAATTTTTTAGCGCCAGCATTGAAGGCCCGATTAGAACAATCGTTTAAGCTAGATTAAGCTAAATTAAGAACTATCGAGAATGAGAGAAAAATCATGCAGAGTTCGCGAGCTTTACGGGAAGGAAGACTAGGTTTGTTTGCCCTAGGCGGATTATTAGTCTTTGGGGCGCTCGCTATCTGGGTTCGCGGGGGAGGATTTGGTCAAAGAACCTATCAATTAATCTTCGAGTTTGCCGACGTGGAAGGGTTACAAGTCGGGGCGCCAGTGCGTTTTCGCGGGGTGAGAGTGGGAAGAATTACGAGTTTTATCCCAGGGAGTAATCAAGTGGAGGTTATTGCCGAGATAGCTTCTGCTAATTTAGTTATGCCTAGGAAGGTAACTGTTACTACCAATCTTTCCGGATTAATTGGGGAGGCAGCCATCGATATCACTCCCTTAGTTTCTTTAAGTGCTGAGGCCAAAAATCTCGACCCTCTGAGTCCCGACTGTGATCAACAGTTAATTCTCTGTAATAATACTCGTTTACAGGGGACAACAGGAACACAATTAATGTCTAGTGTTGGTCGTTTAGTGGATACTTTTACCAGTCCTGAATTTGTGGGTAATCTCAATGATGTCACCAAAAATACCGCTATAGCAGCTCAAAAAATCGCCCGTTTATCCGATGATACCTCCCAGACTATCCGTAATGCCCAAAGAGAAATCTCTCGTCTATCTTTGGAATTAGCTACCACCAGTCGCTCGGTCACTAATACGGCTAATAATGCCTCCCGTTTTGTCAATACTTTAGATAATACCGTTCAGGAAAATCGCAGTCAAATCAGCAGGACTTTTCAACAATCTTCCCAATTAGTCGCTAATCTTAATGCTGTTCTCAGCGAAAATCGCGGACAAATTGTTAATACTCTCGATAATATTAATCAAGCTAGTTTAGGTATTGGTAGTCTCGCTAATAATCTCAATAATACCGCCCTGAGGTTGAATGCAGGTTTAGATGAAATTGATACTAAACAAGTCATGGAAAATATCGAGACTATTTTGAATAATGCGGTGGAAACATCGAATAATTTACGAGAAATTACTAAAACTATTAACGATCCTGCTACAATTGTCGTACTGCAAAAAACTCTCGAATCCGCTAGGGTGACTTTTGAAAATACTCAAAAAATCACCTCCGATATCGATGAGTTAATCGGTGATCCTCAATTTCGCGAGAATTTAAGACGTTTAATTGATGGCTTAAGTAATCTGCTTTCTTCCGGGGAAGAATTAGAATATAATTTGCGTATTGCTCAAACTTTGGATACCATGACTCAAGAGTTAGCTAAACAAAAAGTTTTGACCATCTCTCGACCTTTAAATCCTAAGCAAATGCAACTCTATCACCAATTTATCGTTCAACAACCTCAAACGAGTGAAAAATGACAAAACAGCACAATTCAAGCGATTTTCAGTGATTAGTAAACAGTAATCACTGAACTGAAAACTCACATCTGATAACTAATAACTGATAACTGAAAACTCACATCTGATAACTAATAACTGATAATAATATGTTGAAATCAATTTGTATTACTCTTGGAACTCGTCCCGAAGCGATTAAATTAGCTCCCGTTATTCGTACTTTTCAAGAATCGGAACAGTTTCAAACCCATGTAATTCTGACGGGACAGCATAAAGAAATGGTAGCGCAGGTGATGGAATTATTTGCTTTAAAAGCAGATGAAAATCTGGATATTATGCAAACCCATCAAACTTTAACTGATATTACTTGCCGCAGTTTACGGGGTTTAGAAACGGTTTTTGAGCGTATAAAACCAGATTTAATTATTGTGCAAGGTGATACTACTACGGCTTTTGCTGCTGCTTTAGCGGCTTTTTATCAACAAATTCCTATCGCCCATGTGGAGGCAGGATTAAGAACTAATGATATCTATAATCCCTATCCCGAAGAAGCTAATCGTCGCCTAATTTCTCAACTAACTACCCTACATTTTGCTCCCACTACTTTAGCCGTGGAAAATTTACAAAAATCCGGGGTGACAGGAAATATTCACCACACCGGCAATACGGTTATTGATGCTTTATTAACCGTAGCCAAAACCGCACCAGAATGTCAAATTGCGGGCTTAAATTGGTCAGATTATCGGGTTTTATTAGCCACGGTTCACCGCCGGGAAAATTGGGGCGAACCCCTACAGGATATTATCAAAGGATTTACTTTGTTGTTAGAAAAATATGCCGATACAGCCCTATTATTACCCCTCCATCGCAATCCCACCGTCCGAGAACCAATTCAGTCCGCTTTGGGCAATCATCCCAGGGTATTTTTAACTGAACCTCTCGATTATGCCGAGTTAGTGGGGGCGATTCAACGCTGTTATTTATTATTAACTGATTCCGGCGGCATTCAAGAAGAAGCCCCTAGTTTAGGAAAACCGGTTTTAGTATTGCGAGAAACCACGGAAAGACCGGAAGCAGTACAAGCGGGAACAGCGAAATTAATTGGTACTAATCCAGAGCAGATTTTAGCAGAAGCGGGAGAATTATTAGGGGATAAAATCGCCTATGCTCGTATGGCTAATGCAATTAATCCTTTTGGAGATGGACAAGCATCCCAAAGAATCCTCCAAATCGTCCAAGATTTTTTGGCTTAATCTATGACTACTTGGTTGGGTATCGACCCTGGATTAGCGATTGTCGGTTGGGCTATTCTCCGGGATAATAGTGAGTTAATGCCGATTTTAGTCGATTACGGCACGATCGAAACTTCTAAAAATCTTTCTACTGCCCAGCGTTTGATCGAAATTGAACGGGATTTAAAGGAGTTAATCGCAGAATATAAACCGGGAGAAATTGCCGTGGAAATGCCCTTTTTTAACCGGCAAATCAAGGCAGCCGGTGGAGTCCTGCAAGCCTTAGGAATTATCAATCTAGTTAGCTGTCGCGATGGGGGAATTGAACCGATTTTCCTCCATCAAGCTAGTTGGAAATGTCATCTCGGCCATGGTAAGGCCACTAAAGCTGAGGTGGCCGAACAAATTAAGTATTTATTCGGATTGACAAAAATGCCCATTAATGATGCTGTAGATGCTATAGCGATCGCCTATGCTGCTTTCAGTGGCGTTCGCAATCAAATCTCTTGAAGTAATTTGACGAAATTGGCCCAAAAATTTAGCTGACAACTAAAAGCCATTTTTAAGCTTGGACTGTCTTAGTTCGATGGGACGGTTGAAGATAATAAGGCCTTCAAATATCTTTGATTAGCGTTGGGTTTCATGCTTCAACCCAACCTACCATATCAGAGATCGCACTAAAGGGTTTAAGTGTGGACATTGTGATAATTGTCATCGTCAATGCTAACAAAAATATGGTATAGTTCTTAAATGAGTATAAGTTTAAAATAATGAAAATAAAAGTTTCCGAAAAAAAGCGATCATCAAACGGAGTTAACCCTCAGTTAAAAGATATTGCCTATTCTATGGACGCACTGATTCCAGGCTTTTATATTTGGTTGGGTTCTTTTTGTTGGCGATTGGGGGGTAGTGATGCAGAAGAAAGTTATCCAGGAACAATACATAGTTTTGCTGGTATCAGCTTAGTTTTACCTGGTTATCAAATTTTTACAACCTATAAAGGGAGTTATGACCCTCGATAAGCATCAAATTGATGGTCTTTCTCCCATTTCATCTAAAATAATGCCAGCAGAAGTTTTTGAACAATTGATGTTCAATGCCGGTTATACCGTTGTTGGGTCTGCTCCAGCCAAGGGAAATAGAATTAAAGTTTGGTGGAATCATTCTAGTTTCCGTCGTGTTGAAGCAATTTATAGTGCCGATAGAAGTCTGGTTATTACGGCTTATTATCCATGAACCATGAGCTTTCTGTGACGAAAATATATTTATTGTTTACCCACAACTTACTGGTAATCCTAATCCCCAAGGAATGGGTTCCGAGGTATTGTCTAGTTGAGAGCATTTTTCTTTTATAGTTGTACCATCTTGTTGAATATAATAATTCCTACTTATATCTGATTGCGATATCCAAAAACTTACTATAGCTGTATTGCTACAGTTTTTAACAATTTGGTTAGCCCAATTATTTAAAAGCTTTGGTTATGCGAAAATATTACTGATGGCAATTCCATTACTGGTAGTAGCACCTACATCATCGATTAGAACAACATCTAATACATCAGTTCTGGTTGTTGGATTTCCTGTCCTATAACTATTAGCCGTTCCCTTAGAAACACTAAATTCAACTCTTCTAACCCCTTTAGAACGAATTTCTTGAAGAATTTTATCAACAGTAGCTTGACAGCCTAGCTTTGGTTCTGATTGTGCTTTAACCAAAGGATAGGAACCAGCAAAAAGCGTTTAGTTTCATGGCTTTGTCCTCTGAGAAAACTTAATTAAAATCAAACGTTTTTGTTAACTGTTGGTTGTGTTGGGTTTCGCACATTAAGCCAACCTACACCCTGTTTCAGCTAAAATAGTAGATTATGATTGTCATTGCGAGCGATAGCGAAGCAATCTAATCGCGAGATTTTCTCTTGCCTCATTTTAGCTGAAACAGTCCAGTATCCTGAATCTAGCTTGAGCTTTTTATCAGGTATCATGGAGTTAATCTTGTAGGAGCATTCGATATGACTCTGGCATCAGGTGGGCAAGCAACAATCATTCGTACAGAGCGTGGATTGACCATTTCAGGTACACGCATCACTCTTTATGACGTAATGGACTATCGGAAGGCTCATTACCCATCCAAGCTGATCCGTGAAAAACTCGGTCTTAATGATGAGCAGATTCGTTTAGCCCTAGAATATATTGATACCCATCGCGCTGAGGTTGAAGCAGAATACCAAGAATGCCTGCAAACAGCTGCGGAGATTCGGCAATATTGGGAAGAGCGAAATCGTGAACGATTTGCCAAGATCGCAGCGATGCCCCCAAAGCCAGGTCAGGAAGCCCTTCGTGCCAAACTTCAAGCCTGGAAAGCCCGGATTGAAGCCGAATGATGAATTTCTTAATTGATTACAACTTAACAGGTGATGCTGTTTTATTCTGGGGAACTCTTTCGGCTGAAGGATGGCTTGACTTATTAACCATCCGCTTCTTCACCTTTCAGGAAGTTGGGTTGCCGATGGATAGTAGTGATCGCGTCGTTTGGCAATTTGCCCAAACCAACCAGATGATTTTGATTACAGCGAATCGGAATATGAAGGGAGACGATTCTCTAGAACAGACAATACGGGAAGAGAATA
>MTBT01000183.1 GCA_002282935.1 Microcystis sp. LSC13-02 | reverse complement strand
GGAGATTATCAAAACGATTTCGTCAAGGAAAGAAACAGTCTAACAACTATCACAAGCAACGGATAAAAGTAGCTAAACTTCACCTTAAAGTGTCAAGACAACGTAAAGACAAAGCAATCAAAGACGCTTTGGCGTTAGTCCAGTCTAATGATCTGGTAGTTTATGAAGCTTTAAAGGTAAGAAACTTAGTCAAAAATCGTCAGCTTGCCCAGTCGATTTCTGATGCTTCTTGGTATCAATTCACCGAATGGTTTGAATTTTTTGCCAAGATTTATCGGATTGTTTGTGTTGCTGTTCCTCCCCATTTTACTAGCCAAGATTGTTCGGTTTGTGGAACAAGAGTTCAAAAAACATTAAGTACTAGAACTCATCAATGTCCTAACTGTAAAACAGTCTTAGATAGGGATCATAATGCAGCAATAAATATTCTAAAAAAAGGGTTACAATATTTGGGAAATCATCTCAACGGTACTGTTGGGCAAACAGAAACAGACCCAAACGCCTTGGCAGAGTCCGGTCTCTGGATTCTTAATGGAGACATTGAGAATCTAAGCTGTCTCGTTGAACAAGGAATTTCCGATAGTGATAGGTCAAGAATCCACCGTCAAGCTACGCTGTGACGGTGGGAGTATGTCAACAGCTTAAATCAGGTCGAGGTTAGGGAAAAATGAGGATTTTAGTGTTAGCGTGGGAATTTCCACCGCGATTAGTGGGCGGTATCGCCCGTCATGTCGCTGAACTCTATCCCGAAATCGTCAAACTCGGTCATGAAGTCCATTTAATCACGATCGAATTCGGTCATGCCCCCAGTTACGAACTGGTCGAAGGCATTCACATCCACCGCGTCCCCGTACCCCCCGGCAATGACTTTTTCCATTGGGTGGTCAACATGAATAACAGCATGGGGCAACAGGGCGGCAAACTAATCGCCGAATACGGAAAATTTGACCTTGTTCATGCCCACGATTGGTTAGTAGGGGATGCGGCCATTGCCATGAAACATCTCTTTAAAATCCCCCTGATTGCCACTATTCACGCCACGGAATACGGACGTTATAACGGACTGCACACCGACACCCAACGCTATATCGGCAGCAAAGAGGGAACCCTCGTCTATAATGCTTGGCGCATTATCGTCTGTACCGGCTATATGCGTCATGAAGTCCATCGGGCTTTGGGCGCACCCTGGGATAAAATCGATGTGGTTTATAACGGTATTCGGGCCGAGAAAAAGCAAAGAGACCCTAACTTTGATTACCAAGCTTTTCGTCGTCAATATGCCCAAGATCACGAAAAAATCGTCTATTACGTCGGGCGTATGACCTTTGAAAAGGGGGTTTCGGTGTTACTCAACGCTGCCCCAAAAGTCCTCGTCCAGACCGAGGGTCAAACTAAATTTGTCATTATCGGTGGCGGCAATACCGACAAACTCAAACAACAGGCCTGGCATCTCGGTATCTGGCATCATTGTTATTTTACGGGCTTTATGTCCGATGAAAACCTCGATCGCTTCCAAACCGTGGCCGATTGTGCCGTTTTTCCTAGTCTTTACGAACCTTTTGGTATTGTCGCCTTGGAAAGTTTCGCCGCTAGGGTTCCCGTGGTAGTTTCCGATACCTGCGGTTTTCCCGAAGTTGTCCGTCATGGCCAAACGGGAATTGTCACCCGGGTCAATAATCCCGATTCCCTCGCTTGGGGCATTTTAGAGGTTTTAAATCATCCCGAATACGCTCAAAAATTAGTTAATAACGCCTACGAAGACCTAGAAAAACGCTTTCATTGGGCGAATTTAGCCCGTCAAACCGAGACAGTATATGGTTTGGTTGTCCAAGAACGACAACTGGTAGAATGGCGTTAATAGGGGATCAGTTTTTTGTCCGTCAGCCATCCTGAAGCCGTCCCGATTTTCTTCTGGACAAACCCAATGAAATAGAGCATAATCTTAGGAAAATAATTTCCTCGACACGAAATTATGAATATGCTGAAAATGACTAAGGATTTTAATCCCCCTCAACTAGCAAGTGTCCTGGTCAATTTCATCGGTTTGGTGGTTTTATTGACCTGTGTACTTCTTTCTCCCCATGCTCTCGTTTATGATGAAGTTTATCACTTACCGTTAGTAGATTTATTAAATCAATACGGTTTATCCTATCGATTCTTACGCGGTACAGGACAATCAGCCCCAGGTCCACTATACCCGATAATTCATTATATCTTTCAGCCCTGGACTAATTTGCAAGCCCCTGCCATTAGATTGGTTAATATTCTTCTTTTATTACTGTTAATTTTAGTCCTGAGTTTAACCCTGCAAAAAATTTTCAAAATTCCCCGGTCAATAGTCCCTAGTTTGGCAATTATGGGCCTACCAATAATTTGGTTAATTACGGGCATGGCTCTCACGGAAATCCCTGCTATGCTCTTGGCAACCTTAGCAGTTTTCTTGATATTTATAGCTCTGGAAAAAATTGAAGATAACCAGCAAATGAGCTTAGGAATAGCCGCTCTGAGTGGATTATGTTTAGGGATGGCAATTGTAGGCAGACAAACTTTTCTCGTTTTAGTGTTTATCTTGCCAATACTAACAATTAGTTCCTCAAAAAAATCTTGGCAACCTTTACTATTATGCTGGTTAACTTCTGGAATTTTACCCGCTATTGTTTTTAGCGTGTGGGGTGGATTAGTTCCCCCCGGCCAAAGTTCATTATCTTCTGGATATTCTCTGGTCAACGGATTTCTTTCCTTTGCCTACACCGGTCTTTTATTATTTATCCTCACTCCCAAATGGTTCAGTTTGAATAAGGTGATAATAATATCTGTCTTGGTCAGCAGCTTCCTAGGCAACGCTCTCTTTAAAATCCTTTCTATTCGTCCAGCCTACCACGTTTTCAAGAAAATTATTCCCGATCCTACTTTGCTAAGTTTCTTTTTCTATTTAGCTTCCTCCTGTCTACTTGCCTTTGGAATTCTTTTTCTGATTGCCAGCCTCAACAATTGCCGAGATCACAAGAGAGATAGTAAATTTCTGTTTTTAAATGTTGCCGTGATCATAGTTGCCGCTACAGCTTTTAAAATTACCCATTATTATTCGACTCGCTATACAGCTACAGCTATTCCTTTCTTGATCCTCTTAGCCCAGTATTATACCAAAGATAACTATTTCAAGGTGGCCCGCTTATTGCTGGGGAATATTGTCGGCTGTTTGATGTTAGTTTCTTATTTTTTGCGTCCTTGGAACTAGAAATCTTGCAGATGAGATTCTTTGATTTTTGACAAGGATATACCTTAAAATAACAAAGGCACAACTTAACTTCTCTGAATATGACTATGAAAGCAGCTGAAATTATGACCACGGAGGTGGCCAAGATTAAAGGTTCTGAAACCGTTGCCAAAGCGGTACAATTGATGAGAGAAAAGAACATTAGAACTCTCATTGTTGATCGTCGTCACGATGAAGATGCTTACGGAATTATCACTGAAACCGATATTGTCTATAAAGTCGTCGCTTTCGGTCAAGATCCGCAAAAGGTGCGAGTCTATGAAGTGATGAGCAAACCCTGCATCGTGATTAATCCCGACCTCGGGGTTGAATATGTAGCTCGCTTATTTGCTAATACCGGTATTCGTTTCGCACCGGTAATTAAAGGTGATTTACTCGGTGTTATATCTGTTAGTGACATCCTCCATAAAGGTAACGCCGTCGAAAAGCCCCGCAGTTTTGATTTAGAAGCGGAGATTATCAAAGCTAGAGATATTGCCCGGGCAGTATGTGCTGAAAAAGGGGGAAATTCTCCCGATTGTGCCGCAGCTTGGGATGTTGTTGAGGAATTACAGGCAGAATTGGCACACCAACGCGCTAAAAAACCGGAAAAAACCTATTTTGAGGAATACTGTCAAGAAAATCCCGATGCTTTTGAAGCTCGTATTTATGACACCTAATCTCCATGGGTTTGAGGTATCGGAGAATACCTCAAACGTTTTAATCCGGCAAAAGTAGTGTATAAAGGTTTTATTTACTAATAATCGAGGAAAAACTATGGCTGATCTATTTGTCATCGCCTATGAGGACGAATTTAAAGCAGAAGAAGTTCGTTTAACTTTGGCTAAACTGCAACAGGAACATCTCATCGAGTTAGAAGATGCTGCCGTAGTGGTTAAAAACAAAGATGGCCAGATTAAACTCAAGCAAGCGGTCAATTTAACGGCAGCAGGAGCCGCTAGTGGCAGTTTCTGGGGATTATTAATCGGAATGCTCTTTTTATCCCCTTTATTAGGGGCTGTCCTCGGTGCTGCTGGTGGCGCTTTGGGAGGTGCTTTAACTGATATCGGTGTGGATGACAATTTTATGCGGGAATTGGGAGAAACCATGCAGCCAGGTACATCTGCTCTCTTTGTTCTCGTCCAAAAAGTTACCCCCGATAAGGTCCTCGATGAAGTGGCCCCCTACGGAGGTAAAGTGTTACGCACTTCTTTGACCAAAACCGACGAAGCTGAATTACAGAAAATTCTCGACCAAAGAGGTGTTAAACCCGAAATCGTTTAGCATATTGAGCCATAAAAGCCAGAAAAAGGGAATATATTTCCCTTTTTGCTTTTTTAGGTAATTTATACTAAATCCCTTGAGTATAGGCTACATATCAGGACAGGCACTCATGCAAAAGGGGGAATAGATAATCAGTCTTTAATAACCGGATTTAGTATTATTTAACCTTCAATCCAGGCTATCACCGGGCAACCAATCTTCTATCACCTGCGCGATAGTATAGGGACAAAACTCGGGAAAAATGCTAAGGACTAAACCTGTTTGTCTGGCGGTTTCCCGACGCGCTCTGGTATATTCCTTGTCCAAAATTTGCGCGGGATAACTGCTTAAACTGGGACTATCCTCTAACTTACGACGAATTTGCGATCGCCCATCATTGATGAAATCCAACCAACGGTGAAGTTAACTGGCTGGCGACAACACTGCTTAGGCTTGGCATGGATCATCTGCTGGAGGATGCAATCCAGTTTGTGTCCAAAAACGTCTTGTTTCTCGAATGGAATCGTTTTCTGGATAACGGTTATCATTCAAATCAAGCCGAAGACAAGTTGCACGACCAATCGGCGTAGTTCCTTCTATAACAACGCCTTGACTTAGCCAAACGAAATGATCTTCCCACTTTTGTTTGCGAGGATTGAACATAGGAACAATCTCCTGAGTATCTGGATCAATGCCAGCTACAAAGTTGTATCGCCTCTCATTGCAACGACGACAGGCAAGTGCGAGATTATCAAGTTCATCAGAACCACCCAAAGATTTTGGAATGACATGATCAACGGTAAATCGATTAGCACTCAGTCGCTCCGGTGAATGACAATACTCACAGATGTATTTAGCCCGTTCTCGAATTGCTTGCTTAAGTTCATGACTGATTGACATTTTGAGCAGCAAGCATCGCATTAATATGGGTAAAAATTCGATCTAACTCCCCAATTGCATCTAACTCAGCAATTTCATCAGGAGTAATTTGATCAGTTTTTTTCTTTTCCAACAAGCTTTCCATTCGCAGTTGAAGGGATTCACTGAATTTGAATAAGCTCCAGTTACCCAGGTTTTCCAGCTGGATTTCATGAATTAGAGAAGATGGCTTGTTAAGAGTTGTAACCACTTGACCTCTATCGTGCTTTCTATAAAGAGAATAATCCTCGTGACCGATATATAGTATAACGCGCTCCAATCAAGGCCGGATAAGGTTTTACAGTTCTTCTATTTGATACCCTTGGTTCTTAGCAATTTCAAGGATTGGACTAATGTTATCAATTCCCCACTGGTTGCAAACGGCAATGGTTTCGCCCTCTCCAGTTTTGAGTAGTTGTTCCTCATTTAAGAAATAGCGTTTTGCGCCTCCTTTAGACTCTGCTTTTTCTAGCAGAGCTACAACACCAAAATTCCGACAAATCGCATCAGGAAAAACTTGACGTAATTGCTCAAAGGTTGTATTCGGGTGAGTCTGGAGATAATGAGCAACGATAGCCAGGACAAGCTGGCGCTTATTATAGTCTTTCCCAAGAAACTGATATTTTGTCTTGTCTTTGCTAGAACTGGCAGCAGCTCGTTGAGCCGATGCTTGCTCTCGCACTTTCACCTGATATTCCTCCGCTTCTGGCAAGGGGATTATCTGCTCAATATCAAGCAGAAGCTCTTCACCAAGTCTATAAGGCTGTAGACGAACGCAGCGAATATCACTATCGCGCTTATTGAGCCACATCACTGATGTAGTCAGTTCTTTAGAAAAATTAGCAGCGGCGAGGACGATTCTGACATCTTTGGGAAATTGTTCTTCCAAGGAATCACTCCAACCCAAAAAATTGAGGATTTCTTCTTCAGCGCTTTTATCAATGCAGCGTTTGTCTAGATATTGCTGGTGGATTTCAACAGCCCTTTTGAAGGTTAGTGTAGAAACCATAGCAGCGTAACGCAGCGCTTGCAATTCCATATGAGCGCCTGTTTCATCTCTTTTAAGTTCGACAACTACCAAATTTGCTTGCTTATCAATGCCGAGCAGGTCAATCCTTCTAGCTCCCTCAGTCCACTCTGAGAACTCTTCAGCAATAACCAATGTATCCGGAGAGATGACCGTAATTTTATCCCTTAACGCCGCTTGAAGATCATGACGCTCTTGAATCCCTTCTGCTCCAAACTGAGTGCTCTTAACCTCAGTAAGTTGCTTGTCCTTAAAAGTGTAGATGGGCATAGGCTCTACTAAAGATAGAAAACTGCTGCTATTGAGGGGCAGGACGAAAGCCAGCTAACTACATATTATACGAAAACTTTCTATATAACACTCTCTGGGGTAACGATGTGGGTCAACTTTCTGTATATCACCCCGTCATACAACATATATACTAATTTGTCAATAGGTAGTAATATTTAATCTTCACGGGTAAGAATTACAGGTATTTTGGCTAATTCGCTCTAATCCATACTGGGTAATGATTTTGGGAAAGATACCAAATGGACTCTATAGAGAAAGACATTGCTGCGATATTTGTCAATTGTTTTCGATCTAGAGCGAACTAATCAATTAAGTCTTTTGCCAGATAAGAATTTAGTCGATTTATGCCGCCCGATCGAACCATACCAAGTAACGAAGAACCGTTATAGCTTTGCTGCTTGAGCAAATACGTTCACCGAGAATCACTTTAGTTAGAGTGAGATAAGATTAACTCTTAATTCCTCACCCTAACTACTAGGAAAAACTGGCAATTAAATTACGCACCTTCCCGTAATTTATCCAAAACCGATCGATCTTCTAGAGTAGAAGTATCACCAGAAATCTCTTGACCTGATGCTAAAGTTCGCAAGAGACGACGCATAATTTTACCCGATCGCGTTTTTGGCAGCACATCGGTAAAACGGATTTCTCCCGGTCGAGCAATAATGCCAATTTCCTTGACAACGTGATCCTTTAATGCTTTCGCTAACTCCGGACTCGCTTCATAATGCCCCTCGAGAGTCACAAAAGCATAGACTTCTTCCCCTTTAATTTCATCCGGTCGTCCCACTACAGCCGCCTCCGCTACCGCGGGATGAGATACTAAAGCTGATTCGATCTCCATTGTCCCTAAACGGTGGCCAGAAACGCTCATCACGTCATCGACGCGCCCCATTACCCAGAAATAACCGTCTTCGTCCTGACGACTACCATCCCCGGCAAAATAGAGATATTGGCCATCTTTGGGGGCGATATGTTCCCAATAGGTATTGCGGAAGCGATCGGGATTTTTATAGACTGTTCGCATCATACCGGGCCAGGGATATTTCACCACCAGATAACCCCCCTCATTCGCGTGGGTGGGATTGCCCTCTAAGTCCACCACTTCGGCGATAATACCGGGAAAAGGTAGGGTTGCTGACCCCGGTTTGGTGGCAATTGCCCCGGGTAAGGGAGTAATCATAATTCCCCCGGTTTCCGTTTGCCACCAAGTATCGACAATCGGACATTTTTCCTTACCGATAACCCGGTGATACCACATCCACGCTTCCGGGTTAATCGGTTCTCCCACGGTTCCCAGTAAGCGCAAAGAGGATAAATCCCGGCTATTGGGGATGTCTTCCCCCATTTTGATAAAAGCGCGGATAGCAGTGGGGGCAGTATAAAAGATATTAACGCGATATTTCTCAATTACATCCCAAAAACAGCCTAAATTAGAGGGACGGGGAACCCCTTCATACATTACCGTGGTTGCACCATTGGAAAGCGGTCCGTAAACGATATAACTATGGCCGGTAATCCAACCCACATCGGCAGTACACCAGTAAACATCGGTGTCTTTCAGGTCAAAAATCCATTTGCTGGTGATATGGGTGTAGAGATTATAACCGCCGGTGGTGTGGACGACTCCTTTCGGTTTGCCGGTGGAACCACTGGTGTAGAGGATAAATAATATATCTTCGCTATCCATGGGTTCGGCCGGACAGTTAGCAGATACCTGTTTTTGTAGATCATGCCACCAGTAATCGCGATCGGCAACCATATTGATGGGTTCCTTGCTGCGCTGGACAACGAGAACTTTTTCCACACTGGGGGCGCTATTATCGGCTAGAGCCAGATCTACCTGTTCCTTGAGGGCAACTACTTTATCCTTGCGGAAACCACCATCGGCAGTGATTACCACCTTAGCAGCCGCATCATTAAGACGATCGCGCAAAGCATCGGCACTAAATCCCCCAAAAACTACACTGTGGGGCGCGCCAATTCTGGCACAGGCTAACATGGCGATCGCTGCTTCGGGAATCATCGGCATATAAATTCCGACCACATCGCCTTTTTTTACGCCTAATTCCTTTAAAGCGTTGGCAAATTGACACACTTCTCGGTGTAGCTGTTCGTAGGTAATGGTGCGGCTGTCTCCCGGTTCTCCTTCCCAAATAATGGCAGCTTTATTGCGTCTCCATGTCGTGAGATGTCTGTCAATACAGTTGTAACAAATATTAATCTTGCCGTTGACGAACCATTTAGCAAAGGGGGGCTGCCAGTCAAGAATCTCTGACCATTTTTCAAACCAATGTAATTCTTTTTCGGCTAATTGGGCCCAAAAAGCCGGGGGATCGGCCTTGGCTTTGGCGTAGAGTTGCTGGTATTCTTCAAAGCTTTTAATTGTGGCATTCTGAGCAAATTCGGCACTGGGAGGAAACAGCCGATTTTCCTGTAGGATCGATTCGATCGCTATTTCTGTCATACTGGCAAACGAAATAAATTATCTTGCGATCCAGATTACCTTTTTCGGTTCCCCCCGTAACCTTGGCAAGCAATTCTTTAAGGCTATTTTAGGATTACTCGATCCCCAACTAGCGATCGCCATTTGGCCCCAAGTGTTACAGAGTTTAAAGTTATGTCACCGATCGAGCGATGAACAGATCGCTGTAAGGTAAACTAACCGATAAACCCGAAATTTAACATGGAGAACACTCGGTAAGGAGTCATAATTCAATGTCTCATAGCGTTAAAATTTACGATACCTGTATCGGTTGCACCCAATGCGTTCGGGCTTGTCCCCTCGACGTGCTGGAAATGGTCCCCTGGGATGGCTGTAAAGCTGCCCAGATTGCCTCCTCCCCCCGCACTGAAGACTGTATTGGTTGTAAACGTTGCGAAACGGCTTGTCCGACGGATTTCCTAAGCATTCGGGTTTATCTCGGAGCAGAAACCACCCGCAGTATGGGTCTAGCCTACTAGGCCTGGCAATCATTCTGTGTTTAATATTTAGCGAAAACTAATCTTGTTAAGAGGACTAACCAGTCCTCTTTTTTTGTTATCGAAAATTTGGGTTAAAACCCCGTCCTTTGAGGACGGCTTTAAGCTAAAATGGAAAAAGCGATAACCAAGCTAAAAACTGAACCTT
>MTBT01000182.1 GCA_002282935.1 Microcystis sp. LSC13-02 | reverse complement strand
CGTGGAGAGCTTTATTGTAAACCAATCTTACACAGCCCAAAGTGCGCCGCAATAGCGACTCTTGTTCGGGTGTGGGGTAAAATCGAAACGAGTAAGCTTTTTCCATGTCTCACATTCTGGCATATATTTGGTAAATGTGTTAATATTTAACAGTAAAGCCGTCGTAGAACGACGGGGTTTCAGACCCAAATTTTCGATAAACCGATAAAAAACTATCAAATAACCAAAAATTACGAAAACCGGGCAAATAAATCCAAGTCAGTCCTAAGCCCGTCATTACCTGCAACAATAAAGCAGATAACCCAAAACCCTCAAAATATTGCTCAAATTGACGAATTCGGTCTGGTTCTCGGTTTTTGAGGGCCTGGGGTAGAACGGTGACTGCCAGCAATAAATGTCCACCGGCCCAGACGGTCGCCCCTAGGCTGTGGAGAATTACTAAAATTTTGAACAACATGGGTTTCTCTTGGTCATGATTTGCTAACTTATAGTCCTTGGCTCGGCTATTTCCGAGTATTCAGTAACAATAGATACAGAAAAAATCCTGATATCTTCTCCTTACTAAAAAATATGGATTTAATTTTATGTCATCAAACGGCGGATTTTGACGCTTTGGGGGCAGCGGTGGGTTTATCGTTGCTGAAAGCGGGTAGTCGCATTTTGTTAACGGGGGGAGCGCACCCGACGGTGAGGGAATTTTTGGCCCTGCATCGGGATGAATTCGCTTTAATTGAACTGCGTAGTGTCAATCCGGCCTGTATTCGCTCTTTAATTATCGTTGATAATCAGTGGCGGGAGCGTCTGGGAAAAGCTTCCCAGTGGCTCGATTTAGGGCATTTACAGGCGATCGAATTGTATGATCATCATTTGGATAGTGAAAGCGATATTCATGCCTCTAGCGTCCATTTAGAAGCAGTGGGAGCCACCACGACTTTAATTGTAGAAGCTTTACAAAAAGCCGACATTAAACCAAACTCGATGGAAGCGACGGTAATGGCACTCGGTATTCACGTTGACACGGGTTCCCTGACTTTTGCCGGTAGTACCCCCAGGGATGCCTATGCTTTGGCTTGGTTAATGACCTGTGCTGCTAACATTAAAACGATCGCCCAATACTGTCAACCGAGTTTTTCCCCGCGCTTACAGGAGTTATTTAGCCTTGGTTGGGAAAATCTAGAGATTAAAACGATCCATGACCGTAAAATCGCCCACGTTCTTCTCCATACTGCCGATTTTATCCCCGGTTTGTCTAGTGTGGCCGAGCGCCTACTGGAATTATCCGATAGTGATGCGCTCCTTTTCGGCCATAGTTATAGTAAAGACGAGGAAGATAAGTCCCGACAGCGTTTAACTGTGATTGGTCGCTCTAGAATCGATGGGGTGAATCTATATCGGCTTTTTTCCCCCTATAACGGCGGTGGTCATGCTCAGGCCGCTTCGGTGAGTTTTCGCGATGTTCAGCCAGTTCAACAGTTAAACCAACTGCTAGGGGACTTAATTGCCCAAATTCCACCTTCTCCTACTGCTAGGGACTTAATGTCTTCTCCGGTGCGAACAATTCGTCCCGATACTTCCATATCTCAAGCCGAGCGCATCCTTTTCCGTTACGGCCATTCGGGGTTATCGGTGGTAGATGAGCAGGATCGCTTAGTTGGGGTGATTTCTCGTCGTGACCTCGATTTAGCTCTGCATCACGGCTTTTCTCGCTCTCCTGTGAAGGGATACATGACTTGTAATCCGAAAACTATTACCCCCGACACTTCCCTTCAGGAAATCGAGTCGCTGATGGTAACGTACGATTTGGGGCGTTTACCTGTACTAGAAAACGGGCAGTTAGTCGGTATCGTCACTCGTACAGATGTATTAAGACAGATCCATCAAAATGAGCGGGTGCGTTTTGAAGGGTTTGCTTTGGTTTCCTGTCTTTTACCGGCGATTAAAGAGCGTTTAGAGCCGGTTTTATGGTCATTCCTGCAAGCTGCCGCCACTGCCGCTCAAAAACGCGGTTGGCATCTCTATCTGGTTGGGGGTGCGGTGCGCGATTTATTGTTAGCGACAGAAAGGGATACTTTATTGTTACAGGATATCGATTTAGTGGTGGATGGCTGCCATCGCGCCGCCGATGTGGGTGCGGGGGTGGAATTGGCTAATTGTTTACAGGAAATTTATCCGGAGGCCCGGTTATCGATTCACGGGGAATTTCAGACGGCGGCTTTGTTATGGCACAAAGATGAGCGTTTTGGCTCGTTATGGGTGGATATCGCCACGGCACGCACGGAATTCTATCCCTATCCTGCCAGCAATCCCCAAGTGGAGGCTAGTTCGATTCGACAGGATTTGTATAGAAGGGATTTTACGATTAATGCTCTGGCAATTCGCCTAACTTCGCCGAAAGAGGGGGAATTACTCGACTTTTTTGGCGGTATGTTGGATTTACGCGCCCAACAAATCCGGGTTTTACACGCTAATAGTTTTATCGAGGATCCGACGCGCATCTATCGAGCGGTGCGTTTTGCCACTCGGTTAGGATTTGTTATTGAACCCTTGACAGAAGGCTACATTAGGTATGCGATCGAAAGTGGAGTTTATGATCGCTCACGACAACAAAATCAGAATGCACCGGCTTTACAGTCCCGTTTAAAAGCGGAGTTGAATTATATTTTAGAGGCGGATTACTGGGAAAGTGCCTTAGAAAAGTTGGCCGATTTGGGGGCTTTGCACTGTTTACACGGGAATTTAAGTTTAAATCGGGCTTTATGGCGACAATTGCGCTGTCTCAGTTGTTGGTTAGATTGTTTAAGTCTGGAATTGCCGGTGAATGCTTGGTTAATGCGGTTGGAATTATTAATCGCTTCTCTGGCTATGGGGGAAAGAATAGCGATCGCTAATAATTTACAATTGCCCAAAGATACTGTGGAGCGTTTACAAAAACTAGAAGTTATGGAAAGAGAGATTAGCAATAATTTTGCTTATGATCGACCCGTTAGTCAAATTGTCAGCTTTTTCAACGGTTATAAGGTTCCTAGTTTGTTACTGGTGGCGGTGAGGAGTGAGACTAGGATTCGGGCTTTAATCTGGCAATATTTAACTAAATGGTCGCAGATCGAGGCTCCTATCGACGGCAATGACCTAAAAGCTTTGGGTTATCAACCAGGTCCCCAGTTTAAATCGTTACTTGCGGCAGTGTTGGGGGCGACTTTAGATGGAATAGTCAGCAATAAAAGCGAGGCTATGGCTTTTATTGCTAGATTAACTAAGTCAGCAGATTAGGTATCGGCTGCCCCTTCATTTTCCGAAGATTGTCTTTGATCGCTGGAATAACCGCCTCTACCTCCTCTGGTGGTGGTACGATTAGAGGCAGCCCGGAATTGACGAGCGTAGGCGCGGTTGCGTTCAGCTTTTTCTTTTTTCAAATTACGACGTTTAGCCACAAGAATCTCCTTGGGATAATAGATAGACAAGCGGGGAAACGAGCGCTCGCCTCCCCTATTGACATTGACACTCTCCACCCTAAAAGTGCGGAGATTCTTGGGCTGAATCCTGCCTCCACTAGCAACGCTAATTTTGGTCTTACAGTTTCATGTCTAGTCCGACTACACCTATAAGGCAAGCACTCTTATGGACTACTCCCCAAGCGTAAATTTCTGTGTGTCCCACAGTATTTAATTGTTTTGCGTTCTTACAGTTTGGACTTAATTGAACACCATTGACTGTTAGAAATTTTGAGATCACGGAGTAGGACGTTTAACCTATTTCCTCACGTTCTCACGCTCGGAACCACCCACAAACATCCTACCACAAAGCCGTCCTAAAAGGACGGGGTTTTCAACCCAAATTTCCGATAACCTAGAATGGTTACGATTGAGGATTAGTAGCGACGATCTTGGCTGCGATCACCGCCAGAAAAGGAAGATTTGGGTTCTCTTTCGCGAGCTTGATTGACTTTTAATTCTCGTCCCATCCATTGAGCGCCGTCAAGAGCGGCAATAGCCTTCGCTTCTTGCTCTGGGGTTTCCATTTCCACGAAAGCGAACCCGCGTTTTCTTTTCGTTTCCCGATCCATGGGGAGGTGAACGCGCTTGATTTTACCATATTCGGTAAAAACTTCCGCTACATCCTCTTGGTCAACCTCGAAAGGGAGATTACCAACATAAATTGACATAAAACCTATCCTTGCACAGATAAAAACAACAGATTTGTAGAGAACCAAGATTTCGGGAACTAGCTGAACCAATACTAAACAGAAATGCTTTGACCATTAATACTGACAACGAGCCGCAGTGCCGACTTTTATTCTCGATCTCCATCCTAGCACATAGCTATTAGCTTTGATTGATTCTGCCTCTCTCGCCACCTGAGCAGATAAACTAGACTAGAATGCTGCCCTATAAAATGCCCTAATTATGAGTTTATCCCCCCATCCGATCGAAACTGCCCTAAAAACCCTGGCAGCGAAAGCGGAAAATTCCATCGCACAAACAACAAACCTAGAAGACTTAGAACAGCTAAGGGTGAATTATCTCGGTAAGAAAGGAGAATTATCGCAGATTTTACGGGAAATGGGCAAATTAACCCCCGAAGAGAGACCGCGCCTCGGTGCGATCGCTAATCAGGTAAAAGAATTAGTGCAATCGTTGCTGGAATCTCAGCGAGAAAGTCTAAATAATGCCCAAATTCAAGCGAAATTAGCGGCGGAAACCCTCGATGTCACCCTACCTGCTCTTAGCCGTCCTTTAGGGCGAATTCACCCCTTAAATAGCACAGTTGATCGCATGATCGATATTTTCGTCGGTCTGGGTTACAGCATTGCCACTGGGCCGCAGGTAGAAAGCGATTATTATAATTTTGAGGCTTTAAATATCCCTGCTGACCATCCGGCCCGGGATATGCAGGATACTTTTTTCTTGAGTGATGGTCGTTTATTGCGGACCCATACCTCCCCGGTGCAGATTCGCTACATGGAAAGTCACGAACCCCCGATTCGGATTGTGGCCCCGGGCCGCGTTTATCGTCGCGATACCGTTGATGCTACCCATTCCGCGGTTTTCCATCAAGTGGAATTATTAGCGGTGGACCAGGGATTAACTTTTACGGATTTGAAAGGAACAATTAAAGAATTTCTTAAGCAAATGTTTGGGGCCGATTTACCGGTTAAATTCCGCGCTTCCTACTTCCCTTTTACTGAACCCTCGGCCGAGGTAGATGTGCAGTGGAAAGGCAAATGGTTGGAGGTGATGGGCTGTGGTATGGTGGATCCCAATGTCTTAAAAGCAGTCGGTTATGACCCCCAAATCTATACGGGTTTTGCTGCTGGTTTTGGCGTGGAAAGATTTGCTATGGTATTACATGAGATAGACGATATTCGCCGTTGTTATAATAGCGATATCCGCTTTCTCCGCCAATTTTAGGGGGATAAACCCGATGGTCATGAGTGAAGATTTAACCAAAAAAAGACTCCTATCCGTGGCTTGTCATGCCTCGATCTTTTTGAGTGCTACGCTGGTATCGGTGGGGATTCCTTTAGCTATTTATTTCATTTCTGATGATGGAACGGTGAAGGAAAACGCCAAAGAAGCTTTAAACTTTCACCTGAATATGTGGTTATACTACCTAATTGCTGGGATTCTAATTTGGGTTTTAATCGGTTATTTGCTCTTAGCGATTCTTGGTGTGGTGAACATTGTTCTCCCCATTCTTGCTATCCTGCAAGTCTGGAAAGATGCTTATAAGGTTTTCCGTTATCCTTTTATTTTCCGGGTTCTGTAATTAATTATCGGGGTTGAACAGGTTTCAACCCTGGGTGCATCTCATTTTTGTAAATCTGTTGAGTTGGGATTTTTAAATGTAAACTATCTTCTAAAATTGGTAATTACTTCCCCCAAACCCCCCGTTGGGGGCGTGGCGCCGCCCCCAAACCCCCCGCGCATTAGTTTTTCGGTGGGATGCTTACAGGCAGCTGCTGATACATCTGTAATAATTTAAAAGTCACTGATAATTGCTGATTGTCCGTATTTCTGCAAACGTGAGATGCAGCCTCAAACCTTTTTTAGTCCTGTTGCTGCTAGAAAAATAGCCTCTGGAGTTTATGACTAAAATTGTCATCATCGGTGCGGGAATAGTGGGGGCCACCATTGCCTACGAATTAAGCGCCATCGAAGGATTAGAAATTACCCTCATCGATGAAAAAAAACCAGGACAAGGAGCAACTGGGGCAGCCCTAGGGATTTTAATGGGGATTATCAGCCATAAAACTAAAGGTAGAGCCTGGAAACTGCGGCAAGAAAGTTTAAAACGTTACGAAACCCTCCTTCCTGAGCTAGAATCCCTCACCGGACTGACTATTCCCTGTCACCGTGATGGCATTGTCCTCCTGCGATCGAGTGCCGAAGACGAAGAAAATTGGCGCAAGTTAGCCCAAATCCGCCAAGAACAGGGATATTGTCTAGAAATATGGGATAAAGAGACTTTAACCCAAAAATGTCCCCAAGTGGCCAGCGATCATCTCCAGGGTGCTATCTATTCTCCCAGTGATCGTCAAATTAACCCGGCCGCGCTCACGGAGGCTCTCGTCGCTGCTGCGGCAAGAAGGGGGGTAAAATGTCAATTTGGGGCAAAAGTTGAAAATTTCGGTAAGATAGAGCTTCATGGCTCTAATTTGAGGCAATGCACCCATATTTATAGTTCTAATGGTATAGAGGAAACCGACTTTTTGATTCTTTGTGCGGGAATTGGTTCTACTGCTTTAACCGCAACTCTTAGCCATCCAGTGGAAATCCGACCGGTTTTAGGGCAAGCTTTGCAGATAAAATTGACGCAACCTTTAGAAAGTTCCGATTTTAAGCCGATTTTAACGGTAAATGACCTGCATATTCTCCCTTTGGCCGGAGCGGAATACTGGATTGGGGCAACGGTGGAATTTATGGACGAAAAGGGCGAAATTATCCCCGATACTGCCCTATTAGAGCAAGTGTATCAACAGGCGATCGCTTTTTGTCCCTCTTTGGCCGCGGGTGCGATCGTGCGTACTTGGTCCGGTAAGCGACCGCGACCGGAGAAAAAATCCGCTCCCATCATCGAATATTTGCCCGGATACGATAACGTTATTCTGGCCACGGGACACTACCGCAACGGGGTTTTATTAGCCCCCGCTACCGCTAAAATGGTCAGGGAAATGTTAAGTGGTAATTTAGGTTTTGCTGAAAAAGTTTGTTGATGGGGTTAGGAGTCGGTCGTCAGTATTCTCCGAGTCAGGAGATTATTTTTATTTATTCTCCCCTCTCCCCTCTCTACAATAATTACTCGCAGCCAGAAATACGTTGGGTTAATATCATACTTTGTGCTTTTTGTCAAAAAAACTTTTTTTTTGCAATAAAACTACATAAAAAAAAGATCATCATTGCTGGTGAAATTGACTGATTTACCCGTCTTAATTAGGATCACCTTCTAGGTGTGGCAATGGTTTCAACCATTGCTGCCCAAAAAAGCATAGAGTGTTCGTTGTTAAATAAAAATCTTTCTCAATTAATTCTTAAGAATTTATAAATATTGCGGAATGTTAATTTAAATATTCTCAAGTTTTTGCAGTCAATAAATAATTTTTACTTATCTTTGTCGGAAAATAGAACTCCTGCAAAAATCCAACATCTACCATTGGGTTAGGAGTCAGTATTTAGGAGTCAGGATTCGGCTTTTTTCTCCCTTCTCCCTTCTCCCTTCTCCCTTCTCCCTTCTCCCTGCTATCTGCAGCCGATGACCCTATCTGAACAAGAAAGACAACAACTCTGTGACACTGCTCGGGAAGTGGCGAAACTTTCCTATTCTCCCTATTCCGGTTTTCGGGTGGGGGCAGCGGTCTTGACAAATAAAAAGATTTATGCTGGTACTAATGTAGAGAACGCTAGTTATGGCTTGAGTTTGTGCGCGGAAAGGGCAACTTTAGCGCAAATAATCGCAGCGGGCGATCGAGAAGTACGGGCGATCGCTATAGCCTGTATCGATGGGAAGGATGATATTAGTCAGTTAACTCCCTGCGGAGCCTGTCGTCAATGGATAGCCGAATTAGCACCGCAAGCAGAGATTATTATCTGTGGAACTCAGCAAAATTATTGTTTTAATCTCTCGGATTTACTGCCTTTTTCCTTTCGTTTTTAACTGTGGGTAAAGCTGACCAAAAATCATTAACCTCTCTAATTTCTACTAATACATCTTCATTATCAGGAAAATAAACTTACTCTAATAACTCAATAATTTTACCTTTTTTAATTCCTTTAACTAACATAATATCAACTCCTTCTAAATGCTCTGGATCGTAGAATTCAACATAGAGAGAATCATCAAAAATAGTTTTTGCCGACTCAAATGAGACTTCGTGCTTTGATAGAATTTTTATCCCAGTCAAACTCGATAAAGCCATTATACTGCTACTCACTGAAACTGATGGTACATTTTTGATATGTTTTGTCTATTACTTGAACGGGATATATTCAACTGTATTGAGCCATTCTTCAGGTTCATAAGCCTTAGCAATCAATTCTAAATCCTTGACAAATTGACCAATAGTGCCTCCAAGTTGATGACCAAAAATTAAACCTGAAAACGGTTTGCCTTTTAGTTGCCAAGTTTGGCTAAAACTCTAAAGCGAATGTCTTGGGTAAAGAGAATGCGCTTAAGCTCAGTTACTCTTAGCAAAAGTTGATCATCAGGTAGTTGTTCGGTTCCGTCTTCAAATGCTGTTAATACATCTATGCCTCGGCGACGCAACTGTTCGGTAATTGCTTGGGGAACATGAACATCCATGTACAAGGCAATAGTCATTTACAGTAGCCCTTTTGCTTTCATACGAACATAAAAAGGCGACTTGGCAGCTTGATGAGTCATATTTTCTTGTACTTGTTGCCATTCCAGGGTGATTTCTTGGTCAATTTCTTCTTGATGGTCAAAATAGTAACCCATGGCTGCATGAGCTTCGGCTAGGGTTAAATAAAGGTGTTGACGACAGATTTCTTCTACCGACCAACCATAGGCGATGTAGTCCATGACAATTTGAGCAACGCGGATACGCGGTAATCTTTGTAAATGTGCGGGTTGGTCGTCACTTTTTTCTATGTGTGGATAGGTTAGAGCTAACATAGGGCCTCTAGTTAATTGATTTGACCTATTCTAACAGTTTTAGGCGTTGCTGAATCAAGATATGGATGCTAGTTGTGCATCCTATCCAAAAGTTATAGTCATTTCAGATAAGTCTGATACATTAGACCTCTTGCAAAAATCAAAAATCTTCCGTTAGGTGAAGAGTCAGACTTCGGCCTGAACAGATGCGATCGCCATTATTCTCGTTTCTGATAGCCGAAGATTTCTTCAGTCTGTTATACTGGGTGTGTCATTCTGGATCAGATCAATTCGGTTAGACAGAAATATCGCAATATGTCCCAATCCAGATTAGGGCTGGCAGTACCATAAAATCACCAAAGTTGATCAATTAAGTTAAACTAATTTAGTAACCCTATGGAAGTCAATTATGTTTGTTGAAACCATTGAGGCAATTGGTACAGGTGTAGGCGTAATTGAGATTTCGGAGAAACTATTTCCGACATTTAAGAGAATTTTTAATTTATTGAAGAATGGAGAATTAAAAATTGCAATTTTTGGTGCTGGTGGCACTGGTAAAAGCACCCTCGGTAAGCTATTATCGGGTGAGTTTGAGTTAAGCGGTCTCCTGCAAACTTATCAAGAGTCAATATCAATTGAACAGTACAAGCTGGAAAGTAATAATATTGGCTCAGTAATAGTTGCCCCCGGCCAAAAGCGCCGAGAAGATACTTGGGATGATCTTTTAAGAACTTTGGTCGGTGGAAAAATTAAGCTAATTATTCATGTGGTGTCATGGGGTTATCACTCCTTTGGAGAGTTTAGCTATACTCAGCACCGGCTGTATCAAAGTGGTATGACTTTAGAGGAATTTCTAAGAGAATATGCGGCAGTTTGTCGTAATCGAGAGTTAGATGTTTTAAGAAGAATAGAGCCACACTTATCAATTGCTGATCAAAGAAAAACCATAGTAATTACTTTAGTTACCAAGCAGGATCTATGGTGGAACAACAGGTTAGAGGTTAATAAACACTATGTTGAGGGAACCTATGAACAACTTATCCAAAATATTCGTAATAAGCGAGGAGCAAACAATTTTATTCATGAATATCGCTCTACCTCATTAGTAATGGAAAACTTTCTTTCAGGAGATAATGAGTTACTGATACCAACTACCCAAGGTTATGATCAACGATTAAAAGTTGCCAATTTTAGGTATTTTCTTAATGCGATCGAGTCTCTTTTTCAAATCTCATTGAGCGTTTAGGAGAAGTAAGCTAATGGCTATTCTTGATGAGGAAGACAGAAAGCTGATTATCTCTTTGTTAAATGAATACTCTGAGAAGCTTCTTAATATATGCGAACAAATAGATAGGCAGCAAAGAAACTTCGATTTTTTATGGTTGCTGTTAACATTTGCCTGGACGATGGTTTTTTATTGGTTATTTTCTCCAAAAATAATTACAATTCTTACAATTCTTACAGTAACTATCGTTTCGCAATCATTCGTAATTTACATTTATTTTGGAATACAACAGCCAAGGCTAGAATTATTAGAAAGAAAAGCTTCAATAATATCTGCAAAACTTGAGAAAGTTATACGGGCTGCCTCTCAAGCTCAGGAACATACTACCATGGCAGGAGGTTTTTTCAGCGATCTTGAAGTAGATTTGCGTTTATCAGATGCAGAATATGCTCTACAGCACTACAAGAATCTAGCCAAAAAAAGAAAATTCTTTGGATATTTCTAAGCTTAATTAGGGTTGGCTGAATAAATCTAAAAACCTTGTTGGGTAAGGCTTTTAGACTTTTTTCCTCTCAAAAAGTGCCAAACATTGGAGTGATCGGGGGTAAAATTCAGGTACTTTTTCCTTGAAAATTAGGTAATTGACCCCCTCAAAATCGGTAAAACCCCACACCCCACACCCCACACCCTGTCCCCACGAAAAACTTTTTGCCGCAAACCTTAATTATCTCCTCCGGTAGCGACATTTTTAAATCTTTCTTGGGCAGCAGAAAAAGCCTCTTTCATCACCCGTTGAATCCTCTTAGGATCGGGTTTTTTACCCCCCATTAAATCGCCAAAATAGACACAAGCGCCCTCTCCTAGGGCCCAGGTATAGGCAGCAGACCAAGAAGCGGCGATGACACTGCCAAAACCGGGGATAAATTTCACCAATTCCCGACCGATGGCCTGGGCCAAAAAGCCGCCAGCGATCGCACTGACGACTCCGCCGGCTTGGGATGGGGTTAACACTTGACCGTATAATTTGCCTAAAACCCCCACCATTGACACTTGTAGGGCGGTTAACACGGGCATAGTCGCTAAGGGTAAGGGAATCGCCGCCAAGGTCGCCGCTATGACGGAAAAGGCTAACATATAGCGTCGCGCCACGTCCCGATAGAGATTGCCTAATTTATTGCTGGTTTCCCGATCTAAAAGTTGGTGGATGGTGTTAGCCTCGGCTTTTGGCAATAAATCAGCTAAATTGTCTCTAAATGCCTCTAAACCGTAAAAAACAGGGTTGTAACCGTCTTCCTCTAGGGTGAAATCGATTAGCACAGAATTGTCGTATAAATCCTTAAAAGTTTCTTTAATTTCTTGATAGGCGCGATTGATATCCTCGAAATCGGGAGGATAAGGGGGATGATCGGCGGTATTAGGAGGATAAAGCTGATGAAGGCAGGTGACAGCCAGTAAACAGGGTATTTTAGGGTATTTTTGCCGCAGTTGTTTGGTAATTTCCAGGAGGCTATCGGTGGCAAAATCATTAATTTTTACCGTCACGATAAAAACCTGGGCGCATCCCGTATTTTCGGCTAAATCTGCTAATAATTCCGCGATTACCGTGTCTGTGTGTTGATAGGCATCCCCTAACCCCACCGTATCGGTAAAAATCAACAGGGGTAAGTCTTCCGCGGGGTAGGTGTAGCGCTGGGTGTTTTGGGTGTGGGGACGGAAACCCTGCCCGACGATTTCCGCCGAAACTCCCGTTATTCCCCGAATAATCGAACTTTTTCCCGTTTGGGGTTTGCCGATTAACAGCGCCTCGGTGGTGGGTAATTCTTGACGGACTTTTTCTAAAATTTCCGCCACTTGACTGTCACTAACACTAAACCACTGGAGGACAGTATTAGTCAACTGGTCGATGGGGAGTCTTTTCATCACTTCCCCCGTGAGACTATTCCAAGTATTGACCAAAGAATCAATGGGCAGTTTATTAGTCATGGGGATTAGAAGGGTTTATGATAACTAAAATAGAGATTTTCAGCGATAGAATCAGACGATGACAAAAGCCGCAATTAGTCCGCAAGATTTATCATGGCCTTTTTGGCCAATTGTACCACTTTATCCCTACGGTCAAAGACGGACAATTCGCCAAGAAGTGGTGAAAGATACGCTCTGGACATTTGAGCAATTGCAGGGTATTTTTTATGTGGTCGTGCCGATTCGCATGACGGTAATTAAGTTAGCATCTGGGGGTTTATTTGTTTATGCACCAGTGGCCCCGACTCCTGAATGTATTCGCTTAATGCGTGAGTTGGAAAGTCAACACGGGGAAGTTAAATATATTATTTTGCCGACGATTTCTGGGATTGAACATAAGGTTTTTGTCGGTCCTTTTGCCCGTTATTTTCCTAAGGCTATAGTTTATGTTGCTCCTAATCAATGGAGTTTTCCTCTTAATTTACCTTTGAGTTGGTTGGGTTTACCGGCAAAACGAACAGAAATTTTACCTGCTGACTCGGCAACCACTCCTTTAGGAAAGGATTTTAGTTATGAAATTTTACCCGCAATTGATCTGAATGTGGGATACTTCTCGGAAGTGGCTTTTTTTCATCACTACTCTCAAACTCTGCTGCTGACCGATGGAATTATTTCTATCCCAGAAAATCCTCCGGCTATTTTAGAATTAGACCCCTATCCTCTCCTGTTTCACGCTAAAAATAGTGCTAAGGATTTGGTGGAGAATACCCCAGAAAATCGCCGTCGGGGTTGGCAGAGAATTTGTCTTTTTGCTCTTTATTTTCAACCTCCGGTTTTAGCTGTTCCCAATTGGATTAAGGTTTTTCGAGATGCTTTTACTGCTAAGGAAAAGAGTAAAAAAGCCTATTTTGGTTTATTCCCTTTTCAATGGGGTGATGATTGGCAAAGGACTTTTTTAAATTTGCGTCGAGAGGGGAGGTTAATAGTAGCACCCATTTTGCAAACCTTGATTCTTAATCGCACTACTGACGAGGTTAGTCAATGGGTTGATAGAATTTGCCAATGGCCGATTAAACAGGTTATTCCTTGTCATTTTGCTAGTCCGATTCAAGCTGATAGTCAAGAGTTTAAACAGGCTTTTTCTTTCTTGTTAAAAGATTCTTATTTACCTAAAGATGACTTGGAATGTTTAGAAAGTATTGATAGTTTTTTAGTGCGCTGGCGATTGACTCCTCCTCCCGATAAAAAATTGTAATTTATGGCTAAGAACTGCTATAATGTATGCGGTTGTTAGTTTATTGCTAATCAAGGTCATGCAAATTCCCGAAAATCCCAGTAATGATGACATCAGAGCGGCGTTGATTCAATTGCGAGAAGAACTTGGTCAAAAAGTTGACCGCTTAGAATATAAATTTGATGCCTATCAAAAAGGTACAGACGGTATGGTGAGAATGGCTACTACTATCATCATTGCCACCGCTTCTGTGGTAGTTTTATCTAGTCTTAGTCCTGCGGTGACAGCAATTATCACCGCTTTATATTCTGCTAATGCAAATTGTTGTTAGGGTTAGGAGTCAGTAGCCAGTAGTCAGTAGTCAGGAGAATTAAGAATGAATAATAATCAATTAAATGGTCTATTTACATATTTTAGGCAATAATCCTTATTTTTGCCGTTTTTGAACCCTCAAAAATTAATTATGCAAGAGGTTTATTAGTTACTTTATCGCTCAATTCTGGTGTGTTACTATCTTTCCTGAATTTTTACCCGTTTGTTTAATTGATTCATAGTCAAGGAAATCACCAGATTAAAGAATAAATAGGTTGCCATAACTACTATTAACATTTCTACAGCTTTTCCTGTCTGATTAGCGATGGTACTAGAGATAGCATAAATATCATTATAACCAATAGCGATCGCTAAACTAGAGTTTTTAACAAGGTTTAAACATTCATTAGTTAAAGGAGGAATAATCACTGGCAAAGCTTGGGGAAAAATCACTAATCTCATCACTAATAAAGGTTTTAATCCCAAGGCTTTAGCTGCTTCCCATTGTCCCCGATTAACCGATTGAATTCCCCCCCGTACTGTTTCCGCGATAAAGGCAGCTGTATAAACAGTTAAACCGATTAGGAGGGTGGCAAACTCAGAAGAAAGATGTAAACCAAAGTCAATATTTTGATTAATAGGATTAACTTGGGGACTTTGCCATTGTAAACCCCAGATTAGAGGAAATATAACTAGGATTAGTAGGCTAGTTAGACATAAACTAAGTTTATTTTTTAGATATAAAAATACTGAGAAAATTATTCCTAAAGCAATGATAGCTAAGGCTAACCATGTCCTGAAACTATTAGCGGGGAAAGGTAAATATACTCCTGAGTTATTTAAAAATACACTGCCAAAGAACTCTAGAGAGTCCTCAATCTTCGGCAGTTTCAGAAATACCGCAAAATACCAGAAAAATAATTGTAATAATAGAGGAGTATTGCGAATAGTTTCCACATAAATTGTTGCCAACTGACGAATTAACCAATTATCCGACAAGCGACCTAACCCGATGACTATTCCCAGACTAATCGCCAAAAATATGCCAGTAATCATAATGCGGAGGGAATTAACTAATCCCACCAAAAGAGCGCAAAAATAGGTATCGGTGGGACTGTAGGGAATAGGAGAGTCACCAATCGCAAAAGAAGCTGGTCGGTCAGGATCAAAGAGAAAGCCAAAGCCAAAACTTAAGCGTAAGCGTTGGAAATTAATCACTAAATTGTGGCCAAAAAACCAGAAAATTAGGCAGACAATTAGCAGGATAATTACCTGTAGAAAAATCTTCTGAAATCGATCATCGTACCAAAAAGAATTTTTTTGAGGTAAAGTCATAAGTAGTCGTGCAAAATAAATTTCCTAGTGAAGATAGGCAAGAGGCAAGAGGTGGTTAGATATGTGTAATACTAAATCCGTTGAGTATAGGCTACTTATAAGGATAGGCAAGAGGCACTCATGCAAAAGGAGGAATAGATAATCAGTTTTTAATAACCGGATTTAGTGTAATTAATTTTGCGCGCGGTACTTAACAAAAGAAATCGGTGACTTTTGGCCACCGATTGAGAAAATCAACAAATATTTAGATAACTCCGAGACGGGAGAGACCGAGGATAACACCGGCGCCGAGGACATGACCAAAACTGGTAGTACCTAGTAAAGCGCCTAATCCCATACCACCGAATAAAGCGGGGGAAGGTAAAGTAGGACCGACATTTTGTTGTTGAATAGTCGCTTTACCGAAAGCAATAGCGAGAATATTGCAGATAATCATGACAATCGCCACTTTGGGACTCCATTCGCTGGAACCTTGTACGGCGGTGGCGGCCATTAATAGGGTTGAATACATTGAAATTCTCCTGAACAGGTCGTTTTAAGTTTTTAATCTTAAAGGTAGTTTTCACCCCACATCACTCCCTGTTGCAATACTTAATAATCAAAAGCACAGGAGTCAACGATACGGCCGATTCGTCTTCACTTCCGAACTACTCGCTTAGTACAAATTTAAGTTTAAGCCTACTTCTTTAGCGAAGACGGCTAATCCTTTCTTTTCAATGGTTTTGATAGCTTTGGTGGAGATGCGTAGTTTTACCCAACGGTTGCCTTCCGACCACCAAACTCTTTTCCATTGTAGGTTAGCTTCTTGTAATTTTTTGGTGCGACGGTGGGAGTGGGACACCGCATAGGCGTTATTGGCCTTTTTCCCCGTCATAGTACAGACTCTAGACATAATTTACTCCTGTGCGATCGATGTTTGTCAATAGTCAACCTTTCTAGTTTAACTCAAATCTCGCCAGAAGTCCCCCCCCCTTCCCTAGGGTTGATTCATTTAAATTAAGTACAGCGGATTTTGAGTCAATAAATTTGACCGAAGATTCTCAAGTTTATCTTTTTCTAATCAAA
>MTBT01000181.1 GCA_002282935.1 Microcystis sp. LSC13-02 | reverse complement strand
TGGGATTGTTGTAATTTATTTTTTAAGTCAATTAATTCCTTATCCCTACCAACAAATTTAGGGATATTACTATTAGATAAATTGTGAGGATTGGGTTGAGGAGGCTCTTGGTTAGGCGGATAATTATAAATATTTTGCTTGTCAATATTGATATCGCCTTGAGCAGAATTGACTATTTTTTGATCCATATTGGTAACATAATGCTGTGACAAAAAAATATTTACTTATACAATATTAACACATCAAAAGGGGAAGGGCGAACGCGATTCGCCCCTACAATAACATTTTTTTCCGTTCCGTAGGGGTGCGTTGCACGCGCCCAAGACATTACATTGTGATATTTTGTTCATTGATATTAATGTCCCTTTGAGAAAAATTAACAATTTTTTCAATGGTTTTGATATAGGTTTTTTGTCCAGAGGATTGAGATTGCAAAGCCTTAGCAATATCGTTAAGAATATCCTTTAAATTAGGTAAAGGTTCGGCTTCTACAATGTCAACCAACTCGGTCATAATTTGGCTTAATTCGGGACTGGTTTTAGCAACAGATTCAACCTCCAGAATCGCTTGTCCATAATCTAAAGGTTGTTCGGGTGCTTTTTCAATTGCGGTGAAAGTATCTGGAGAAACTTGTTTCAGGGAAGTAAGAAATTTTTCTGTTTGTTGCCAAACCTTTTCTGCCACTTTTTCACCAGTTTTCTCTAACGCTTTAGTAGCGATAATTGAACCAACTGCGATCGCTGCTGCTGTAAGAGGGTCCATAGATAAAATCGGGGTGATGAGGGTTGACTTATTGATCGGATTTTTGGGGGTTAAGTTGCCAGCAATTTGACAACTCTTACCCCTATCATAGAACTTTTAATTTCATTTAGGCGGGTACTTCAATTTTACCCTGTCCGGCTAATCCAAAAGCGGCGTGAACCACTTGTAAGGCTCTGACTCCATCTTCTTGATTCACCACACAACTGATTTTTATATCAGAAGTAGCAATCATTAAAATATTAATTTTCTCCTTTGCTAAAGCTTCAAAAAAGCGTGCTGCTACCCCCGGTTGTCCTTCCATTCCCGAACCAACAATACTAACTTTGGCCACATCATTATTAACCACCACTTCCTGTAAACCCAAACTTTCCGATAGTTCTAAAAGGATTTTTTGGGCGGAATTAGCATCAGCTTGGGGTAAAGTAAAAGCGATATCCCGTCGGGGAATACCATCGACAATGCGACAGCGTTGGGATTGAATAATCATATCGACACTGACATTTTTTGCCGCTAAAACCGAGAAAATTCTCGCCGCCATCCCGGGGCGATCGGGGACGCGACGAATGGCCATTTGTGCCTGATTATTATCTAAGGCCACTCCCCGTACCGGGACTAAATTGTGAGGGATTTCGCGATGAGCAACTTTAGCAGAATACTCCAGTTGAAAAGCATCACAAAGGACTTTAATTGCTTTTTCTCCGTCCGCTTCATCGATGACACAACTGACTTTTACTTCAGAAGTGGAGATCATTTCGATATTAATTGCCGCTGTGGCCAAAGTGCTAAATATTTGGGCAGCAATTCCCGGCCGGCCGATCATACCAGCGCCGGTAATGGCGATTTTAGCGGCCCCGGATTCGATGATCACTTCCGCTTCCTCTGTATTAGTGGGATGGGAACGTAAAACCGGCGCGATCGCTTCGGCCACGGATTGGGCTTTTTTCAAGGCATTTCCCATCACCGTAAAGGCGATATCGTTGCTGTCCCCCTCGTGAATCGATTGAATAATTAAATCCACGTCCACCTGTTGATGGGCAATTTCCCCGAATAAACGGGCAGCGATACCGGGACGATCCGGAACCCGTAAAAGGGCGATTTTCGCCTGATTACCCTCAAATTCCACCGCATCCACTGCTTTTGTCAATTCCAATCCTTGCAGGGTGCGCGGTTTCGGTGCTGGGGATGTCACCCAAGTACCCGGATCCTCTGTCCAACTGGAGCGGACAACCAAGGGAACCCCGAAGTTTTTAGCGATTTCCACCGCTCGCGGGTGGAGAACTTTCGCCCCTAAACTGGCTAATTCTAGCATCTCATCGCAGGTAATTTGGTCTAAAAGACGCGCTTCGGGAACTAAACGGGGGTCAGTGGTGAGAATACCGGGTACATCGGTGTAAATTTCGCAAAAATCGGCTTTTAAGGCGGCTGCTAGGGCCACGGCCGAGGTATCGGAACCACCGCGGCCTAGGGTGGTAATCTCTAGTTGATCGCTATCGCTGACACCTTGAAAACCAGCGACAACAACTACTTTACCCTCCGATAGATGACGGGAGAGGCGATCGGTTTTAATTTCTAAAATACGGGCGCGACTATGTTCGGATTCCGTGACAATTCCCACCTGAGCGCCGGTTAGGGAGATGGCCGGTTGTCCGATTTCCTCTAGGGCCATACTCATCAAGGCGATCGTCACCTGTTCCCCCGTGGATAATAACATATCCATCTCCCGGCGCGAGGGTTCGGCGGCGATCTGTTTGGCTAAATTGACCAATCCATCGGTGGTTTTACCCATGGCAGAAACGACCACCACCACGGTATTTCCTGCTATTACCGTATTTTTGACCCGTTGAGCTACCGATTGAATGCGTTCCACGGAACCTACCGATGTACCACCGTATTTTTGGACAATTACAGCCATAGTTGTCAGCGCTAGAGACTTTCTATCTTTGTTCAATCTCCAACTTATCAAAATTCCTTAACGTTAAGTGGTTTTGGTTAACATTCCTTATGTTTTATCTCAAATGCCGACTATCTAAATTAATCCTTAAGACTGCAGCGGAGAAGGGAGCGCTGGAGCTAGGTTGAGGCAGTCCGAGCATTTGTACTAAAATACCCATACTCAGTTTAAATCCAGTACATTTATGCTATTTTAATAGTATTTTTATCGTTTCCTCCTCTTATTTCTGCGTTTATTAGATGGGTATTATGAAAGATATTTTAATGTTAGATACAGTAACAATTATCAATGTTTTCGGGTCGCGTCTGTTTCCCTCCAGAGTTTAATTTAAACCTTTAAGGGCAGCAAATAAATAATTAGCTAAAGTTACTCCATCTACTCCTAATTCTGTCCTTTCTTTGGCCGCTAAAATGCCGGCTTGAGCGTGTAAAAAAGCCGCTAATGCGGTTGCTTCTGAGGGTTTATCTGGCATTTGGGTTAAGAATCCGCCGATTAATCCCGTTAAGACATCACCACTACCACCTCGCGCTAAAGCGGAGGTACTTTCGGGGATTATATACATTTTACCTTCCGGAGAGGCGATTATAGTTCTGGCTCCTTTTAATAACACAATTGCACCAGTTTGTTGAGATGCTTCTTGAGTGATATTAATCCTGTCTTGAGAACCTAATAAGTTAGGAAATAAGCGTTTAAATTCTCCCCAATGAGGCGTTAAAATTGTCTTATTCTGACGAGATAATAATTTGTCTATACCCAATTGAGCCAAAATATTTAAAGCATCGGCATCGAGTATAATCGGTTTATCACTATCTAAAACCTGTTCGATAATAGCAGGATTTTCTGTGGTTAATCCAGGACCACAGGCGAGGACATGATAATTATTTAATTCTAGGGGAAGTTCGGCAATAGCTCCCGTGGCAGTTTCAGGACAATCGATAATTAATGCTTCTGGTAAATGACTAATTAATAAAGATTTGAGGGCAGCAGGAACGGCAATAGAAAGCATTCCCACACCACTACCTCGCGCTCCTAATCCGGCGAGAATTGCCCCCCCTGCATAACGACGAGAACCACAGATAATTAATAAATGTCCCTGCTGATATTTATGGGTAAGTAGAGGACGGGGTAAAGGTAAATAAGGGCGAATTAGATCGGGATTAACCCTCAGAATTGGCGGTGAATCTTGTAGAATTGTTTCTAGGTCAAGGGGACTAATTCCTATGTCAATTAACTCCACTTTACCTAGATAGGGTAAGGCCAAATCTTGTAAAAAAGCGCGCTTCCAGAGTCCCAAACAAAAGGTATGAGTGGCTTTAATTGCCGTGCCTAAAACCTCTCCAGTGTCGGTGTGAATTCCTGAAGCAATATCGATACTAATTATCGGTTTTTGCCAACTATTAATTTTATCGACTAATTCGGCAATATCTCCCGATAAAGTCCTTTCTAAACCAAAACCGAAGAGACCGTCGATAATTAACTGACAATCCTCCAAAGATTCTAAAGTTTTCTGAAAAATTAAGCCTAAATGCTTGACATAATTAGTCTGTTGTGCTGTTAAATCCTTGAGTTTGGCGATCGGACAAAAAAGAGATACTTGATAACCAGCAAGATGTAATTCTCTAGCAATCACGAGAGCGTCGCCGCCATTGTGACCAGGGCCAACGATAACGCCGATTTTGGGGAAATTAGCCAAAGAATAGAACTTTTTAAGCTGTTGTGCCGTTAACAGGGCTGCCTTTTCCATCAAAGCGGCCACAGGCATACCGGAGGCAAAAATCGCCCCTTCAATGCGACGCATCTGCTCGCTATTAACCACGTTTGACCGATAATTGTAGCTCATTCGAGGGATAAATTGCCTGTTAGCAGGTCTAGATAACTTTTTTGCCGAAAAATTCCCAATTAGCCCGAATTTTCACCGGCTGAAGGCTGGGTTGGGTGATAATAACCAGATCATCGAAAATTTTGGGTCTGAAACCCCGTCGTAGAACGACGGCTTTACCGTTAAATACTATAGCAAAGACCAAGGTGCTTAGGACAATCCATCGCTGAAACCCTGTTCAGATAAGAGTTTGAAAAT
>MTBT01000180.1 GCA_002282935.1 Microcystis sp. LSC13-02 | reverse complement strand
CAATCCTATTTTCTTGCACTAACATCGGACTTTAACAGGTCAAAAGCTTTATTTTAAAAGGGTTTTACCATTATTCAGCAGACCCTATCTAAACAATTAACTCTATCGCTCTACTGAGAAAATATGAAACTAATTGGTGATATTTCCCTGAGCTTGGATTTATTCTTGTTGCTTTTTTTCTGGCATTGTCTCATCGGTGGCATTGCTACAGTCATCGCTATCAATAAAGGCTATCCAAGATTAAATTGGCTAATCTTCGGACTTCTGGGAGGAACCTTTACCTTTTTTATCGCCCTCTTTCTAGAAAAAAAGCCCAAAATTTAAGGGATGATATTGCTAGATTATCCTTTAATAGTTCCCATCAACACCTCTAAATCTTCTGCGTCTAACTCCTCTGGGATGCCATTACGAATTAATTCCGAAAAATCCTCATTGGGAACCATAAAACATAGTGCATAAAGTCTTCCGTCCCCCACATTTCTAATCTCGTGAATACCTGTGGGACGGACTAATAAACTATCCCCCGGACCCAGGGGAATCGGTTTACCATCACAGATAGCCATTCCTTCCCCTTTGAGGATAAAAAACATTTCTACGGCAAAATGATGACGATGGGTAGGGGTGCGACCGTGGGGATCGAAAATTTCCACACAAACGGTCAAGGAATCCCCCGCTACGGTAGAATCGAAGACGATCGCTAAACGATTCGTATCCCCAGCACTAATGCGAAAAACTTGATAATCCCGGGGAGATCGAATCACGGGTAACATACAATGATCGCTAGTTAGTTGGCTATTCATCGCTGATTTCGATCGAAGTGTGGATGATTCTAAGACTAGCAAAAATTTTCAACTTCGCTCGATTGCGTCCACCACTTTACTCACATCTACGATCGCATCCACATCATGGACGCGCAGGATATCGGCCCCCTTAGCGATCGCTATTGCACAGGCCGCCGCCGTTCCGAAAACTCGTTCTTTTGGGTCATCTTTGCCTGTAATCTCGCCAATAAAGCGTTTTCTCGACAATCCAATTAAAACAGGTAAGTCTAAATCCCGAAATTGCCCTAATTCTCGCAATAACTCAAGATTTTGTCGCCCGGTTTTGGCAAAACCAATCCCTGGATCGATGATAATATTTTCCCTAGCAATACCCCACTGTAAAGCTTCCTTAACGCGATTCTGTAAAAATTCTTTAATTTCCTTGACTAAATCGTCATAATGTGTTAAAGATTGCATGGTTTGCGGATTGCCCCGCAGGTGCATGAGGATGATGGGAACGGCCAATTTAGCCACCGTGGGCAATAATAGGCGATCGAAGGTTCCCCCAGAAATATCATTGATCAAATCGGCCCCGGCGGCGATACCTTGGGCTGCCACGATCGCCCGGGTAGTATCGAGAGAGATAGGAATAGAACTTTGTTGTCGAATAGCAGTGATTACGGGGATAACTCGCGATAATTCTGCTTCTAGGCTAATTTCTTCGGCTCCCGGACGGCTGGATTGACCACCGATATCGATTATATCAGCCCCGGCCTCGATCATTTTCATTGCCTGTAGCAGGGCATTTTCAACATTGTCAAATTCTCCCCCATCACTAAAACTATCGGGAGTAACGTTTAAAACACCCATGATATAGGTGCGTTTTCCCCAAGCAAAAATATGTTCACGAATTGCCGTTAAACTTGACATAATACTAAATCCTGTTTCAAAAGTATAGGAAAGTGGGAACTGGGAAAAAGGAGCAGGGAGAATAAATAAAAATAATCTCCTGAATACTGATAACTGACGGTGATAGTTAATTTTTAGGTAGGGAAGAATCTTTTAATTCAAAATAAGCTTGTACTTCTTCTTTCCAGAGTTGATATTTTTCTTGAATTAGTTGATATTGACTAGCAAAATCGAGGGGCAAATCAAGGAGATTGGTATCGATATCGGATTGCACTAATTCCCGTTCGATCAGGGTTTCTCGGATAAATTTTAAACATTCTTGTCTCAAAGTTTCCGCTTGATCAATAATTAGCTGGACTTGATTAATTGCTCGATCGTACAATCGGGTTTGTGAATGAAAAATTTCGGAAGATGCGGCCAGATTTCGCAGTCTATGTAATTGATTTCTCTTTTCTACTAAACTGGCAATTTTGGGGTTAATTTCAAAAAGCAAGGTTTTCACCAGAGGAGCCAAGCGGCGAGTATTAGTATAATCGTAGTTATCAAGGTCTGATTTAATCAGGTGTACCTGTTGTAAATCGACGGTAATATCGTGGAATTGTATCTCGGTTTCGGTGATGGTGGGATGAATCGTTTTAACTTTCCAAGTAGTAATAGAAGTCAACTGCTGGCGATCACTATTAACCATTTGCCGCTCCATTTTCAGCACATCAAGGGGAATGCTATAAAGTTTTTTCTCAGGAATATAGATGACATCGCTACCGAGAATGCGATCGATTTTAGGACGACGATATAAATAATGATACAAGAATCGATAAAAGCTTTTACTGCCTTGAAATATCTGGACAAATAACCAAATTTTCCAGCTGAATAACCCGCTGACAAAGCGTCCGAATAGATGGGAATTCGAGGAGGGGTTATTCATGAAATTCCGTGATCATTTATCAGTGAGATATTAGGGGTTGGCTGCTTTTCAGTGGTAAGCAAACAGTAATCAGGGATAAAGATGAAGATAACTAACTAATTAACTTAAAACTTACATCTGATAACTGATCACTGATCACTGATCACTGATTAAGGACGTTCTCCGGGTAGATTTTTTGACGATGTTGGTTTCGATCTTACCTGTTGACGACCGTTGCGAATAACTTGTAACATTTCCCCTAATTCTCGATCGAGATGTTCTAAAACTGCTTCGGCATAGTCGTCAGCGCCTTTTTGAATTTCATGACATTCAGCTTGGGTTTTTTGTCGTAACTGTTGCACTTCCTGCAAGGTGCTGTGACGCATCTGTTCGATTTCATCGAGGGTTTGTTGTTGCAAGGATTCACACTCCTGCTGAACCCGTTGACGAATTTGGGCCGCTTGCCGTTCTGCTTGTTGAATAATACCGGACTCATCGAGAATTTGGGCAGCCCTTTGTTGAGCGGAACGAAGGACTTGTTGAGCGTATTCTTCTGCTTTAGTGATAATTTCCTGTTCTTCCTGCAAAATTGCTAAAGCTTTCTGTACTGCCGGTGGCACGGTTTCATAGATGAGATCGATCTGTTCGGATATCTGTCCCTCATCGATGATTGTCCAACGGGTGAGGGGGATATGGAAACTATCAAAAATCATCTCTTGCAGACGCGCCAAATCCTGATAGATATCGAAATCGACGGGTGGACTGGGAACCCCACTATTAGAAGTGTTAGGTACTGCTTTTCTGCGATCATTAGGTTCTCGGCGCGCCATAGGTTCAGATCGTCCTCATTGCTGTATTCTAGTATGTTAACTGTAGTATGAGTAAATATCTCTAGAAACGTTTTCTGGGACTAGATGGGTGACGGAGCCACCGAATTGAGCGATTTCTTTAACCACGCTACTGCTTAAAAAACTATATTCTTTGGTGGTGGCTAAAAAAACCGTTTCGATCCCTTCCCAGAGGGTTTTATTGGTATGGGCCATTTGCAGTTCTTTTTCAAAGTCTGAGAGGACCCGCAACCCCCGCAACAGCACCTTAGCGCCTTTCAATCTGGCATATTCAACCGTCAATCCTGAAAAACTGTCTATCTCAACGTTTTTCAGGTGTTTTGTACAGTAACTGATCTGTTCTATGCGTTTTTCGACGGTAAATAAGGGGTTTTTATGGGGATTGCAGAGAACTGCCACGATTACTCGCTCGAATAGTGGCACACTGCGTTCGATAATATCTAAATGACCGAGTGTAACTGGATCAAAGCTGCCGGGGTAGATGGCGATCATTTCTCAACCTGCACACCTCGCCAAAAAGCGATATATCCTTTAATATTTTGGGCTTTTGGTTTAGGATCGGGATAATACCAAGCGGCATCTTTATTGTCCTGTCCATCTACCCTAAGAGTATAATAACTAGCCTCTCCTTTCCAAGAACAAATGGTATGGGTGTTACTGGATTGAAAATATTCAGCTTTGATGGTATCGGGGGGAAAATAATAGTTTCCCTCGACAATTTCGCAGTTATCGCTTTCCGCTACCACTGCACCATTCCAAATCGCCTTTGCCATGACACTAACTCCTAGTTCTGGTTCAAAATTATCTTACAACAGAGTTTGTAAATGTTGAACCAGTTGGTTAACCTGCACCACTCCCTCGATTCGATCGATCGGTTGACCATTTTTAAAGACTACTAAAGTCGGTAAAGCTTGAATACCGTACTTACTGGCTAAATTGGGATATTTGTCTGTATCAATTTTGACAATTTGTAGGCGATTTTTGAAATACATTCCCGTTTGTTCTAGAATCGGAGCCATCATTTGACAAGGACCGCACCAAGTGGCATAGAAATCCACTAACACGGGGAGATTAGTGGTTTGCAACAGTTCCTGAAAACTGGAAAACTCTTTTTTGACTGCCATAAATTGTCACCTCGCCGGAAAAATAGCCTTTTTCCTACTATAGCTTTTCTAAATGTTCCTTGATTTCTCCAGAGCAGTCATCGATCGCAGGGAAAATGCTAAGTTAAGTAGGGTCTGCTGAAAAAGTTTTTCGGTGGTGGTAGGGTGTGGGGTGTGGGGTGTGGGGTGTAGGGTTCCTGATCACTCCCAGTCCGGTACTTTTTGATTGACAAAAAGTCTAAAAGTCTTACCCAACAAGGTTTTTAGATTTATTCAGCAGACCCTAAGTAAAGACTCTGAGCCAACTGTCCATGAACATCCTAACCAAGCTGCTTTTTCCGGAAACTAAAACCCCAGAGCAAGTAGGTTCACCGCGAGTACAGAAAAGCCGCCGGGGAATCGAAACCAAATCCGCCGCAGAAATCGTTATTATGCGACAAGCGGGTAAAATTGCCGCCACAGTCCTTAAGGAAATTGCCCAGATCGCTCAACCCGGAATGACGACGGCGGATCTGGATGCCTATGCGGAAAAACGTATCCGCGAAATGGGTGCTACCCCTAGTTTTAAAGGTTATTATGGCTTTCCTGCCTCGATTTGTGCCTCTGTCGATAACGAAGTCGTTCACGGTATCCCTAGCCCGAAAAAACGCCTCAAAGCCGGTTCTGTGTTAAAGGTAGATACGGGGGCCTACTACCAAGGTTATCATGGGGATTCCTGTATCACGATCGCTATCGGTTCCGTCTCTCCCAAAGCCGAAAAATTAATCCGCGTGGCGGAAGAAGCCTTATATAAAGGCATAAATCAGGTAAAAGCTGGCAATTATCTGCTCGATATTGCAGGAGCGATCGAAGATCACGTTCAAGCTAACGGTTTCCAAGTGGTAGAAGATTTTACCGGTCATGGAGTCGGCAGAAATCTCCACGAAGAACCCTCGGTATTTAATTTTCGCACTAATCAGTTAGCCAATGTCAAACTCCGCACCGGAATGACTCTGGCAATTGAACCAATTGTCAACGCGGGATCTAAACATACCAGAACTTTGCGCGATCGTTGGACGGTGGTGACGATGGATAATGCTCTCTCCGCTCAGTTTGAGCATACTGTCTTAGTAACCGCCACGGGGTACGAAATCTTAACCGAGCGCAATAACCTATAAAATTGTCTATCTAGGCTTATTATCCTTAGATAATGGCAAAATAAAAGATTTGCGGCAGGATTTAGTCAAAATGTTTAAAAATATCGTTGTTGCCTTAGATTGTGGGGAATTATCGGATCGAGTCCTTCAGTCCTTGAATTCCCTTTCTCTAACGGCAAATTCTTGCATCATCCTCACCCATATCCTCGGCAAGGAGGGAGATGAATCGCCAGTTGATCGCCCTCACCCCTCCCGTGAGATCATTGAAGATCAATTGCGCTGCTATCAATCCCAGATTGCTGCCCCTAGTGAAATCGAGGTCATCTTTGGTGATCCAGCGGAGGAAATTATTCGTTTAGCTAATATCTATCATGCTGATCTGATCGTGATCGGCAGTCGGGGATTAACGGGAGTTCAACGGGTGATCGAAGATTCTGTTAGTAGTTTTGTGGTGGCAGAAGCTACCTGTTCAGTATTGGTGGTGAAAGCATAGCAGCCAGCATTCAGCTAGAAAAGGTACTCTGGCAAGAGTGCCTTTCTCGAAGATGAAAATTAATTTGGCACCACTACGGATTAAAATTTGCAAATCTTATTTTTCCCTAATGTTTTCCCCCATACATTCCCCAGTATTTCCCCACTCACTCCCAAGTTTTCCACAGTTTACCCAGACTTTTCCACAGGCAACAGCGATAGAATCGGCACTTGCTTCGAGAAAAAATTAATCTTGATTGTAAAAATTCCCATCGATAGATACTGAGTTATTGTTAAGTTGAGTAAATAAAATCTAGCTCTAACCCTTATTCGCTCGTAAATATTAAGTTTTTCTAAAGCATTCCTTTACATCTGGTAATATTGCAACTCCCCCCAACTTGGCTCACAATAGTCCTTACTGTCCACTGCACCAGTCAGGGATTTCCCCACTTCAGATTCAGAGGTAAACGATATGAATACATCCGTCAGTATCTTGGCAGAAATCCCCGAAATCCTCCACCAATCCCTACAACAATATCTAGAAACTCACCCCGGTTGGGATCAAGATGGCGTGTTTACGGCGGCTCTATCATTTTTTCTACTTAATTGTCAATCCTCCGAAAGGATGAATTTTGAGGAGCAAAATAGCTGTGCCAAGGTTTATCTAGAAACTTTGTTCCAGCGCTCGGAGTGCTAATTCGGTGATAATAAGAGTCGGGTCATGGTTAAAAACCCGATTTTCCCCTATGAATTCCGATAAAACCCCTAATTTAATCATTCCTCAGTTAATTATCGGTTTGGGCAATCCCGAACCCAAATATGATCGCACCCGTCATAATATCGGTTTTGAAGCTGTGGACTCATTAGCGCGGGATTGGGGGCTATCTTGGCAGGAAAACAAGCGATTTCAAGGTTTTATTGCCGAAGGTGACAGTCCTCTCCCGGGCAAAATTCGTCTCTTGAAACCCCAAACCTACATGAATCGCTCCGGGCAATCGGTGCGATCGGTGCTGGACTGGTATAAACTAGCTCCAGAGTCGATTTTAGTCATTTACGATGACATGGATCTGCCCCTAGGCCGGTTGAGAATCCGTCTATCGGGATCGGCTGGCGGACACAACGGTATTAAATCAATGATTGCCCACGTTGGCACGGAAAACTTCGCTCGTTTACGCATAGGAATCGGTAAATCAACCGAAAAAGCGACAATTTCCCACGTTTTAGGCCGATTCACCCCCCAAGAAAACCAAGTTATCTTGAAAGTGTTAGACTTGTCCAGAAAAGCGATCGAACTTGGTCTCAAACAAGGGTTACAAAAGGCCATGAGTCTCTACAATAATCAAAGTGTAGAGATTGGTTCTAATCTATGCTGATAGCAAATAAGCCTGATTTTAGTAATGGTTATAATCGCCATTTTCGTCTATACTCTTACAGAACCCTTGCTTAAATTTTGATCGCCCTTTGCTAGATTAGGTCAATTTTTATCCTCGATATTAGCAGTTTAAGTATGATTAATCGCCAAAGTTTGCTGAGATTCGCCTACAAGTTTAATCTCATTTTATTGATAATCGCTATAGTTTTTTGTCTTGGGAGTAGCGCTGCTTTTGCCCATCGTCCCCATGATGTGATTAGTCAATTGGAAGTTTCTCCCGATTTCCAGACAGATAATACAGTATATATCTTGGTGCGAAATAACTTTTATAAGTCTGGGGATGGAGGTAGCAACTGGACAAGATTAATTCAAGGTTTAGATTATACGGGGGAATTAAGTTCCCTATCCCTATCTCCCCTCAATAAAAATATTCTCTATTTAGCTTCAAGATCCGATGGTATTTATAAAAGTGAAGATGCGGGGGAATCTTGGCAGAAAGTTAATCAGGGTTTAGAAACTAAATTTATTAACTTCGTAGAAATTGCCCCTTCCGATCCCAATATAGTAGCGGCAGTGGGATTAGAAAAAGGGGTTTATTTAACCGAAGATGGCGGTAAAAATTGGTCAAATATTTTCCCCACCACGGCACTGATAACCTCTCTAGCTATTACTCCCAACAATCCTGATCGAATTTTTTTCGGGGATGAACAGGGTAAATTATACACTTCCTCCGACGGGGGAAAAACTTGGCAGAATCTCCCCTTACCTGCTAATGTGGGGGCAGTGGATACAATTGCTTTTTCTCCTAATTTAGACAGGGATAAAACCTTTTTTGTCGGCACAAAAGAAGCAGGTATTTTTAAAACCGTTGATGATGGTAAAACCTTCCAAGCTGTTAACGAAGGAATTAAAGATAAAATCATCGAAGACATCGTTATTTCTCCCCAGTATGCCCAAAATTCAACCCTTTATGCCATCACTTGGTATGACGGAATGTGTGTTTCGCAAGATGGGGGCAAAAGTTGGACAAAAATGAGCGAGGGTTTAACCAAAGATAAACAGGCTGATGATTATAAAGTTCCCCATTTTATGGATTTAAAAATAGTTCAAGATACGATGTTTTTAGGGGGATTTAATGGCTTATTTAAAACCACGGATAGCGGCAAACAATGGCAGGAAATAGCAACTTTAGCCCGGGGAACAGTTATCGCTATGGCGGTTTCTCCTAATTATGCCCAGGATGGTACTGTTGTCATTGCTAATTATGTAGGCAATATCTTTATCAGTCGGGATAAAGGGGAAACTTGGACACCAATTAATCGCGGTTTAGAGGTTTATCGACTTGGTAAAGATCCCGAAGAATCAGGACAAGATCCCCGGCGTTTCTTTGACATTGCCTTTTCTCCTAACTATGGAGAAGATAGAACTATTTTTGCGGGGTTTTTACGCAATAAATTTGCCAAATCCGATAACAGTGGTGATTTCTGGAAAATTATCGAAATCGATCAGAAAGTCCGCGGTCCGAGGATAGTTCCTTCCCCAGATTTTGCCAAGGATAAAACTCTTTTTCTCACCAATCAGCAGGGTAGAATATTTCGTTCTACCGATGGAGGAAATACGGTTAAAAAGATCAGTGAAGTGGGCAGAATTTTTGGTAATTATGCCCCGTCCATGGTAGCTTCCCCTGATTTTTCTAAGGATAAAACTTTGTTTGTCACGGGAACAGAGGGTATTTATCAAAGTGTTGATGGTGGACTAACTTGGAAAAATGTCAGTCAAGGAACACCTCTATCAAAAGCTTCTAATGTGCAGTTGGCAATATCTCCCAATTATCCCAAGGATGGAACTATTTTTGCGGGGACAATTTTTTCTGGTTTGTATGTCACCAAAGATGGGGCTAAAAGTTGGACAAAATTAGAGAAACCAGGGTTTAATCCTCAGGCATCAGTAGAAACCATTGCTATCTCTCCTGATTATGCTAATGATCGCACGGTAATAGTTAGTTTACAGGGAGATGGTTTGTTTAAATCTACCGATGGAGGAGAAACTTTTCAATCAATTGGTGATCCTAAAATACCCCTAGTGAAAATTCATAGTATCCCTTCCTCTGGTATCTCCGTCCAGTTTTCTCCTAATTACGCTCAAGATAAAACTTTATTCGGTTTTGGTGGCGCTAAAACTACAGTTTTTCGTTCCACCGATGGGGGAGAAACTTGGACAAGTGTAACTATTCCTCCTCACGCGGAAGAAAATACACCCCGCTATAAAATCGGTGAATTTTTCTCTAGTCCCCTTGGCACAATCTTGCGCGTGGTTATCCCGATTCTCCTGGCAATCGTCGCTTATTTTCTGGTGGGTTTCCTGAAACTGGAGAAAGTTATTAATCTTCCTAAATCCTTCTTCCCCATGGCAGCAGCATTTATGATTTTTCTGTTTGTTTTCTTCGCTATCATTACCCAAGTTTAGGATCTAGGTAATCTGGCTCTTCGTTACTTGGTATGGTTCGATAGGGGGGGCATAAACAATTGCCAAAAATCGAAGCAATGTCTTTCTCTATAAGGGTTTCATCTCTTATCATCCTGTCCGTTGCATAAGATAAACCGAAGAACCGGTAATCTCTTGTCGAGAAATTTTGCCTTAAAGAGAACAGGAAATAGGAAAAAGTGCGGGTGTTGGACGGGGATAGTGACAATAAATTATAATCTTGTTCAACTGCTCCCTAGTATCTCCGCAAAAATATGAATATTGCCGCCCAAACCCCCTTTTTCAGTGAAAATAGCTATCCATTGGCTGAATCGAGCTTTTCTTCTTCTCCAGAAACCTTTCAATGGACTAAGCAATGGTATCCCGTCGCTGTTGCCGAATTTCTCGATCCCTCCCGTCCCCATAAAATCCAGTTATTGGGGAAAGATCTGGTGTTATGGCGCGATAATTCCAATCAATGGTGTTGTTTTGCCGATTTTTGCCCCCATAGGTTGGCTCCTTTGTCAGAAGGACGTATCGAAGCTGATGGAACCTTGCTCTGTGCTTATCATGCTTGGCGTTTTGATAGGGAGGGTAATTGTGTTAGCATTCCACAATCACAGGATGCACAAACGGAAGCCAAAAACTGCTCAAATCCGAAATCCTGTGCCGTTGCCTACCCCACCCAGCAATGTCAAGGGTTAATCTGGGTATGGGCAGAATCGGGAAGGCAGGCTCAACAGGAAAGTCAGGAGCGACAGCCGGCTACCGTAGCGGAATTAGAGTCAGATTCGGAGCAAGTTCGGCAATTATTTTGGAATATCCGCGATTTACCCTACGGTTGGGACTTTTTTATGGAAAATGTCGCTGATCCTGCTCATGTTCCCGTTTCTCACCATGGTATTGTCGGTAATCGTTATCAAGATGCTAAATATTACGATATGCCGCGTCTGAGAGAGCTATCCACCCAAGAAGGGTTTTCCTTTGCTATCACTCCCACGGCGGCGATTATAGAGACAGCCGTTCACGATTTTCACCCCCCCTGTCAGATGAGAATTTGCACCACTTTCACCGATGGGGGCAAGTTAATCCTAGTTTTATACGCTATTCCCACTCGTCCGGGTTGGTGTCGTCATATCGGTTGTCAGGTGTTAGTCAAAAATAAAGCCGGAAAAACCCCCCCCGGATTAGGTTTTTTTGCCTTACCTATGCCCACTTGGTTAGGTCATATCCTTGCTTCTGTATTTTTACACCAAGACCTCGTTTTTCTTCACTACCAAGAGAAAATTTTAGCCCGACGGCCAGAAAATTGGCTCGATGCGGTTTATACTCCCAATCCTCAAGATAAAATGGTGATTACCTTTCGTCAGTGGTTCAAAAACAGAGCCGGAGGGAGGATTCCCTGGGCAGCTGACTGTAATCCCCAATTACCAGCCCCAGAGTTCGATAAACGCCAGCTTTTTGATGTTTGGACAACTCATACTAAAGATTGTCAGGTTTGCCAAAATGCTCGGAAAAATATACAGCGTTTGACTTTATTTAGTTATATTGGTGCGATTGTCTCGGTTTTCTTGGCAATTTTCCTCGATGCTCGCTCGCTCGCTTTACGGGCAGCAACCACTAACCTAACCAATATATCGCCCTTGAGCTTATTCCCGACCCTAGGATTCTGGATGGCAATCCTAGTAGCAATCGGTTTAGCTATTATCGGCTACGCTCTGCAAAAGTTGAGCGGGTTGTTTTATGTCTATGAATTTGAACATTCCCGCAATGATTAGCCTCGATACTCCCAGATAAGACAAATTTTTGCTGGCGGGGCTTGACAAATCCCGCCGCTTGCCTTATACTTATATGTACAATGGGAATCCGTGCCTGCCTGCGACCTCTGATTTTTACGGCAGTCAACCCCTCAGAGAATTAACCATCGGCAACGTAGGGATTAACCATTTTAGCGGGGTCAACAATGCGCTCAAAATCCGCTTCCTTGATGTATCCTAGTTGCAAGGCTGCCACTTTCAGGGTTAAATCCTTTTCTAGGGCATAGTGAGCGACGTAGGCAGCCTTTTGGTAGCCAATCACGGGACTTAATGCAGTCACCAGCATCAAGGATTGATTTAAAAAAGTCTCAATTTGTTTTTCATTAGCAGTCATCCCCTGAACCAAAAATTGACAGAAATTACTGCAACCATCAGTGAGCAAACGGATAGACTGCATGAGATTATGAATCAACAGCGGTTTATAGACATTCATCTCCAGATGTCCCCCAGCACCTCCCATCGTCACCGCTAAATCATTAGCTATCACCTGCACTGCTATCATCGATAAAGCTTCGCATTGGGTGGGATTAACTTTTCCCGGCATAATTGAAGAACCCGGTTCATTTTCTGGCAGCTGTAATTCTCCGATTCCACAACGGGGACCACAGCTAAGTAAACGGATATCATTAGCAATTTTATAGAGGGAACTAGCGATAGTTTTCAGTCCCCCGCTCAAAAAAACCAGAGCATCGTGGGAACCTTGCACAGTAAACTTATTAGGAGCGGTAATAAAGGGTAATTTGGTCAGATTAGCGATTTCGGCAGCCACATCTTCAGCAAAACCGAGAGGAGCATTAATTCCCGTACCGACTGCTGTTCCTCCCAAGGATAAACGATAGACTTTTTCTAGACATTTTTCTAGCCAATCGCTGCCATCATCTAATAAACCCACATAACCGGAGAATTCTTGTCCGAGGGTTAAGGGGGTGGCATCCTGTAGGTGAGTGCGACCAATTTTAACTATATTTGCCCATAATTGCGCCTTTTCATCGAGACTATTCCGTAATAGTTGCAGACTGGGAATTAATTTTTCCTTGACTGCCAAGGTAACGGCAATATACATGGCCGAGGGAAAGGAATCATTAGTCGATTGGGACATATTAACATGATCGTTGGGGTCAACGGGGGTTTTGCTACCCAGAGGATTCCCCGTCAGTTGACTGCAACGATTGGAGATGACTTCGTTGATGTTCATGTTAAATTGGGTGCCACTTCCCGTCATCCAAACGTAGAGGGGAAAGTTATCCGCGTGTTGTCCGGCTAAAATTTCATCGCAGACTTGACAGATAAGGTTTTTTCTCTCCTCACTCAAGCGCTGTTTTTGCTGATTGACAATTGCACAGGCTTTTTTGAGAATGGCATAGGACCCGATCATCTCCCGGGGCATGAGATTATCACCGATACTAAAGTATTGTAGGGATCTTTGGGTCTGCGCTCCCCAAAGTTTATCGGCAGGTACGGGAATTTCTCCCATGGTGTCTTTCTCGATGCGAAATTCTGTCATCTTTAAGTTACTTCTGCATCTGGCCTGAAAAGAGAGGGGTTGCAGGGCGACACGGATTCCCACTATAAGAATAATTATAAGTCAAGTCTAGCTAGTTTGTCAAGCCTTATTGAGGATTTTTTCCGATGTTAGGGACCAAAAAGAGCGCAGTTGATCGAGTCGGTTTGATGGGGGCAAATTTATTTCCTTGATTATCGAAAATTTGGGCGTTGTCAGATTAAGAGATGATGAGGTAAAATAAATGAAAAATAAAATAAGCAGAAAGAACAATGAAATGCCCAGAATGTCAAAGCC
>MTBT01000179.1 GCA_002282935.1 Microcystis sp. LSC13-02 | reverse complement strand
CAAAGTGCGCCGCAATAGCGACTCTTGTTCTGGTGTGGGGTAAAATCGAAACGAATAGGCTTTTTCCATGGGGAGCATTTTAGCATATATTTGGTAAATGCGCTAGTATTTAACTGTAAAGCCGTCGTAGAACGACGGGGTTTCAGACCCAAAATTTTCGATGAAAACTTATTAACAGATACTTGACTTTATGCTGAAAATAAAGGAAAAAAAACCAATAATTAGCATCGGTTCCATAACTGCGGCGATCTTGCTCAGTTTAACCCTAATTCCTGCCGCTATGGCCAAGGATGTCCTTCTGAGAGTGGGCATTGTCCAACGTTTTGGCGATGAAGCCAAGGAAAAATTAACCCTAGGCAGTACCAGTGGTGATAATCTCACCCTCCGCGTGGTGGGAGAAGATGGCCAATCCCAAACCCTGCAAACCAATCGCCTACAATTAGAAGTTATTCCCCGTCCCCTCGCTTCTCCCATCCTGCAAGAAAAAGTCATTTTGAGCGACCACGCCACCTTTGAAACCGCCGAAAATAGCGCCAAAAATTGGGCAAAAATGGGCATTAAAGTGGAAATTACCCAACCCGGACGCTGGCAGGTCTGGGCAAAGCGAGAAGTTTATGAAAATCCCCTAGTGCGACGTTGGTTGCTGACCAGTTTGCAAACCAAAGGCCACAATCAACCCTATATTAATAGTGTTTTACTCAAAGAAAAGCCGCAAGTTTCTTTCCAGATCAACGGGGTGCGCTATTTTCCCAAAGAATTAGAAATCGAGAGCCAAAAAAACCTGATTCAAGTCACCCATAGCCCCGAACAGGTACGTTTGTACGGGGGAACCATGCGCCTACAGCCCAACGCCTACGGTACTTTTACCCTAGTTAATAATGTTCCCCTCGAAACCTACCTGCGCGGGGTTGTACCCCACGAAATCGGTCATGATGCCCCGGAAAGTGCCACCCGGGCGCAAACTATTATCGCCCGCACCTACGCCCTCCGCAATCTCCGCCGTTTTCAAGCCGATAATTACGAACTCTGTGCCGATACCCATTGTCAAGTTTATTATGGATTGACGGGAACTAATCCCCGGGCTGATCAAGCGATCGCATCCACGCGAGGCCTGGTTTTAACCTACCAAAATGAGTTAGTGGATGCCCTTTATTCCTCCACCACCGGCGGAATAACTGCCCTCTTTAGTGATGTTTGGGATGGGGAGGAAAGACCTTATCTCCGGGCAGTGGTGGACTCCCCCAATCGAGTCTGGGATCTCTCGAAACAATCTCTCGCTAATGAGACAACTTTTCGCCAGTTTATTAATCTTAAAGATGGTTTTAATGAGACGGGCCGACGGGTTTTTCGCTGGCAAAAACAAGCTTCTTTAGCTGATTTGAGTCAAGACCTAGAAACCTATCTAAAACGCAGAAAACATCCCCTCGCCCACTTCCAGCAAATCCAATGGATGGAAGTGACTAAGCGCTCTCCTTCCGGTCGGATTCTGACTATGACCGTTCAAACCGATAAGGGGATTTTGGAACTGCATAAAAATGAGGTGCGTAGTGCTTTGGGACCGCCTCGCAGTACCCTATTCTACATCGATCCTATCTACGATACCAATCGACAGATCCAGGGTTATAACTTTATTGGTGGCGGTTTTGGCCACGGGGTGGGATTAAGTCAATTTGGTTCCTATAATTTAGCTCGTTTGGGTTGGTCTCCCGAACAAATTCTCGCTTTCTATTATCCCGGCACCACCATTCAACCTCTCAATAATTCGATTGTCTTTTGGCGAGGAAATTAATCAGTTATCAGTTATCAGTTTCTGAAGGCAATAGGCAATAGGCAATAGGCAAGAGAAAGGCTCTGACAATTCTCCTACCTAAAAAGAGGATTAGAAACTAAGTAAATCAAATGTTTGACTAAAATTTACATCGGTAAACGCTGAATATCTCGGTTAGAACCAATCACCACCATTGCTAAATCCTTGTGTAATCTTTCTTGGGGATTGGGGTTAATCTTGAATTTTTCCGCATTACCGACAGCGACAATATTTAACCCATAACGATTACGAATTTCTAACTCTGCTAGGGTTTTACCGTGAAAAGCTTCCGGGACTTTTAACTCGACAATACTATGTTCGGGATCGAGATCAAATCGTTCTAAAATTGATGGTCTAGTTAAACGGTGCGCTAACTCACAACCGGCATCGTATTCGGGAAAAACTACTAAATCTGCACCAACTTTTTTTAGTAATTTTCCATGGATTTCTGTGGAGGCTTTAGCGGCGACAAAATTAACCCCTGCTTCCTTACAATTGAGAGTAGTAATGATACTTTCTTCAACGTATTTACCAATAGCGACAATCACCGTATCAGTTTCAAAAATTCCCGCTTCTCGCAGGGCGTTAGGTTTGGTAGAATCAAGCTCGATCGCATTATCTACTATTCGATCAGATAACGCTTGTGCTACTAATCCTTCGTCAATATCTGTCGCTACCACTTGATAACCTTGTTTGCGTAAGGTTTCACAGACGGCGCGCCCAAATCTGCCTAATCCGATGACGGCAAATTGACGATTTTGGGGACGCATACTACTAAAAAATTTAATTGATTGCATAATTTTAAGTTAAACTGTTACGCATTTAAAATGCTAGTGTCAATGAGTGAGGAGACAGGAGAAACTGATAACTGATAACTGATATTAATTATCCCACTAAAAGGTTTTCTTCGGGGTAATTAATCACTGTTGGTTTCGGATCGCCGATAATAGCCGCTATTAAAAGTATAACTCCTACCCGTCCCAGATACATCATAAAAACAATAATTAACTTAGAAATCGGCGATAAAGCTGCGGTTATACCCATAGATAAGCCGACAGTTCCAAAGGCAGAAACTACCTCAAAAAACAGTTGAATCATTTTAAAATCTGTCTCCACAAATGAGATAGCTAGGGTGGAGATAATAATCGCTATAACCGAACCAAAAACCACCGCCATTGACTTTAAAATTAACGGCATAGGAATGCGTCTTTGATAGAGAGTCACTTCTTCATGGCCTCTTAAAACCGAGCGAGTACAGTTATATAAAATCCTAAAAGTTGTGGTTTTAATACCTCCCCCTGTACCGCTAGGACTGGCTCCTATAAACATGAGAGCGATGGTAATTGATAAACCTTCTACGGAAATTTTCCCGATATCAATGGTATTAAATCCTGCTGTTCTCGATGTTACCGATTGGAACCAAGCAGCCAGCAATTTATCTTTAATTGATAAATTAGCCAAAGTGTCACCATTTCCCTGTTCAGTAAATAAAAAAGCCAATGTTCCCATCACTAATAAAAATATAGTTGTACTGATAGCAACTTTATAGTTAAGAGAAAAAACAAAGCCTTTTCTTTTATATCGAAAGCGGTGAATAGACCAAGTATAAAACTCGATAATTACTTGATAACCGATACCTCCAAAAATGATCAATCCTGTGATAGCTAAGTTAATAGTAATTGAGGATTGATAGGACATCAAGTTATCTTTAAACAAGCCAAAACCAGCATTATTCCAAGCACTAATACTATGGAATAAAGATAACCACACCGCATATCTAAAATCATACTTTTGGGCGAAGACAGTTAACATAACCAAAGTTGCTGTTAACTCAAAAACTAGAGTAGTAGCAATCACTGATTTCATTAAACTTTGACTACCTTGTAGGAAAGGTCGATCAAAGGATTCTTGAATTGCTAACTTCTGTCTCAGGTCAAATTTTCGCCCAATTAATAACATTAAAAAAGTGGTAGTGGTCATATATCCCAGTCCACCCACTTGCACTAATAAAGCAATAAATAATTGACCCCAAAAAGAAAAATAAGTACCCGTATCTACTACTGCTAAACCGGTTACACAGACCGCAGAAGTGGAGGTAAAGAGGGCAACAATTGGGTCATTCCAAGTGCCGCTAGTGGTAGAAACAGGCAACATCAACAGGGAAGTTCCCGCTAAAATTACCGCAATAAATCCCAAGCAAATTGTCCGGGCAATCGTCATATAAATTCCTTAGTGAAAGTAGCTAAGAGAAGATTGTTTTTTGGCTAACACTTCTTGATAAACTAACTGTAAGTGATCGATATTTTTGCTGAGACTGTAAGATTCTAAAACTCTTTGACGGGCTTTTTGTCCTAAAATTGTTGTTAATTCAGGATGCTCTCGTAATACGGGCAAGAGAGTTTTTAATTGGGTAATTAGTCCTTTAGTATCTAGAACTATTCCCGCACCTTTTAACACTTCCCCATCGGCCCCCACATCCGTAGCCATACAAGCAACACCGCAGGCCATCGCTTCCAAGAGGGAAATCGATAAACCTTCCACTAATGAGGGCAAAATAAAGCAGTCAACCCCGCGCAAAATTTCAATTCGTTTATTTTCATCGCCGATAAAACCTAACCAGATAATACCATCTTCTTCTCCATAAAAAGGTTTAAGGGAAGGAATTAACGGACCATCACCAACAATGAGCAGTTTGCATCTATCCCCTAAATTGGTTTTTTTCCAAGCTTTCAATAAAGATTCTACATTTTTCTCCGGCATGATCCGACCGAGATAAACAAATAAACAATCGGCATTATATTGAGCTTTAATATTCGAGGGACCTGGACAATACTTATTAACATCAACCCCATTGGGAATAATTGCTAATTTTTCTTCGGGAACCCCCAATTTAACTAAAAAATCCCGTTGAGAGGTGGAAAAAATAATTACTTTATCGTAATTAGCTAAAAAAGGGGCGTGTAGTTGGTAGGTTAATAATTGGGTACTAGAGATCAGATTGCGAATTTTACTATCAAAAGCCGGGTGAAAAGTCGCCACCAGAGGCAAATCTAAAGACTCACAAATTTCTGGTAGCAGAAAATCGAGGGGAGACAGGGGTAAGGACGCATGAACTAGATCGGGTTTCAGTTCCCTGAGTTTATCCTGTAGAACCCGACTCGATTTCAGGGTGGGAATAGTATAGACTTGGGAACTATAGAGACGTGGCAGGGTGATTTCGTCGTAAAAGTCAGGCCAATCGCCTACGGTGGGTTTTTCGGAAGAAAAATGCAGAAAACTGACTTGATAATCTCGATCGAGCAGAAAATTAGTCACTTCTCGCCCATAGGTAACGTTACCGCAAAAAGGAGATTTTTTTCCTAACCAGGCAATGTGCATTGAGATTCTCTTAAGAAAAAGTTAATTTAGCCAAATATTAGCTTACTAAATTAGCTGTAAAATTAAAAGCTAATAGAGTACCTAAGCAAAATTAATCACCCATCTAAGTCCTCAGCTAAAAATTGCCTTTTGCAAGAGTGCCTATCTCATAGTTAAAATTCTCGGCTTTTTACTCATTAGTCGAGGACTTGCGACGACGACAGCGTTCTGAACAGTATTTGACCTCATGCCAACAATTTTGCCACTTTTTGCGCCAAGTAAACGATAAACCGCAAACGGGACAAATTTTACTGGGAAGATCGGACTTCGAGGGCTGACGTGCCATGATTAAAATTAAAAAGTCAAAAACTGCGCCTTATCTATGAGTGTAGATGAAAATAATCAGAGTTCCCCGCTCGATCGCCTGAGAATTATTTTGGTTGAACCGGCCGGAGCCTTAAATGTGGGTTCCACTGCCAGAATTATGCGGAATATGGGCTTAAGTCGCTTAATTATCGTCAATGCTGCCTGTGATATCCTTGCAGAAGAAGCGCGACGCATGGCAGTACACGGGATTGAAGTCCTAGAAAACTGTTCACAGGTAGCCACCCTTGCGGAAGCTTTGCAGGGTTGTCATCGCATCATTGCCACCACCTCGAAACCCCGTCACCTGAATACTCCCCTCGAAACACCCCAGACTGCCTTACCCTGGTTACTCACCCCTAACCTGGAATCGGCCTTAATTTTCGGGCCAGAAGACCGGGGTTTAAGTAACAGCGAACTGAACCACGCCCAGCGTTTTGTCGGTATTCCCGCTAATCCTCAATATTCCTCCCTCAATCTCGCCCAAGCGGTGGCGGTTTGCTCCTACGAACTGTACCAAATGGCCACGGAAAATAGGCTCGAACCCCCGTTAGAAACGCCCCCTAATGCCACTTTTGAGGCTCTAGAAGGCTATTATCAGCACTTGGAGAGCTTTTTGCTCAAAATTGGCTATCTTTACCCCCACACCGCCGCCGCTAGGATGGAGAAATTCCGGCAATTTTATCATCGGGCCCGTCCCACGGTGGAGGAATTAGCCCTGCTGCGGGGTATTATCGGCCATATTGAAAGTATCGGGCAACTTTTTCTCGGTCTTGATAGTCTCAAGGGCAAGAAAAAAAATTCTCCTAGCGATCGATAATAAATCTGGATACCCTTGAGGAAAACCGTGACTCGTCAAGTAACTCGTCGTCCTACTAAAGTCCAATCTGGCCTTAATTCCCCTAAGTCCATGGACTCAAACAACAAAAAAAAGTCTTTACCGGTTAAAAAAGCAAAAAAACAGCGTAAAACTAACCTAATCTCCTCTTTTCTCCTTCAGGTTCTTCGCTTCTCTATCCTTGGTGTCGGTTTAGGTGCGATCGCTGGTACGGTTTTAACCGTGGTGGATCCGAGCAAATTACCTCTACATCCAAAACCCACCGCTACTAATTCCCCGACTCCCAAACCCGTCACCCCAAAACTGACCACGTTAGTTTTAAACGAAAATCTCAGCAGCCTCAACCAGAAATTACAGGCTTTAGCGGTCAAATATCCGAAATTACAGGTGGGAGCTTTATTTATTGACCTCGATAACGGTGCTTACGCTAATTTTCGCGGAGATACTATTTTTGCCGCCGCTAGTACGATTAAAATCCCGATTCTGGTCGCCTTTTTTGAGGATGTGGATGCGGGAAAAATTCGTCTCGATGAAACCCTTGTGGCCACTAAGGATGTCATGGCCAGTGGGTCCGGGGATATGCAGTATTTAGGAGTGAATAAAACCTATACTGCCCTAGAAACCGCCACTAAAATGAACGTAATTAGCGATAATACCGCTACTAATATGTTAATTAAGCGGATGGGCGGCAAAGAGGCTCTTAATCAGCGTTTTCAAGCTTGGGGTTTGACCAGTACGGTAATTAATAACGCTTTACCAGACTTGGAAGGAACCAGTACCACAAGTCCGAGAGATTTGGTGACAATCTTAGGAAAAGTTAATCAAGGGGAATTACTCAGTTTACGTTCCCGCGATCGTCTATTGAATATTATGCAGGAAACGCGCACTCGCACCCTCCTACCGCAAGGTATCGAGAAATCCGCCGATATTGCCCATAAAACTGGTGATATTGGCTCGATGTTAGCGGATGCGGGGATTATTGATATGCCCAACGGGAAACGCTATCTAGGAGCAGTGATGGTGAAACGTCCCCACAATGATAGTAACGCTAGGACTCTGATTCAACAAATATCGCGCACGGCCTACCAACACTTTAAATGGTATCAAACTCAACCCGCAGCCAAACCGCAACCGGTCGCCCAGTCTTCTCCCTCTCCTAGTCCGGTCGTTATTCCTGGTCCGGGTAATTAGCCCCTAGGTTAAATTATTGGCTAAAAGACGGGCCAATTGTTCGGCATTTGCCCGGGGGGAAAGACGAGGAAGGATTTTTTCCCCCTTGGCCAGTTTTTGACAGAGGACGGGGATTTCGTACTGATAAGCGTTAAACCAATCCTCTCGACTGGTAATGTCCCTAATTTCTAACTGCCACTCCGGTTGACGGATTTTTTCTAGTTTCTCTAGCAACCCTTCGCAAAGATGACAGTCCGGTTTACTGTATAAAATTAGTTCTATGGTAGTCATAAATATTTATGTTCATTACCTCCACGATTAGTCTCTCATCAACAATTCTACAAACTCCCACACCCACACCGACTTTAAATAATAATTTAGTTAATTCAGGTACTCAAGATCTAGTCTATATCGGTGTGTTTCTTCTGGCAATTAGCCTAGTCATTGTTATTGGTATTATCAATAAAAAAATTGAATACGCTCTCATTTTTGCCGCCACTCTCACTGTTATTTTAATTGCTTTCTTCTGGTTTTTATAAGTCCTTCAACGAAGGGGATTGAGGTCATGGTATTCTGACTTCTCCAACCGACTCCTAACCCCACCAACAAACTTTTTCAGCACACCCTATATACAAGCAAAACGATCGGACTTATAATATAACTGTATTGATTGTGGCTTGTTGCTAGAATCACACCAAATTGACTCAATGGGTTTATAAACTATGACAACCCTAGATATTGCTACCGATATTGTCTGTCCTCCCACCGATTTATGGAGTGATGAACCACCCGTGGAAAGTGATCTGCATTTACAACAAATTATTTTATTATTATCTTGTCTTGATTGGCTCTGGCAAGATAGAAACGATTACTATGCTTCGGGCAATTTGACTATTTATTATAACGAAAGGCAACTGAAACAGCGAGATTTTTGTGGACCAGATTTTTTCTTGGTTTTAGATACGGAAAAACGTCCTAGAAAAAGTTGGGTTGTCTGGGGAGAAGGGGGTAAATATCCCAATGTAATCATCGAAATTCTCTCCGATTCCACCGCTAATGTGGACAGAAAAGCTAAAAAGGAACTATATCAGCATACTTTCCGGACTCCTGAATATTTTTGGTTTGATCCCAATACTTTAGAATGGCAAGGATTCACTTTAATCGAGGGACAATACCAACCGATTACCCCCAATGAAAACGGTTATTTATGGAGTAAGCAACTAGGATTATATTTAGGAATTTTTGCCAATAAATTGCGCTATTTCACCGAATCGGGTGAATTGGTTCCCACCCCTCAAGAGTCGGCCCGACAGGAAAGATTAGCCAAAGAACAGGAAAGATTAGCCAAAGAACAGGAAAGATTAGCCAAAGAAAGAGAACAACGACGGGCGGAAAAATTAGCCCAAAAGCTGCGAGAATTGGGCATTAATCCCGATGAAATTGCTTAAATATCCGGTTGGGTGTGTTAGGGTGGAAACCATGACGCAATTTTTCTTTAATTGCTAGGCATTAAAACGAGTAATCCGAAACTCTGATTCTAGCCTAGAAATCATGGCAAAATCTCCACACTGATGTTACAATAATGACCAAGGGCAACAATCTTCAAATATAATTAATGCCATGGTGCAAAAAATAGCTTTGTTTAATCATAAAGGTGGAGTGAGCAAAACTACAACCACTTTTAACCTTGGTTGGATGCTTGCTGACAAGGGCAAAAGAGTAATTATTGTCGATACTGATCCTCAATGTAACTTAACTGGTATGGCTTTGGCTAAAGAAAGTGAAGATACAGAAGAAAGACTAGAGGCTATCTACAATACTTACTCTAATATTAAAACAGCTTTAGCACCCGCTTTTGAATCTCAACCAAAATTAATCGAAGCTGTGGACTGTGTTCCTATTTATGGTCGTGATGATTTATTTTTACTGCCCGGTCATGTGGGGTTAGCTGAATATGAAGTTACCCTAGGTATTGCTCAAGAACTTAGTGGGTCAATTCAAGCTTTAAAAAATGTCCCCGGTGCGATTACATATTTATTAGACAAAACTGCCGAAAAATTCCAAGCTGACTATATTTTAATCGATATGAGTCCCAGTTTGGGGTCAATCAATCAAAATATACTGATGACCAGTAACTTTTTTATTGTGCCAACCGCAGCGGATTTTTTCTCAGTTATGGCTATCGATTCTCTAACTAAAATCTTGCCTAAGTGGTATCAATGGGCCAAGGCAGCTAGTGCTTTACCAATTCTCAAAACAGCCAACTATCCCTTCCCCGAAGTTAACCTACATTTTTTGGGAACTATTGTTCAGAACTATCGAATTATTCGGAGGAAAGAAACACAAGCTTTTCAAAAATGGATTAACACAATCGAGCAAAATATCAGCGATAAAATGATTCCAGCCCTAAAAAAAAATGCCATGATGTTACCTGATTCGATGTACCATGAGAATGGTGTACCAGACTGCTGTACTCTAGTAAAAATCCCTAATTTTAATAGTCTTATTGCTTTATCCCAAGGGGAGCATCCCAGTTTTGCAATGAGTAAAAATACTCAGGCAATATCGCCGTTGAGATAAGCACAACGTAGCTTCAAATACTGAGGAACATT
>MTBT01000178.1 GCA_002282935.1 Microcystis sp. LSC13-02 | reverse complement strand
CCTGTTTTTTTGCCTAGTCCGATAGTTTTGTCTGTACATATTACCATGAATAACTATATATGACCATATTTGTATTGAAACTTTACAATACCCCAGTTTCCGCTGCCGCTAATTTTACCGGCGGCTTTTAACCGATATTTTAGTTAAGTTTTGAGTTATTATTGACCATTGGTTAGCAGTTGACAACATTTCCCCTCATGCTGCCAATTCCCCGACTCCCCCACTTAATTTTTACTTTTTACTGACTCGTACCATGTTAGACCTAAAGCAAATTAGAGAAAATCCAGAGGAAGTACAGAAACGCTTAGATAGTCGGGGAGGGAGTTATGATATTGCCCCTATTCTCCAGCTAAATCAACAACAGAAGGCTTTAGAGTTAGAACGCAGCAGTTTACAGGCCCGGAGTAACGAAATCGGTAAACTGGTGGGACAAAAAGTTAAAAGTGGCAGCGATGCCAACAGTCCCGAAATTTTGGTGCTGAAAACAGAAGGAAACGAGATTAAAAGTAAACTAGCTCAATTAGAACCGCAGGAAAAAGCCATTAAAGCGGCCATTGACCAAAAAATCTTAGATTTACCCAATTTACCCAGTGAAACCACTCCCATCGGTAAGGATGAACGGGAAAATATCGAAGTCAAACGCTGGGGAGAGGAATATAAACCCACTAACCCGAATATTTTGCCTCACTGGGAAATTGGGGAAAAATTGGGCATTTTAGACTTTGAACGGGCCGTAAAGATCGCCCAGAGTCGTTTTGTTAATCTTATCGCTGTCGGGGCAGCCCTAGAAAGAGCTTTAATTAATTTTATGCTCGATCGCCACATTGTCGCCGGTTATACAGAAGTTTTACCACCAATTTTAATTAATAGTGACTCCTTGCGCGGGACGGGACAACTGCCAAAATTCGCGGAAGAAAGCTTTAAATGTCGAGATGATGAGCTTTGGTTAGCACCAACGGCAGAAGTACCCGTAACTAACCTCTATCGCGATGAAATCCTCTCATCGGAGCAATTACCGATAAAACACTGTGCCTATACTCCCTGTTTTCGTCGAGAAGCGGGCAGCTATGGCAAAGATACGAGGGGCTTGATCCGTTTGCATCAATTTAATAAGGTGGAAATGGTCAAAATCGTCCATCCTGACGCTTCTGCTCAGGAACATGAAAGTTTAGTAGCTAATGCGGAGGCAATCCTGCAAGCTTTACAGTTGCCCTATCGCGTGATTGAATTGTGTAGCGGTGACTTGGGTTTTGCGGCGGCCAAATGTTATGACTTAGAAGTGTGGCTACCTTCGGCTAATACCTATCGGGAAATTTCCAGTTGTTCTAATTTTAGAGACTTCCAAGCACGACGGGCAAATATTCGCTTTAAAGAAAAAGGGCAAAAAGGCACTAATTTTGTCCACACCCTCAACGGTTCGGGATTAGCGATCGGTCGTACTATGGCTGCTGTCCTAGAAAATTATCAACAGGCAGACGGGACGGTAAAAGTGCCAGAAGTGCTGCAACCCTATCTAAAACGGGAGATTATTTGTTAATTTTTCTAAAAATGCTTGACAAAATAGCTCTATAGTGCATTTAAAAAAGTTGCTCTTAACCCCACTGTAGAATTGCCTGTTTTAAGGCTCCTTCCGGCAAATTGGCGGGATTAAAAGAATCACCCGCTTCTATTCTGGCTAAAGCTTCAAAAAAAGCCCTCACACCACTGGCCGGTCCCGATGGGTGGTCCATAATTCCGGTTCCCGCATTGAGGATAACATTACGTCCGTAATCCCGAAGCACTTGGGGAACAATACCGGGACGAATGCCGGCCGAGGGAACCGGAAAAACGTTTCTATCGCGCAAAATATCGCGAATTTTGCCTTCCTCCTGCGGATCGAAGGGTAAACTACCGTAGGCGGCGGGATACAGCACCGCATCGGCTCCTGCGTGGGCCATCATCGTTCCCAAAACCACAGAATAGGCTAATCCCGTATCAGTACCGGCACACATCGCTCCGGCAAAGGCAGGATGGGCGAAAATAGGAACATCGATCGCTGGATCACTGGCTAAAGCTTCTAAAACGGAAAAACCGTAGGTAAGAACGTTTAATAATAGGGCATTAGCCCCATGTTTCACTAATAAACGGGCTTTTCTCTGCAATTCGTCCGCTTTTCCCGTGACATTGACCGCATAAAGAACATTTCTACCGGTTTGCTGCCGCACTTCCTCCAAAACCCGGCGACAACAATCTAGGCGCTCGTGGGTGGGAGCCACGGGAAGATCCGCCATGATTTCATCATCTTTAATCACGTCTAAGCCAGCAAAAGCCACTTCTCGCAGGATATCGGCGTGATCTTGGGCCGATAGTCCTAAAGCGGGTTTAAAAATTGCCATCACTAGAGGTCGATCATAAACCCCCAAACGTTGCCTAATTCCTGTGATTCCCAGCTTGGCTTTCGTGCCGTAGGTTTCGGGGAGATACACCCCCACCACTTTTCCGGCTCCAGCCATGGAATATTTGCCGAAAATCATGGTTAAAAGACTGGCGATGTCATTTTCAACGTTTATCTGGGGAAAACGCACCCTAGCCACCTTATAACCGTCGGCTTCCTCCCTGATCCCCACCACTTCCGCTAGGTGTTGTTGCAGCTGCTCTTGACGATGACTGTGGCGATCGCTCCAAGTGCCGGCGGTTTGACCGATAGCGATCGTTTTTGCCTGTTTTTCGGCATCAATAGCGGGAGGAAAGCGATAATCGACAATGATAGTCATAACGAAGTCAAAAGGTGATAAAAGGGAGTGGGAATTATAAATTATAAATTATGAATTGGGGAGGTGGGGAGCTTTTTTCAGTGATCAGTAAACAGTAAACAGTAATGGGTGAACTGAAAAACTGATAACTGATAACTGATAACTGATAACTGATAACTGATAACTGATAACTGATAACTGATAACTGATAACTGATAACTGATAACTGATGACTTCGATCGGTTTTCTCACCTATTGACAAGGGTTGCGCTAAAAGCCTACAAGTATTTTGGATAGGTATGGCCATTGAGGAACCGACCAAAATATGAAAATAACGACAAGATTACGGGAATGGGGCAAATTTTTCTTAAAAAGCGGTGCTAGTATTGCCCTAGCACTATTTTTAATCTTAAGTCTGTTCACGGTTAAGGGAACTACCCCTGCTTTAGCTGTGCTTGCTCAGGGTGATGCGGTAACGGATCCCACTGCTATTCTACGCAATGCCTTACCCATAGATAATAAACCAATTCGTCAAGTGCAACAATCGATCGAAGATATTGCCAAACATCTGCGGGCCAAGCGTTGGAGTCCGATTAAAAAAGATGTCAAGGATGCCAATTATGCCCTTTCGACCAAAAGCAACGCTATCTTAGATAGTGTTCCCGAAGCAAGTAAAAGTCAAGGGGAGGAATTAATCGAAAAAATAAAAACGGGAGTGGCAGCCCTCGATACGGCCGTAGAAGCGAAGGATAAAGAGGCAGTTTGGTCAACCAGACGGGAATTGCTCAATAATATCACCGCTTTAGAAGAATTAATGGTGGTGGGTTTTCCCTTTAACGTTCCCCCAGAATACGCTAACTTGCCGCAATTGCGAGGACGTGCCACCGTAGAGATGCAGACAACCAAAGGAGATTTAACTATCGTTGTCGATGGTTACAGCGCTCCAGTTAATGGGGGTAACTTTGTGGATTTAGTCCAACGGGGTTTTTATGACGGTTTACCCTTCATTCGCAGCGAAGATAATTTCGTTGTCCAAACCGGGGATCCCGTCGGTGGAGAAGAAGGTTTTCTTGACCCGAAAACTAAGCAATATCGCTCTATTCCCTTAGAAATTTTGATTAAAGGGGAAGAAGAACCAGTTTATGGCAATACTCTCGAAGAATTAGGGATTTACTTACCCAGTCTCGCCTTGCCTTTTAACGCTTTTGGTGCATTGGCCCTAGCGCGTCCCGATACTAATCCTAACGGAGGTTCCTCGCAATTCTTTTTCTTTAAATTCGATAATGAATTAACTCCTCCGGGGTTTAATCTCATGGATGGTCGTTATTCGGTTTTTGGCTATTTAGTCCAGGGAAAAGAGGTGTTAGAAGAACTTACCGATAAGGATAAGATTATCACCGCTAAAGTGGTTTATGGCTTAAATAATCTCGTTCAACCTAGCTAGGTTGGCGTTTTTAACTGGGTCTTGTCAAGACAAAAAGATTAGTCAAGATAGGGGAAGCAGCTCAGATTCTGGGGACTTCCCCCCATACCCCAGAAAGTAGCAATTATCGGGGTCAATATTCCCCGCTAGTGAAAGCAAGGCAGCTAGTAGATGTTACTGTGTTGATGACCTTTTCAACTTAGAGGAAGATAAATCGTCCACTATCGGTTATGTCAGAGTTAGCAGTCACGATCAAAAATTGGTTCAATCCCACCCCATGGAGCTGCCAGAAAGTCTCAATTTGCAGAAAAAGGTTTTTAACTGCCTAAAAATAGCCCGATGAATTCTATTATAAAACCTAGCGTATTCGTTAATAAAATCAAAGTTCCTGCCCCTGTTTTTGCAAAAATTCAGCCGAGCTTATTCGGGTATATCTAGAGGATTGATTAACACAAACTATCTATCAAAAGGGAGAATTAGAAATTATTATGATCGATAGTCCTTCTTCAGAAAACGAGCAAGATATTGTTCAAGAGTTTCAAGAAAAATATCTCTATATTATTGATCAAAGAACTGATAAATTAGAACAGCAAAAGAATAATCAATTGTGTAAAACCTATCAAGTACAGCGTGGGGAAATTAGTGATTTAGAAGTTAATCATGATCTAGGTTTACCCTTAACTGAAGATCAGCGAAAAAACTTACAATTAATTCAATCTTTGTCCGAGCAGAGCAAACCTATTATTGTGATTGATGGCGTTATTTTTCAAATTAACCAAGGAGGAATAGCGAGAGTTTGGTATTCAATTCTACAAGAATGGAGTAACTCAGAATTTGGTCAACATATTATTATTTTAGATAGAAATCAAACCGCACCGAGGCTAAAAAACTTAAAATATTGGTTATTAGAAGCCTACGATTATAATCATAGTGGAGAGGATACTAGAAAAATTCAAGCAATCTGCGATCGGCTGCAAGCAAGTTTATTTATTTCCACCTATTATACAACGCCTTTATTCACTCCCGCAGTTCTGATGGTTCATGATATGATACCTGAAGTCCTGCAAGCGGATTTAACTCAACCAGAATGGCAAGAAAAACACTACAGTATTTTGTATGCGTCTCGTTATATTACCATATCAGCTAATACTGCCAAGGATTTAGTTAAGTTTTATGCCCACATTACCCAAGATAAAATTGATGTTGTTTATAATGGAGTCAGCCAAGAATTTTCTCGAAGTATAGCTAAAGAAATTGATAGTTTTAAGCAAAAATATCAGATTTTAAAACCATATTTTCTCATCGTTGGTTCCCGCATTAGTCTCAAGGGTTATAAAAATGTCAAATTCTTCTTTGAAGCTTGGAATAATTTACCTGAAAATAATAATTTAGCTGTGGTTTGTGTCGGTGGTGATTTAGAGTTAGAGCTAGAATTATCGAAATTAGCTCCAAATATTACCACCTATGTCTTAAAATTAGATGATCAGGATTTAAAAACCGCTTATTCGGGTGCAATTACCTTAGTTTATCCTTCCCTTTATGAAGGATTTGGACTGCCAATTATTGAAGCAATGGCCTGTGGTTGTCCCGTGATTACTTGCTTTAACTCGGCAATTCCAGAAGTAGGAGGTGATGCAGTTTTATACATTGACGGCACCAGTATTGATGAGATGATACAAGCTATAAAAAAAATACAAATTCCTGAAATTCGTCAGCAACTAATAGACAAAGGATTAGAGAGATATCAACAATTTTCTTGGCAGCAAAATTCCGAAAAAATTTATCAAATTATCCTAAAAACTATTACCGAAGTTCAAGAAAATCCTTCTGGTCAGGTTTGGTTAGAATTGAGAAAATTACAAGAGGAAAGACAAAATCAATCTCTGGAACACTTAATTACATCTATCTCCCTTCAAGAAATGGAATATTCTCTGGAAAAATTCAAGAATCAGAATAAACAATTATCAGAAAATATTGAAAGTATGCAAGATAAAATTAAGAGTTTATCTACAGCGAAATCAGCTATTAAAAGACTGCTTAAGATTGTAATCAAAAAATCTAAACTTGCTTACTTTATAAAAAAGAACTATTAGTCTAGCAAGCTTAATTGGGAATAACTAAAATATCAATATATTCCCCAGTGTTTAAATTCTCTTGATAAAATGTATCGAGAAAATCTAAACTTATTTCAATAAATGTTCCCTCGTGCAATCTCCATACTCTAGAGGCAAAAGTTTCGATAAAGCTTAAATAACTTTTCTTTCCAGCTAGTCGGTTAATTTCGTAGGGCCAAAATTCTACATATAAAGGAACAGATATTTCTCGAAAAAATTCTTGTCCTCCTTGAAATATTAGTCCTTCACTACCTTGACAATCTATCCAAACAAAACCAATTTTTCGAGGATTTAAGATTCCTCGATTCTTTAATTCATCTAGAGTAATAAACTCGGCTAATTCCCGACTATAGTTGTCTTCATTAAATAAATTATCTGTGACATTGACTGGTTGAATACGGAAGTCGCCACAATTATCAGGGTTACAAACTAATTCTCCTGTACCAGTAAAATTAGCTAATCCGTAGTTCAATGCTTGTAATCGCTCAGTTAACTGGTTAATCTGAGTATTAAAAGTCAGAAATTGATAATTTAAACCCGAAACTTCGATAGAGACAGCGGATTGGAAGTAATTACCTTTTAAAGCATAAATGGATGTGGAGCCAATATTAGCACCCAAATCAAGAAAACAAGACTTATCGGGGTGGAATAGACTATGATTTTCCAGAAATGTCATACAGACTAAAAAATCATTTAGCTGAAATGCTTTTCCCTGTAAAGCTCCTTGAAGTTGGACTTTATCAAAAGTGGGATAGAGTAAATAACCGTCAATTTCATCACTTTTGATCATAATTCCATACAGGGATTCTGGTGGCTTTTTCAGACTAAAATTATTGACCTGTTTATACTCTGCTGATTGTCCGAAAATATGTAACATTTCTGGTAAAGTATGGGAGGTATTCAGCCAATATTCTAATTCTGAGTTATCGGGATTTCTTTTTAGTAGATACTTGTATAAATTAGTAATAAATTTCCGTTGCTGCTCATTATTATTTTGATTATTTTGGCTATTTTGTTGATGATGCTGAAATTCAGAAGACTGTAAAAAAGACTGGATAACCTCCTGAAAAGACCGTCCTAATTTGATCTGTTCCAGATAATATCTTTTACCTTCTATATCCGCAGCTCTCTGTAAAAAAGTTTCATAACAAAATTCGATAAAAGTTTCTGGTTGAATAAACATAATTAGTCATCAATTTTTATGAGTGAAGGATTTTTGGTGATTAAGTTAATAATCACTAGAAAGAAAATTTATCTGAGAAATAGCCAAGCTTAAGTTTCTATCATCATCGCTTAGTCCTAAATTTTTAGGTGATGTGGAACCCTCTATTTTTAATTCAATAGTTATTAGAGATGAGTTTTCATTAAGTAGATTTTTAGAGCAGTAAATAAACTTACGAAGATTATTTTGTAAACGATTATATTCAAAGTTCCAAATATCCACTAATTTTTCATTTACCCATACCTCCACCTTAAGTGTAGGGTTTTCTGACGAGAGAAAAACTGTCACTATTTGCCATTCTATAAGTAGGGGAACAGTACAGTCAAGCTGGATAGTAAAAAAAGCATAATCACCTTTTAACCAAGTAAAATTTTCTTCGGGTAAGTAAAACCCTTGTCGGAATAATTGAGGATGAAGGAAATTAGCTAAATAACCAGCAAAACCTACCCGCTTATTCAACTGGGCAACTATTTGATAAGTTCCCTCTATTATATCGGCAAATTTGCCTGTTAGTAAAATTTCTTGCGAACTTAAATATTCTCTTTGCAAAGGATCGGGAGGATGACCTTTTGCCAAATTTCTATAGGGTAAGCAACCATAATAATTAGGAGGTACATAAATTAACTCTGGGATATTTGCAAAGTCATTCATCGTCACGAAGCTGCTGCTTAAATTGCGGATGAAGGAGGGAAACATTGGTTGTAAATGGTTATAAATCCAGTCCTTTTATTGCCGATAACGTTTACTACTATAAATTAACCGACTGTGATGATTTCTGATACAGTTGAATCCTTGTAACGAAAAGACCAAGTAAACGGGGATCATCGCTTAATCCCAACTCTTGGGGAGATAGGGGATTCAAGATACGAAAAGTAATTTGCAAAAAGGGTGAATTGTCAATTAATTGCTTAGAAATGGGAACTTGATAATTATTAGAAACAATTTCTCCCTGTTTAAAAGTCCACTCGGATACCAAATGGTGATTAACCAAAAGGTCAATTTTTTGTTGAGTATGTTTTTCATTGACAAAAGGAGATGCCTCAATATTAAGAATCAGGTCATCTGTAATTGGTTCTGAGAGTTTCAGCAACAGATGTGCCTCAGCACCATTTGTCCAAGTCCCTGGAGGTTCTGAACTTGACCAATCTCCAAATTGATAATTTAAGGCATTATTTCGCTCTCTAGTAAAATAGATTATCTCCTTAATTTTGTAAGTTGATATAGGTAATTTTAACGTTGGTTTTTCTAGCGTATCTTTGCGCAATCGACACAGAACATAGCCATCAAGATAGTTACAGTAGTGGCTACTATTATGATCGGCGTTAATTTTCGTATAGTAATTAAAAGTTTTCTTTAAATCTAAAGCGTAGGCGGCATCTTTCTCCATTTTCCCTGACTGAAGACTATTCAATAACTGCTGACAGTGTAATTTTATGTCCCTGGGATTATATCGTGCCAAGCGAGAGCTATTCGTTTTTAAATTCTGTAAGGCGGCAATTTTTTCTAAGGCTGGATAAGATTCAATAGCATTACATTGATAGCTTGGCAAGATAATTAACTTTTTATAATCCTTAGATAGGTGAAGCCATTCTGGAGATTTTAAAATATTTGATTGGGAATGCAAAGGGCCACTTTGAATCACAGAATTTTGCAAGGGTACACTATCAAAAAATTGAATTAAAATGACTAGGGTTAATAAAACTTTAATTTGCCGGTGATTCCAAATTTTAAAGCTAATAATCAGAACGGCTAGAATGATCAAGTAGTGTACTACCCAAAAAAATCGTGCACTAGCTCGAAATCTACTGATCACGTTAATCAATAGGTCAGGCAGCGGATAGTGAAGAATCAAGCTCTTATTCCAATAAACTTTATTGCTTAACGCTAATAAAGTCAATAGAATTGCCAGAGTGAAAAGTACCCAGTTTTGACGAAAAGCTTGTTTAACTAATATAAAATCTAATTGATTTCTTTTGACAATCAAAACACCCATATTCGCAAATATTAACAAAATAATTCCGATGCCTAAATAGTTAAATCCTTCATATTGCCCATCATTTACTGGCATTGGTTTGACAAAACGGGAATATTCATCTATCGGATTAAAAAGAGCATTCAAATTCAGAGAATAAAAGCCATAGGAGCCGCCTTCTGATCCGTCTGTCATAAAATAGCCAAAAAAATACCATCCAAAAATTAGTAATGTTAAAAACAAAAGAAATAAAATTACTGCTTTAGTTAGGGGAATTCTCTGCAAACAAAATGTTTGTATATGGCTACTGATTACAATCAACAGAACCATAACTGATAAATAGGGATGAATTCCAGCACTAAACAATAAAAGTATAGCTTGAAATATTATTATTTTAATCATCTTCTTGTTATTGCCAATATTTACAAGCTGAAAATAAGTCCATAGCGAAGCCAATATTAACCAATGACTGGTTAAAGCGAGATGACTGTGCAATCTCCATACAAGTGGAGGAGCAAGCATAAATAATAAACCCGCTCCCATAGCACAAAATAAACTGCCCCGGGAAAACAAAGCTCCTAGTTTAGCTCCCCAGAAAAATTGTAGGACAATATTCAATAGGATCACCAGTCCAAAATACTGGAAATTATCAGCAAAGAAAGGAGAAAAAATCTTAAATAATACAGCAAATATAGGAAGAGAATCCGTATAAGCAATCGAGCTTCCCGTGGGATAGGCTAAGCTGTCAGTGAAGGTTATCGGCCAATGCCAATTATCATTTTTAAAGTATAACCAACCTATAATTGATTGGGCTTTATCTTCCGAATTAAACAACCATTCCATTTGGGTTGGATCAATATGATCTTTCAGCAAATAAATTGCATATATACCCGCCCAAAATCCTGCAAATAATAGGATAATAATGTCAAAATATTTTTCTTTATTGAAGTTTAGTATGTTTTTTAACATCCTTATAGTTGCCCATTAAAGTTTTTAAAATAAGTGGAGATTAACTCTTGTGGAATCAATGTTTTCTAGACCTAGGCCAATTGCTCCCCAACTCGTCCGGTCTATGGCAATACATACTAATCCTTTTATAAGGAGTAGCACTCATAAAAATCTGCTCCCAATTTCCGACTCAACTCTTGATGTCCACAAAATTCTTTCCTTCTTTCGGGAGCATCTCACCTTTGTAATAAGTAGAAATGCTTAATGAACTCAATAAAAAAGTTAAAAAAGGCAACCATTTAGATAGGCAGAGCGATGACGAAGGACGATGACGAAGGACTTGCGGTACATTACCAGATTCCCAACTTGCACCAGTAATTTTAAGACGATGAGCAATTTGTTTAATTTTTGATTCAACAGAGCCAGAGCCAATCGAAATGCCCTCTGCCTGCAAATAACCATAATTGACAATTCGATGTTTATGCTTGTTCAAATAAATAATAAAATTCTCCACTTGCGGCTCTGACCATCCCTCAAAACAGGAGATAGCAGCATCCACTTCCCCCTTCCATAGAAAACATTTTACCTCATCAATCCGCTGGAATGACCCGCCAACTTTATAGAGGTTTTCGATTAAATGATACCAATCCAATATTTCAATTCTTTCCTGTTTCTCTCCTATCTGACCAAATAAATTCCAGATACCATCATGTCCATCTCCTAAACAAATTAAAGGTTCAGCCAAAACTTGAGAATTAACCAAATCTAATAAAGCCGAGTTATCTTGAAAAAAGGCCGCTACCCCCAGTTGATGAAAACTCACTGCTTTATAATCACGCCAAATCAAGGCTTTTCCCTTGGCAGTTCTTAGTCGTACCTTACCGCCATCTATGCTCATTTCTTCGACTTCAACTTCTGGGTTAGACGGTAATTCTTCAAAAGCATAGCGATGTACGAGGCGTTGTTGGGTACTGTGAGAAACAGCAATTCCTGTCAATGATTTGATTTTCTGCGCCGATTTCTCGTAGGATTCATCGCCACTTAATAGCAAACAGTTCTTCTCTAACATTGGACTCATCTGAGTCCGAGGCTTTACTTCTAACTTCTTCGCTTGTTTT
>MTBT01000177.1:9607-33825 GCA_002282935.1 Microcystis sp. LSC13-02 | reverse complement strand
TACCGGGTCGCGTCAACCCCATTCAGCGACCATTCTAAAAAGGTGGCGTGGTGAGGAATCGCCGTCCGTTTTACGGCGGCGAGGATGTCAATTAAAGCCGATGGACTAGAAGCAATGGCGAATAGTAGTGGAATAGGCGATTAAAGGAGTGAAACCTGTGCAAATATTCACAACAATCCCCGGTTTACGCACTTTTTTGGCTGATTATCGTCTTGATCGCAGTATTGCCCTTGTGCCAACCATGGGCGCTCTCCATAAAGGTCATGCTAGTCTAATTCGGCGCGCAGTGGCCGAAGCGGAGATAACTGTGGTCAGTATTTTTGTTAATCCTCTACAATTTGCTCCCACAGAGGATTTTTCTCGCTATCCCCGCAGCCTTGACAGCGATCGCCAATTGTGTGAATCCTTGGGAGTTGCTGCTATTTTTGCTCCGAGTGCGGAAACTTTAGGAATTGGTGATTCTGAGGAGATAACCGCAGTTATTCCCCCGATTTCTCTGACTAGCGGTTTATGTGGTGCTTTTCGTCCGGGGCATTTTCAGGGAGTAGCCACAATTGTCACCAGGTTATTTAATATTATTGCACCGACGATCGCCTATTTTGGCGAAAAGGATGCCCAACAGTTAGCGATTATCCGGCAATTAGTCAGGGATTTAAATTTAGCGATCGAGATTCGCGCTTGTGCTACAGTGCGAGAAACATCGGGATTAGCAGTTAGTTCTCGCAATCAGTATCTATCGACCGCAGAAAGGGAAAAAGCGACAATTATCGTCAAAAGTTTGCAATTAGCTCTCGAAAGTTTTCATTTAGGGGAAAGACAAAGGGAAAAACTACTGGCTATTGTTCAAAAAAATCTCGACAGAGTACCAGAATTTCGCTGTCAGTATCTGGATTTAGTCCATCCCCAGAGTTTACAACCGATCGAGCAGATCGAGACAGATGGCTTGTTAGCGATCGCCGGTTCGATCGGTCAAACCCGTTTAATTGATAATATTATCCTGCGTCAACGTCGGGCAGTTATCGCTATTGATGGGCCTGCTGGAGCGGGAAAATCCACAGTCACGCGCTTAGTAGCGGAAAAATTGGGGTTAACCTATCTCGATACCGGTGCGATGTATCGCGCAGTGACATGGTTAGTGGTCAATTCCGGTCTGGATTTGTCCGCAGAAGCGGCCATCGCCGAGTTATTATCTTTAGCGAAGATAGCAATAATCCCAGCCGATAGTCCCGAAAATGCGACTATAGTGAAGATTAACGGGCAGGATGTGACTTTAGAGATTCGCTCTCCCGCAATTACCGCGCAAGTGTCCAGAATTGCCGCTCAAAAAGCGGTGCGACAGCAGTTAGTCACCCTGCAAAGAGAGATGGGAATGTCAGGGGGAATAGTCGTCGAAGGTCGGGATATTGGTACTAATGTTTTCCCAGAAGCGGAATTAAAGATTTTCTTGACAGCAACACCCGAAGAAAGAGCCAGAAGAAGATTGAAAGACTTAGAAGCGCAGGGAAATGGGGGTATTAGTCTCGCAGAATTAACCCAAGAGATTGAAAAAAGGGATTATTTGGATAGTAATCGCTCCCTAGCACCCCTGCGAAAAGCCGCAGATGCGATCGAAGTTAATAGCGATCATCTCAGTATTGCAGAAGTCACGGAAAAAATCATTGCTCTTTATCATCAAGGAGAAGAAAATCAATGGAGAAGCCTCTAGTTTTTTTAGATACTGATGTTTTGATTTCTTATCTACGAGGAGATCTAGCCAGTGTACATTTATTCGATCGAGTATTTCTCGATCGCGTTTGTCTTGCTATTAATGCGATTGTTTTACAAGAGTTATTATTTTTAGCAGAAGTTCGTAATCATCCTGAAATAGTCGATCGGATTCAAGAAAAGGTGACTATCTTGGATTTTGATTTAGTTAAACTTGATAAATATTGGCAAAATGCTAGAGATATTCGCAATATTTTGGCAGACTCGAATGATGTTTTAATCTTAAGTAGTGCCGCTAATTGTGATTATTTAGTTACCTACGATCAACAACTTAAAAAAGCCTCTAGTTATCTATCTAACTCTAAACCGATGGTAGTAACAACTGAACAATTATTAGAGGTTATCGATCAAGAAAATATAGTTCCTTCTAGCCTCTCTTGCCAAGGATATAAATCGTCAAATTTCCCCTTAAACAAGGTGATTTAGGGAGATAATTATGAAGTTAAATTCCCTGACTATCAAATCTATCTGTTTAACGGTAACTTCCTTGATAATTATCGGCAGTCCAGCTATATCTTTAGCCGATCATAGATCACCAATAACTTTAGCTTCTAGGGATTTATCAAACCAGCAACAGGGACGAACAATTATTCTTAATGGTCGTTCTTTCTCTATTCCTTGGCGACAGTGGACAGTAGGAAATAGTACCAGAATTGCCATAAGTGACACGGGAGCAAGACAATTATTCGGCATGGATTTTCTTAGCACAAATGATCCGAAAAAGCAACCGATAAGCTGGTTTAATTTACAAACTTTATCAGCTAATTTTATCAATTCCGATCGCTGGCTAGACGTTACGGATATTTTACTAACAACGGGTGCAACAACCACTATTAATGGCGATAGTTTAACTATTAACTTTCCTGCTCCCCAGATTCAAGATATTCAGCTAGAAAATTATGGAGCAGTACAACGGATTATTATGCAACTCGATCGCCCGACCTTTTGGCAAGTTAGTCAGGCAAAAAATCAAGCAGTGATTACCCTAGAAGGAAATGCCCAGCAATCGCTTATCTCTAGGTTTCAACCCCAAACTAGCAGCAACAGTAACCAAAATAACGATGAAGATGATCTAGGCAACTCCAATAATAACTTACCCACTCAGATCACTTCCTTAGAAAATAATGGAGTGATCAGTCGTTTAAAAATCAATCTTCCCACTGCCTACGGATTACAGATCAGCAGTGTGGATAATCCTCCCCGAATTATTATTGATTCTCGTCCCGATGCTATGGATGAAAAGCGCATTGTTTGGCAACCAGGGTTAATCTGGAATCAAAAATATATCCAGTTAGACAAAGATTGGTTTCCCGTGACTTGGTTAGAAATCGATCCCAGAAATCCTCAGATAACTATTAAACCAATTACCGCTAATTCCACCTCAATGCGCGGCACTAATCCCCTGATCGCGATTAATAGCGAAAGTAATGCGGTAGCGATGATTAATGGCGGCTTTTTTAATCGTAATAATCAGTTACCTTTGGGGGCAATTCGTGTCGATGGCAAATGGTTATCCGGACCAATTTTAAACCGAGGAGCGATCGCATGGGATAATCGTGGTCAGATCAGGATCGATCGCCTCAGTTTAGAGGAAACTCTCATTACTGCCACTGGACAACGTTTTCCCCTAACCCAGTTAAATAGTGCTTTCCTGACAGCCGGCTGCAGTCGTTATACTCGCGATTGGGGAAGTAATTATCATCCCCTCACCGAGCGCGAAACTGGGTTAGTCGTCCAAGGCGATCGCATAACGGAGAAATTAAATAATCTTTTCCCACAGGATAGTATCGCCACACCAGAAAATGGTTATTTAGTCATCTGCCGAAAGACAGAGATTAATTTAAATATTGGTGAAAGAGTCAACCTCGATAGCGTCACCCTACCGAGAGATTTTGCTGATTATCCCCAGATTTTAGGTGCTGGCCCCCTATTATTGCAGAATGGACGCATAGTTTTGGACGGAAATGCCGAAAAATTTAGTCCTGCATTCCAAAATCAACAGGCTTCCCGTAGTGCGATCGCCGTCAGTCGAGAAGGAAAAATTTTGCTAGTGGCTATCCATAATCGTGTCGGGGGAAGGGGGGCAACTTTAGGCGAATTAGCCCGAATTTTGCTGTTAATGGCGGCAAAAGACGGTTTAAACCTAGATGGGGGTAGTTCCACCGGGATAGCCTTGGGGGGTTATCTGCTCGATCGCTCTGCCGTTACCGCCGCAAAAGTCCATAATGGAATAGGGATATTTTTGTCCCCGTCTCCTTGAAAGGTGTGAAAACAATGGATAATAGCGACTGGATTAAACAATTGCTGCTGATGGGTATTGGCACTACTTCCATGGTGGCAGAAAAGATCAAAGAAGTGAGCGACGAATTAGTAAAAGACGGTAAAATCAATTCCGATCAGGCTAAAAACTTTGTCGATGATCTGATGACACAGATGAAGTCTGAACAGGGGAGCTTCGAGAATAACTTAGAACGCTATATCCGCAATATCTTGCAGGATTTAGGGGTTCCCCGACAATCGGAAATGGACGAACTGCGAGGAAGGATTGATAGATTAGAACGGCAGGTGAGAGACTTAGAGAATAAACTCTGGCGTTAGGGAATTATGAAATCAATGCGCGAAATCTTGCTCAGTTTTGCTATCATTGCGGTTTGTGGCTTATTTTTAATCGTTGCTTCCCTCTTTGGTGGGGGGGAAAAAACCAATGCGATCGCCGCAGAAATCGAGCCACCCGCTATCACTCAAACTATTAATAAGGAAATCATCTCCATGGATTTAGATCAAGCAGTCACCACCGATTCGGGACTAAAATACATCGATATCGTGGAAGGAACTGGAGAAAGTCCTCAAAAAGGTCAAAAAGTGACTGTTCACTACACGGGAACCCTCACAGACGGCAAAAAATTCGATAGTTCCAAAGATCGCAATCAACCTTTTACCTTTACCATTGGAGTTGGTCAAGTGATCAAAGGATGGGATGAAGGAGTGGCATCGATGAAAGTCGGTGGGCAGCGTACCTTAATTATCCCCCCAGAATTAGGTTATGGTGCGCGGGGTGCGGGTGGGGTGATTCCTCCCAACGCGACTTTACTTTTCGATGTGGAATTGTTGGAAGTTAAATAGGTTTTTCTTCTGATTTCTTCCCTTTACCCGCATCGATCCTGAATGCGGGTTTTTTACTGGTTAATCAGGAAGATTTAGTAAATTCTAGACCGTTTTCGCTACCGTAACGTTCCATAAAACGCATAAAACGATCCCACTCTGCGGGAGAATTGAAAATAACCGTAGCTTCGATCGCTGTGGGTTTACCGTTGATGAATTTGCCTTTTACTTCCCTGGTGACGATTTCCCCTTCTTCATCAATGAGATACATCCCCGTGATTTCTTCAGTTTGTTGATCTCCGAGGATAGTCGGTTGCTCAAAATAAAATTTTGCCGATCCTTTCTCCCCCGTTTTAGTGCGACTTAAGCGGATATCGGGAACAACAGGTTCTTTTAAACCCTTGGAAAACTGAATTTCTGCCATTACTTTTCTTTATCCTTGTCATGAAATACACATTTCTAGATCATCTCACACCAAGTCGCAAGTAAAAAGCAGATGGGACAGCATAAGCTCAAAATATCAATACCAATATCATTTTTCCTTATTCGTAGCAGGCCTATCCATTAGTCATACTAAATCCTATTTAAAAGGTATAGGAGAGTGGGGAGTGGGGAGTGGGGAGCGGGGAGCAGGGAAAAACAATCCATAACTTGGGAGTTAATCACACTATTAAAAACGGATTCGGTGTCATATCTTTCTTAACATAAAATTTGACAAAAAGACAAAAGTGTGCAAAGTGGCTCAAGTTGGTTCTCTGGAGGTTCTGTCCCTTCTCAATTAAAACTTTTTATTGCGCTGACTAATTACGCCTGTTTTAGCTTACTTGTGTCCTTAAATAGTTCTTTTACTGCGTCAAATCACACAAGTCTTTGTATAAAGGTTGTACGATCATAGTCAGACTAAATTAAATTGTTGCCATTGTTTCCCGCTTCTCGTCTAGACTGTGTTGGGATTTGTCAAAGCTAATTGCAATAGTGATCTTTTGCAGCCAATGGTTTTTTAAGTCTGTTAGCACCCTATGTCTGTCCTAAATAAAAAAAATCTTAAGCTGGAAACTCTCAACCTGTCTCAAAAATACCAAAAAACAGCCTTCTGGCAGAGGGTTTGAGGGTGAGGGCAATTAACCATCTCTGCCATTACCTTTGAAAAATTTGACTTAAACAAATTATGAATAGATATGCAGTCTATTAGCAGTTATCTTAACAGTGAGATACGAAGTTTCTGGTTTTAGAGAAAGACGGAACGGCGGAACGTCGGAATATTATCTGATCGTCCAGAAATGATGACAAATACCGCCATACTTCATCTTCATGATAAACGCTATAATCTGAAAGTTGTTACCCGTTGCTCATCATGAAAAAACTTACTTATTCATTGCTCCCCCTGGGGATTACTGTTGGACTTTGCCTAAACATTGCCCCTGCTTCCGCCAGTTTGATAGTACGAGAATCCATTTCCAACGCCGCCCTTTCTATTGACGGTTTTGGAAGCCTCTCCAACAGCGGAATTATTCAGGCCAATATACCCACAGGTTCTACTATTAAGAGGGCTTATCTCTATGCCGCCTCCGTCTGGGATATGAGTCCAGTTTACGGAGTAACTTTTAACGGAAATTTGCTCTCCTTGTCTTCAGCAACTATTCTTAGTCCGAATAGTAACCCAGCTACCACTGCCCGTTGGGATGTCACCAATATCATCGCTGCCTCTTTTACGGGAGGATTGCAAAACTTTAGCATTACTGAAAATGGGCCAATCCCAACTAACGATGGTGCGGTTCTTGTCGTTGCCTATAGTAATCCTTCTACCCAAGGTTTTACCTCAGTTATCTTAGACGGGGAACTAAGCACCGGGGGAGACACGAGCCAGTTTAATTTTGCCAGTCCTTACACTGGAGGAGATTTTCTGGTTTCACTCGCTTCTAGTTACAGCCTTCAACCGACGAGTGAGCAATTCACCCAGATTGACGTAACCACTAATTCGACCAATAATCGACGATTGAGCACAAGTGCAGGAGGACAGGATGACGGTCAAGGAGCCAACGGAGCCTTAATAACTGTTGGGGGAATAGGTGATGACCCTGCTAACCCCGGCCCATTCGCTTCCTCCTTACTTGGACCGAGAATCGATGATGAATACTATAACCTCGCTCTCGGTAATAGCGATAATGCCGCTCCTTTTATCTCACCTGGAGATACCTTCCTGCGCTTAACAACACAGAACCCAAGCAATGATGATAACGTTTTTGGAATGTTTATCACCAGTGAGTTTAAGATGACTGCCACTCCCGTCCCCGAACCATCCATGACACTGGGTATTTTCGGTATCGGTGCCATCGGTATCTTACTATCTCGTCGTGGTAAAAAATCCTAAGCTGCCCGCGAATTTAAATTGCTTGTTGAGATGAGGCAAGAGTGCCTCTTGCCTCCTACTCCCCTCTCCCAGAACGGGAGAGGGGTTGGGGGTGAGGGCAATTAACCATCTCTGCCATTACTCTTGAAAAATGGTATTGTACTAAATCCGGTTATTAAAGACTGATTATTCATTCCCCCTTTTGCATGAGTGCCTCTTGCATGAGTGCCTGTCCTCATAAGTAGCCTATAGAGTCCTTACCCAGTATGGATTAGAGCGAATTAGCCAAAATACCTGTAATTCTTACCCGTGAAGCGTCACAAGAGAGATACCAAATAGGTTCTATACTCAACAGATTTAGCACAAATAAATTCACCCTAAGAGACTCTCGGACTGCAATCAGTGACAAAATCAAGGCTATGATCGATCACTGATAACCAATAACTGAGATGAGATGGTTTTATTAGAAGCAGCGGTTCATTCTTCCCTACGCGCTTTTTTACGGGAACAAGGGCGCTTTTACTGGTCTCATCATCTCACTATGGGGCGACTGGTGGCCAGAGCCTTACGCCTAAAACGTTCCTCTCTCATACAAACTGGAACTACTCTCACCCGTTATTGTCTGAGTTATCTCACCCCAGCTCTTTTAGCTGATACACCTGTTCTAGTTGTTGCCCCAGAGTCAGAAGTAAACCTACTGTTGGAAGTGGAAATCCCCCATCTGCAAGCATGGTTACAAACTCAGCGAGATATCCTCAAAAGTGATCGCTTTCCCGCTAATTTTACGGGTTTACTCCTCACCACACCCCAAAAATGGTTAGAGGATAAATTGGGCAATCTCGGTCATTTTCCCCAGAATATCCCCACAATAATCGATCGAGCCGAAGATTTAGAAACTTGTCTAGTAGATTATCTCACCGTCACCATTACTCCCGAACAGTGGTTCGCTTTAGGGTCAGCATATCCCCAGCATAGAGAGTTTATAGACTTAATTAAAGCACAACTTAGCCAAAGTATTCTTGGTCATCCAATTAATCCCTATAATTGCTATCTTATTGATGCCAAAGAAAAAGAATATATAATTGCTCTCCTGCAACGCTTGGATCAAGACTTAGCCACTGATTCTGCTTGGCAACTTTTAGCGGCAAAAATCCCCGAGCATAATTATCTCCTCTGGACATCAGTAGATCGAGATCGAGAAGAATTTACCCTAAAAATCAGTCCTCTGGAAGTGGCTAGTTTTCTCAAACCAATTTGGCAGCAGCAACCCTTTGTTTTAATCGGCAGTTTTTTAGATAGCGAAAAATCCGCTAATTTATACCGCCAAAATCAGGGTATCGGAGATATTTTAACTCTAAAGTTTGCAGCTGATCGCGAAAGTGAATATATTCATTTATATCTACCCGATCGCATCAGCGCCCCCAACACACCCGAATTTCAACTGATGTTATTAAAGCAAGTGCGAGAATTAGTTAGTGCTAATCATACCAGTGAACAACCGATCGTGATCCTGATTGAAGATGTTCCCCTCAAGGCACAAATTGCCACCCAAATCGCAGCCGATTACGGTTCGCGAGTGCAAGTGGAAAAAACTGAGATTAATAATAATACTATTCTGGTTTGTGGTTGGCAATTCTGGCAAACCCATCAAGAAAAATTTCCGACTCCCAGTTTATTAATTATCGCTACTTTACCCTTGCCATCCCCCGAAAATCCTCTCGTTGCTGGCAAAATTGCTTACTACAAACGACAACATCTCGACTGGTTTCGTGCCTATCTTTTACCCACAGCAGTGAGGGAAATTCAGAAATCTGTCCAGTCTCTCCGGGAGTGTCAAGGTTGTGTGGCTGTCCTCGATAATCGTGTCAATGCCCGCAGTTATGGCCGACAAATTCTCTCCGCTTTAGAACCCTATGCTAAAGTTAATTATCTCGATCAACAATTTTTTCAAGATAAAGATTAAATCAGTTATCAGTTATCAGTTTGCTGTTCACTGATAAAATCTCCCCCAGAGCCATATTTCCAACTGTCTAAATAACGATGGTAAAGATATTTTTGCTTGTCGGGTAACTTTTCTAAAACAGGTTTTAAGGTGGCTGCCAAGGGATATAAACCACTATACAAAGCTAAATTAAAATAATGTCCCGTCCAATCGATAAAAGGACTGATACCTACTTGCGGAATCATCGGTAAAACTAATTGAGGATTAACCAAAGGCAAAGTTTTTGAGAGGGAAGAAAACTGCACCACATCCTGTAAAAACGGTTTTAATACCTCATCTCCCAACTTATCCATTACCCGAAAAACTCCACTCATTAAGTCATTAATTTGATTGGGATTAGGGTTAGCATCTATCTGGACACTCATGGTTTTTTGAAATAGCCACGTTACCGATATATTAGGTTGATAGGGTTGTAAAAGGGCTAAATATTCTCGGTTTAGAGCATCGATTTGTAAAGCTTCCTCGATGGCGAAAGTTAGCCTTTTTAAATGCCTGACCATTGCCCCAAAACCACCAAAACTTACCGGAGATTGACTACCGCTACTATCTCCCACTGCCAGAATTCTTTCCCAAGGCATTTTTAAAGGACTTTGACGATAGGCCGGGAAAAAACCCGCTAGAAAACGCTGAAATTTTATCGCTTCTAAATCCACCTTTTGATACTCCGGCAGTAATCTTAAATACTCCTCCATCAAAAATTCTAAACTAAAGCGATCGGGATGGGTATCGAGATAGGTAAATAAATAAGTTGTCCGACCATCCCTAGCGGGAAATGCTTCCCAAAAGTATTGACATTGGTGCAAGATTGGGGTAAAAGAATAAATCAAATCACCAGTTTCATTACTGGGAAAACCCTGACCGCAACTACCCACCACTAAACAAACTCCATCGGGTTTTTCTCCTTTTCTTGCCTGTTTTGCAATTGGCGAAAAATGACCCATCGCATCGATTAATAAACGGGTTTTTAAAGTTACTTCTCCCGTTTTAACCATTACTCCATCGCCATGAACAATTGCCCCGCTAAACCCCGAATTTTCTAATAACTTTCCTCCCGCTTCTAAAAACTTAGTTTTTAAGGTCTCTAGCAAATAAACCGGATCAACACCGATATTTAAAATATCTCTAACCCAAAGCTCATAACCTTGATAAAATCCCACCCTCGCAGGATTATATTCCGTCGCTATCGCTTGATTTAATTCAGCTTCTGTCAATAAATCTAACTCTAAAAAACTGCTTAATTCTAAACGTGAAATATTCCACTCCTGCTGACGACCGCGCAGAATACCTCTTTCTAATAATGCCACACGCCAGCCCCTAGTTTGCAAAGCAGCCCCGATAAAAATTCCCAAAGTTCCCCCCGCAATCACTAGATCAAAATCCGTCTCTCCTAAAAATTCTTGACTTTGATTAATTACCGTAGGAATAACTGGATTTTCTAAGCGCAAAGCTTGCCAAGCTCGATCGCTGGCTCGCAATTGTTGTAAACTCTGAGGAGATACTCGATCGAGTAAAGATGCAACTAAAGACATAATCTTATATCAGTTATCCGTTATCAGTTACCAGTTATCAGTTATCAGTTACCAGTTATCAGTTACCAGTTATCACCATATCCAGAGGTAAAAACTATTTAGATTGGAAAAACTTTTTCCCTGCTTCAACGAGTTTATTAATATCCTTGAGAGAAACTCCGAAAATCGCTAAAACTCCCGTAAATACTAACAAAAAACCGATAAAACTATTCCGATCATAGAGGAATAAACCCACCAAAACGATAAAATAGGGAGAGAGAATTTTACTAATATTTTCAACGACAGTAACCACCTCTGGCGGGGGAGTCTCAACAAGATTAATATCAGTTTTATCCTGATCGGGTTCGAGATTTTGCTTAATCGAAAACATCACCTCCTGTAGGTCTTTTACCTCCGGTGGGTTCGGTTCTTTCGCTGGTTTGCCAAACATTGTTAACTCCCTCGCCAATTTATCTATATCCTCTATGGTAGCCAAAAAAAGGGCAAGCAGGAAAAGCGCGAGCAAGTCGAGAAATTCTCAGCGTAATTTTCCTTAACAATCCCCTCGGCCGCGGCTGCTATAATCAGAGGAACAACTCCCAAGTTCGTTAACGGTACAAAAAAACTATGAATACCAGTCCAGACCGTGTGATTATCTTCGATACCACCCTTCGAGATGGGGAACAGTCCCCGGGTGCCGCTTTAAATGTGGATGAGAAGCTAACCATAGCGCGCGCACTGGCACGACTGGGAGTTGATGTCATTGAAGCGGGTTTTCCCCACGCTAGTCCGGGGGACTTTGAAGCGGTTCAGAAAATTGCCGCCAGCGTCGGCAGCGAAGCTGATAGCCCGATTATTTGCGGATTAGCCCGGGCTACCCAAAAAGACATCAAATCTGCCGCCGATGCGCTCAGACCCGCCGCCAAGCCCAGAATTCACACCTTCCTAGCCACATCCGATATCCACCTCCAATACAAACTTAAGAAGACCCGTCAGGAAGTTCTTGAGATTGTGCCGGAAATGGTGGCCTATGCCAAATCCTTCCTTAATGATGTGGAATTTTCCCCCGAAGATGCCGGCCGCAGCGATCCGGAATTCCTCTATCAAGTCCTCGAAAGAGCGATCGCCGCAGGAGCCACCACCGTTAACATTCCCGATACCGTCGGTTACACCACCCCCAGCGAATTTGGGGCTTTAATCCGGGGAATTAAGGAAAATGTCCCCAATATCGACCAAGCGATTATCTCCGTCCATGGTCACGACGATTTAGGGTTAGCGGTGGCTAATTTCCTCGAAGCAGTTAAAAATGGCGCTCGACAGTTGGAATGTACCATTAACGGTATCGGTGAGCGCGCCGGTAATGCTTCCCTAGAAGAATTGGTGATGGCCCTTCATGTCCGGCGCTCCTATTTTAATCCTTTCCTTGGTCGTCCCCCAGAATCCACGGAACCTTTAACCAAGATCAACACCAAGGAAATCTATCGCACTTCTCGCCTAGTTTCTAATCTTACCGGCATGATCGTGCAACCGAATAAGGCGATCGTCGGTGCTAACGCTTTCGCACACGAGTCGGGAATCCATCAGGACGGGGTGTTAAAACATAAACTCACCTATGAGATTATGGATGCAGAATCGATCGGTTTAACCCATAATCAGATCGTTCTCGGTAAACTCTCCGGCCGCAACGCTTTTCGCTCTCGTTTACAGGAATTGGGTTTTGAACTTTCGGAAACGGAACTTAATAACGCTTTTATCCAGTTTAAAGAAATGGCCGATCGCAAAAAGGAAATCACCGATCGCGATCTGGAAGCGATTGTTAACGATGAAATCGATACCGTTCCCGATCACTTCCGCCTTGAATTAGTACAAGTGTCCTGTGGAAATAGCGCCCGGCCCACGGCCACGGTAACGATTCGCAATCCCGACGGTAGCGAGTTATCCGATGCGGCCATTGGTACAGGGCCAGTGGATGCTCTCTGCAAAGCGATCAATCGAGTGGTGAAGATTCCTAACGAATTAATCTCTTTCTCGGTGCGGGAAGTTACCGAGGGAATCGATGCTTTAGGAGAAGTGACTATCCGTCTCCGTTACGAAGGACGCACCTACTCCGCTCACGCGGCCGATACCGATATTATTGTCGCCTCCGCTCGCGCCTACGTCAGTGCCTTAAACCGTCTCCACGTCGCACTGCAGCAGAAGGAAAAAACCCCAGAAATGGTCCAAGTCTAGATAGGGTTTTAGGGTGTTAGGGTTTTAGGGTTTTAGTTGAAATTCCCCCACTTCCCCACCACCCCACTTCCCCCCGCAACGCGCACGCAGTGACCACCCCATCACCCCACTTCCCCACTTCCCCACCACCCCACTTCCCCCCGCAACGCGCACGAAGTGGTCACCCCAATTCATAATTCATAATTCATAATTCCCACACCCCATGGCGCTGTTGGAGAAAATCTTAAATTTGTCTCGCAAATTTCTAAAATGTTGCTAAGTTAATATTATGAGCTTGCGCTCTGATTAATCATGGTGCAGATGTACCAGAAACAGATTCCCGTAAAAGCAATGAGGGATGAAATTTATCCGTAAGAATCCGATCAAATTAAATACAATGGCTAAGGACCAAAGGAATTAGCAAAGGCAAATAGGAATGCTGTTCCCCTTGCCATTGGGAACAGTTAACCCACCCCATAATTCCTTTGATTGTTAGTTATCTGGTCAACACCGCAGACAATCGGGTGATCGGATTGCAGTCCTCCAGCCATTTACCCAATTTTTGCAGGAGCCAGATTATGAGTTGACCGAGCTAAAACAGCATTCCGTGTCGCTAAAATCGCATCGACACAAAAGAATTTAAGCAAAGATCTTCTCCCATTTGTTGTAATTAAAGCTACAATCGGAAAAGTCTTTCCCCGTCTCGGATTGGAGACACAAATTCGTTCAGTATCACCTAGATTGAGATTCGATCTTCTAGTTTTGCACAGAAGGAGCAAGAGGAAAACGGCATGACGCAGGCCCACGATGTACTAACCCTTACCGAGCCGCAATTGGATTTAGATTTGATTGACCTAGACGAGGACTTCGATGATGAGGATATCGAGTTAGAGCTAGAAGAAACCAGCGATAGCAACGATGGCAAAAAAACCCGCCGCCTTGCCAGCGCTCGTCGTCGCGACGCAGCCAGAAAAAAACCCTATACGGAAGATTCGATTCGGATTTATCTGCAAGAGATCGGCAGGATTCGGTTATTGAGAGCGGAGGAGGAGATCGAATTAGCGAGAAAAATCGCCGATCTACTGAAATTAGAACGTATTCGCGAAGATTTCCGCCTCTATACCGATGCTGAATGGGGAAAACAGGTTTTCTTGTTCGAGCGCATCGAAAAAATTATCGCAGAAAAATCGGAAAAAGAACCGAAATTATCGGATATTAAGGCTTATTTAGGTAAGACGGAGCTAATGGCTCCCCTGGTGGAAGAATGGCTGGCGAAATCAAAGGAATACTTATCGGCCTTTAAGCGTCGATTGTACCATGGTCGTCGCGCTAAGGAAAAAATGGTACAATCGAACCTGCGTTTAGTGGTTTCCATCGCCAAGAAATACATGAATCGCGGTCTTTCCTTCCAAGATTTAATTCAAGAAGGTTCCCTCGGTTTGATCCGCGCCGCCGAAAAATTCGACCACGAAAAGGGTTATAAATTCTCCACCTATGCCACTTGGTGGATTCGTCAAGCCATCACCCGGGCGATCGCCGATCAATCCCGCACCATTAGACTTCCCGTCCACCTCTACGAAACCATCTCCCGGATCAAAAAAACCACCAAGATTCTTTCTCAGGAAATGCGTCGCAAACCCACCGAGGAAGAAATCGCCACCAAGATGGAGATGACCATTGAAAAACTGCGTTTTATTGCTAAATCTGCCCAATTACCTATTTCTCTAGAGACTCCCATCGGTAAAGAAGAAGATTCCCGTTTAGGAGACTTTATCGAAGCAGATGGGGAAACCCCAGAAGATGAAGTTTCTAAAAATTTATTACGCGAGGATTTAGAAAACGTCCTCGATACCCTTAGTCCTCGCGAACGCGATGTGCTGCGTCTGCGCTACGGTTTAGATGACGGCCGGATGAAAACACTCGAAGAAATCGGCCAGATTTTCAACGTCACTCGCGAGCGCATTCGTCAAATAGAAGCCAAGGCCCTGCGGAAACTGCGTCACCCCAACCGTAATAGTATCCTCAAAGAGTACATTCGTTAACTTCCCGCTCTTAAAAAACTGGCAACTGAGTCTCCTTGAGGCTCAGTTTTATCGTCATCTACACGTCCCCATCTGTGGGAACCTAATCCTGAAAATATCTCCGGGGTTGCCCCAATCTTGTCCAGAAAACTCTTGCAACAAATAGCACAGATCTGTTATTATGGTTTGTCTGTGTCCCGATTAACCATACCAGTATTGAGAACAAGAAACGACTGTGGCTAATACAAAGTCTGCACTCAAACGAGTCCAAATCTCCGAAAGAAATCGTCTACGCAACAAAGCGTACAAGTCAGCCGTAAGAACCCTGATCAAAAAATGTCTTGTCGCTGTCTCAGCCTACGGAGCCAACCCCAGCCCAGAAGGGCTAGAAAACGCCCAACAAGCTCTATCGGAAGCTTACAGTAAAATCGATAAAGCCGTCAAGCGCAACGTCTTGCACCGGAACAACGGCGCTAGAAAAAAAGCCGGTTTAGCCAAAGCCTTGCAAAAAGTTAGCCAAGCTTCCTAAGAAACGATTAAGCTGTAATCAGAACAGACGCAACAAGCGATCGGGGGTCGATGCAATTAATAGATACGCACGTTCATTTGAACTTTGACGTTTTGCAAGCCGACTTGCCCGCTATCTCCGAACGTTGGCGAAGTGTGGGAGTCGTTCATCTGGTTCACTCCTGTGTTCAACCAGAGGAGTTTGCGGCAATTAAAGCCATTGCCGATCAATTTGAGGAAATTTCCTTCGCCGTCGGTTTACATCCCCTAGATGCCCAAAAATGGCGAGATAATAGTGCCGATCAGATCGAATCCCTAGCCCGATCTGATCGGCGCGTCGTGGCGATCGGGGAAATGGGTTTAGACTTCTATAAAGCGGATAATCAAGAGCAGCAAAAACAGGTCTTTTGGAGGCAGTTAGAAATCGCCCATCGTCTCGATAAACCCGTGATTATCCATTGTCGAGATGCAGCCCCGACAATGCGGGAGGAAATCAGCGCCTTTCGGCAACAAGTGGGCAAAATTGGCGGCGTGATGCACTGCTGGACTGGCAACCCCGAAGAAACTCAATGGTTTTTAGATTTGGGTTTTTACATCAGCTTTAGCGGCATTGTCACCTTCAAAAACAGTAAAACCGTGCAAGCTGCCGCCCAAATTGTCCCTGGCGATCGCATCCTGATCGAAACCGATTGCCCCTTTCTCTCACCCAATCCCCACCGCGGTAAACCTTGCGAACCCTCTTTCGTCTTCCATGTGGCCGAAACCGTCGCCCGTCTGCGCGGCTATCCGGTCGAAACCTTAGCCGAACAAACCACCCAGAACGCCCGCAACTTATTTCAACTCCCCAGTTAAAAAACATAGTTTATTAGCACAGAGCAGGGGACGGGGAAATGGGGAAATGGGGGAATTCAACTAAAACCCTAAAACCCTAACATCCAACACCCAACCCCTAAAAACCTCGATCTCCGAGAGCAATTCCCCACCGTCGCTATCGTGTCATCAGCCCTTGTAACCCTATGAACAATCTTACCTTTAACCTCTTACCCGACCTCATCGAAATCCAACACTCCAGTTTTCGGTGGTTTTTGGAAGAAGGACTAATCGAGGAACTGAATAGCTTTTCCCCCATCAGCGACTATACAGGTAAATTAGAACTACATTTCCTCGGGCAGGACTACAGACTCAAAGAACCGAAATACAACGTCGATGAAGCCAAACGACGCGATAGCACCTATTCCGTTCAGATGTACGTTCCCACCCGTTTAATCAACAAAGAAACGGGAGAAAACATCGAACAGGAAGTCTTTATCGGCGATTTACCCCTGATGACCGAACGGGGAACCTTTATTATTAACGGGGCCGAACGAGTCATCGTCAATCAGATCGTCCGTTCCCCCGGTGTTTACTACAAAGCCGAAATCGACAAAAACGGTCGCCGTACCTACTCCGCTTCCCTGATTCCCAACCGAGGAGCTTGGTTAAAATTTGAAACCGACAAAAACGGCTTAGTCTGGGTCAGAATCGACAAAACCCGCAAATTATCCGCCCAAGTTCTCCTGAAAGCGATCGGATTGAGCGATAACGAAATCTTTGACTCCCTACGCCATCCCGAATTCTACCAAAAAACCCTCGACAAAGAAGGCAATCCCAGCGAAGAAGAGGCCCTCCTCGACCTCTACCGCAAACTACGCCCCGGAGAACCTCCCACCGTCACCGGCGGACAACAACTGCTCGAATCGCGCTTTTTTGACAATAAACGCTACGATCTCGGGCGCGTTGGTCGTTATAAACTCAACAAAAAACTACGCCTCAACGTCCCCGATAACCAGCGCGTTCTCACCACCACCGACATTTTATCGGCGATCGACTACCTAATTAACCTCGAATTTGACATCGGCAACACCGACGACATCGACCACCTCGGCAACCGTCGCGTCCGTTCCGTGGGTGAACTGCTCCAAAACCAAGTGCGAGTGGGTTTAAACCGCTTAGAAAGAATCATTCGGGAACGGATGACCGTCAGCGAATCCCAAAACCTCACCCCCGCTTCCCTAGTCAACCCGAAACCCCTAGTAGCGGCGATTAAAGAATTCTTTGGTTCCTCGCAACTCTCCCAGTTCATGGATCAAACCAATCCCCTAGCGGAATTGACCCATAAACGCCGCATTTCCGCCCTCGGCCCCGGCGGTCTCACCCGGGAACGGGCCGGTTTTGCCGTGCGCGACATCCACCCCTCCCACCACGGTCGCATTTGTCCGGTGGAAACCCCAGAAGGTCCCAACGCCGGTTTAATCGGTTCCCTGGCCACCTACGCTCGCGTCAACGACTACGGTTTTATTGAAACCCCCTGTTATGTGGTGGAAAATGGCCGAGTACGCTATGATCTCCCCGTTAAATACCTAACCGCCGACGAAGAAGACGATCTGCGGGTAGCACCGGGAGACGTGGCCACCGATGAAAATGGTTATATCCTCGGCGAAACTATCCCGGTGCGCTATCGGCAGGAATTCTCCACCACTTCCCCCGAACAAGTGGACTACGTTTGCGTTTCCCCCGTCCAAATTGTCTCGGTGGCAACTTCCCTGATTCCCTTCCTCGAACACGACGACGCTAACCGCGCCCTCATGGGTTCCAATATGCAACGACAAGCGGTTCCCCTGCTGCGTCCCGAACGTCCCCTTGTGGGTACCGGATTGGAAGCACAGGCCGCTCGCGACTCTGGCATGGTCATCGTTTCCCGTACCAATGGGGTCGTTTCCTACGTCGATGCTAACCGGATTCGCATCAAAGTGGCGGATGAAGACAAAGAGATTTTCGGCAAGAGCGAGATCGAGTACGAAATTCAGAAATATCAACGCTCTAACCAAGATACCTGCTTAAATCAGCGTCCTTTAGTCTATCAAGGGGAACAGGTTGTCCCTGGGCAGATCCTCGCCGATGGTTCCGCCACCGAAGGAGGGGAAATCGCCCTCGGCCAGAATATCCTCGTCGCCTATATGCCCTGGGAAGGCTATAACTACGAAGACGCAATTTTAATCAGTGAAAGACTGGTGGCACAAGATGTCTATACCAGTATCCACATCGAAAAATACGAAATCGAAGCCCGTCAAACTAAACTTGGACCAGAGGAAATCACCAGGGAAATTCCCAACGTCGGTGAAGATGCCCTGCGAAACCTCGATGAACGCGGCATTATTCGCATCGGTGCTTGGGTAGAAGCAAGCGATATCCTCGTCGGGAAAGTCACCCCGAAAGGCGAATCAGACCAACCCCCCGAAGAAAAACTACTGCGGGCGATTTTCGGCGAAAAGGCACGGGATGTACGGGATAACTCCCTACGCGTCCCCAACGGCGAAAAAGGCCGGGTAGTAGATGTGCGGGTATTTACCCGCGAACAGGGGGATGAATTACCCCCCGGGGCCAATATGGTGGTGCGGGTCTATGTTGCCCAAAAACGCAAAATCCAAGTGGGCGATAAAATGGCGGGTCGTCACGGCAATAAAGGGATTATTTCTCGCATTCTGCCCCTAGAAGATATGCCCTACCTCCCCGATGGTCGTGCCGTCGATATCGTTCTCAATCCCCTGGGGGTTCCCAGTCGCATGAACGTCGGTCAGGTGTTTGAATGTTTACTGGGTTGGGCCGGCGAAAATCTAGGCGTACGCTTTAAGATTACTCCCTTTGACGAAATGTACGGGGAAGAAGCCAGCCGTTTAACCGTCCACGGATTGCTAGAAAGTGCCTCGAAAAAACCCAATCGCGATTGGGTGTTCAAGGAAGAACACGCCGGCAAAGTCACCGTTTACGATGGTCGCACCGGGGAACCCTTTGACCGTCCCGTTACCGTCGGTATGGCCTATATGTTAAAACTGGTTCACCTGGTTGATGATAAGATTCACGCCCGCTCTACCGGTCCCTACTCCTTGGTTACCCAGCAGCCCTTGGGCGGTAAAGCTCAACAGGGGGGTCAGCGCTTCGGAGAAATGGAAGTCTGGGCCCTAGAGGCCTACGGGGCGGCCTATACCTTGCAGGAATTGCTAACGGTAAAATCCGATGATATGCAAGGACGGAATGAGGCTTTAAATGCGATCGTAAAAGGCAAGCCGATTCCCCGCCCGGGTACGCCAGAATCCTTTAAGGTTTTGATGCGAGAATTGCAATCCCTCGGCCTCGATATCGCCGTTCACAAGGTGGAAAATGCTCCCGATGGTACTTCCCGCGATGTGGAGGTGGATCTGATGGTCGATGTCGGTCGTCGCGCCCCCTCTCGCCCCACCTACGAATCCTTAACCACGGAAGACCTTGAAGAAGAAGAATCGGAAGTGTAATTTCAGTAATCAGTAATCAGTTATCAGTGAGAAGTCAGGAGTCAGTAGTCAGGAGACAGGAGAGAATTTTCCAGGAAAAAGCAAAAAAAAGGACAGTAAAGTAAAAATTTGCCTATTCCCTATTCCCCGTTCCCTATTCCCTGTTCCCTTTTCTAACTGATAGCTGAATGCTGATGGCTGATAGCTAATAGCTGTTTAATTATTACTGGGATCGAGATGTTTTATAACCAAACTGTTGACAAAGGAAAACTGAAAAAACTGATCGCTTGGACCTATCAAAACTACGGTTCGGCGCGCTGTTCACAAATGGCCGATGAATTGAAAAACCTCGGGTTTCGTTTCGCTACCAAAGCAGGGGTTTCCATTAGTGTGGATGATTTAACCGTACCGCCGGCTAAACGACAGATGATCGAAAGTGCCGAACAGGAAATCCGGCAAACCGAACAGCGTTATGTGCGCGGGGAAATCACCGAAGTGGAACGCTTCCAAAAAGTAATCGACACTTGGAATAGTACATCCGAATCACTTAAAGATGAAGTAATTCGCAACTTCCAAGTTACCGATCCCCTCAACTCCGTCTATATGATGGCTTTCTCCGGGGCGCGGGGTAATATGAGCCAAGTGCGTCAGTTAGTCGGAATGCGGGGATTAATGGCTAATCCCCAGGGGGAAATTATTGACCTCCCGATTAAGACTAACTTCCGGGAAGGATTGACCGTTACCGAATACGTTATTTCCTCCTACGGGGCGCGCAAAGGGTTAGTTGATACAGCCCTACGGACGGCAGATTCCGGTTATCTGACCCGTCGTCTCGTCGATGTGTCCCAAGATGTCATCGTCCGCGAGGCAGATTGTGGCACCAATCGTTACATCGAATTAACCGCAATGACCGATGGCGATCGCGTGTTAATTCCCTTAAGCGATCGCTTATTAGGTCGTTCCTTGGCCGAAGATGTGGTGGTCAATGGAGAAGTGATCGCCACCCGCAACCAGATTATCGATGACGAAACCGCCGAAAAACTCGGACGACTCGTCGATAAAATCAAAGTCCGCAGCCCCTTAACCTGTGAAGCAGCCCGCTCGGTTTGTCAAACCTGTTACGGTTGGAGTCTGGCCCACGGTCATCCGGTGGATATGGGGGAAGCAGTGGGGATTATTGCCGCCCAATCGATCGGGGAACCGGGGACTCAGTTAACCATGCGTACCTTCCACACTGGGGGCGTATTTACCGGAGAAGTAGCCCGGCAAGTGCGGAGTCCCTTCGAGGGAACCGTGCGTTTTCTGCCGGGGTTAAGTATCCGTAACGTGCGAACTCGCCACGGGGATGAACGGGATCAGGTGGAGGCCCCAGGGGAAATTAAATTAACACCCAAGGATAAAACCAAAGAAACCGTCACCTACTCTTTGACTCCGGGATCGCTGCTATTCGTCACCGATGGGGCAACAGTAAGCGAGGAACAGTTACTAGCGGAAATTACCTCCGATAAAGTCCAAAAATCCACGGAAAAAGCCACAAAAGACGTAACCAGTGACTTAGCCGGCGAGGTGCTATTCTCCCAATTAGTCCCAGAGGAAAAAACCGATCGCCAAGGCAACACCACCCGCATCGCCCAACGGGGGGGATTACTATGGATTCTCTCCGGAGAAGTGTATAACTTGCCAACCGGGGCCGAACCCGTGGTCAGTAACGGCGATACAGTACAAGTGGGGGATGTGCTGGCGGAAACTAAGCTGGTATCCACTAACGGCGGTTTGGTGCGTTTAGCCCCCAATAGCCGGGAAATCGATATCGTCACCGCTTCCGTGTCCTTGGATCAGGCCGAAGTAAAAGTAGAAAGTAGTGCCGGTCGGGAACAATTTATTATTCATACGGTCGATGGTCAACGCTTCCTGCTGAAAACCACTCCGGGGACAAAAGTACAGAATCATGCCATTGTCGCCGAGTTAATCGACGATCGCTATCAAACCCACACCGGCGGCATGATTAAATACGTCGATATCGAAGTCTCCAAAGGCAGCCGCAAACAGGGTTATGAAATCACCAAAGGCGGCACGATCCTCTGGATTCCCGAAGAAACCCACGAAGTCAATAAAGATATCTCCCTCTTACAGGTGGAAGATGGACAGTATGTGGAAGCAGGGGAAGAAGTGGTTAAAGACATCTTCTGTAACTCTAGCGGTGTGGTGGAAGTCATCCAGAAAAATGACATCCTCCGGGAGATCATTGTCAAACCGGGGCTGTTATTTATGGATATCGAACCGGAATCCTCCGGAATTGCCCAAGAACAGTTAATTTACCCTGGGACACAGTTAACTCCTGAAGTCACGATCGAGGAGTTACGGCAAGCGGAATGGGTGGAAACTAACGAGGGTTTGGGATTACTACTGCGACCAGTACAGGAGTTCACCGTAGAGGACCAATCCACTTCTCCCACCCAAGGTTCCGCTAACCAAGAAGGAGGACGACATATCGAACTGCGATCGGTGCAGCGCATTTTCTTTAAAGACGGGGAAAGAGTTAAATCCGTCGAGGGTTGTCAACTGATCAGCACCCAATTAGTCCTAGAAATTTCTAGCGAAGAACCAGAATCGGTCTCCCATCTGACGGCCGATATCGAGTTAGAACCGATTGAGGACAGGGATTGTCAGCGTTTACAGTTAGTCATTCTTGAATCTCTGGTGCTGCGTCGAGATAGTGATAATGATCCTTTAGGGGGTAATATTCAGACTCGCGTTCTCGTCCAAGATGGCGATGAAATTCCACCGGGGGCAGTGGTGGCCCGGACCGAAATCCAGTGTAAGGAAGCTGGGGAAATTCGCGGGATTCGCAAGGGCAGCGAAGCGGTACGCCGTCTTTTAATTGTCAGTGACCGTGACGAGTTTATTCTCCCGCTCGCTGTTGCTCCCACCGTCAAAGCCGGGGATCTGGTAATCGCCGAAGCTGAGATCGCTGCCAAAGTTTTAGCCCCCAATTCCGGTCAAGTGCTGGCCGTTGACCAAACCACCACCGGCTATGAAATCCGTTTGCGTAAGGCCCGACCCTACCGAGTATCGTCCGGGGCAATTCTGCATATCGATGAGGGGGATTTAGTCCAACGGGGCGATAATTTGGTCCTGTTGGTGTTTGAGCGCTCGAAAACTGGGGATATCATTCAAGGTTTGCCGAGAATCGAAGAACTGCTCGAAGCCCGCAAACCGAAAGAGGCCTGTGTCCTGGCACGCAAACCGGGAGTTTGTCAAGTGGAGTACCAAGATTCTGAGATCGTCGATATTAAGGTGGTCGAGGATGACGGCACGATCAGTGAATATCCGCTTTTAGGCAGTCAAAACCCTCTGGTGAGCGATAATCAGCGTATCGATGTGGGTCAGGCGTTAACCGATGGTCAGGCTAATCCCCACGAGATTTTAGAGGTGTTCTTTAATTATTATGTGGATAGCTTGGGCAGTTACGAGGCAGCCCTGAAAGCTTTGGAAAAAACCCAGATGTTCCTCGTTGATCAGGTACAGTCGGTCTATCAATCCCAAGGGATCGATATTGCCGATAAACATATTGAAGTGATCGTGCGTCAGATGACTTCTAAGGTGCGGATCGATGACGGTGGCGATACCAGTATGTTACCTGGGGAATTGTTGGAACTGCGACAGGTGGAGACGGTAAACGAAGCCATGTCGATCACCGGTGGGGCGGCAGCTAAATATACGCCTGTACTACTGGGGATCACCAAAGCTTCCTTGAATACCGATAGCTTTATCAGTGCCGCCTCCTTCCAAGAAACCACCCGCGTCCTCACCGAAGCTGCGATCGAAGGCAAGTCCGACTGGTTACGGGGTCTCAAGGAAAACGTGATTATCGGTCGTCTGATTCCGGCGGGTACTGGCTTCAATTCCCACGAAAACATGGCGGGGATCAGCGATTACACCCCCCCAGAGGAGGAATATAACTACAACAATCGTAGCTATTACGCTCCCCCCAGCAGCCTCGGCTTGCCCCCTCGTCCCGGTTTCGGCGATAGTAGTGAGGATAGCGATATGATTCTTGACGATCAAACCGCTCGCGCCTACGCTGAGGGTGATGTGGTCGATTTAGAGGATGATGAGATGGCTTTCCTCTCTTCCCGCGGCAGCAGTCGCTTTAGTCGCCAACCCATCAGCGATCGCTGGTCAGAACCGGATGAGGAAGGGGGAGAGGACGATTTCGAGGAGGATTACGAAGAAGAATAATCGTCTGTGGAGATATTACAAGGAGGAGTGGCAGGAAAAACCCCTGTTATTTCCCAAAAACCTCCTCCTTCTCTCCCAAAACTCCCTAATTTTCTGGCTAACTCACCTCAGTTTGGCATTGACATCCTCGCCGCCGTAAAACGGACGGCGATTCCTCACCACGCCACTTTTTTAGGGTGGTCGCGTCAATGGGGTTGACGCAGATAG
>MTBT01000177.1:0-9536 GCA_002282935.1 Microcystis sp. LSC13-02 | reverse complement strand
AGGTTCAGTTTTTAGCTTGGTTATCGCTTTTTCCATTGTAGCTTAAAGCCGTCGTAAAACGACGGGGTTTTAACCCAAATTTTCGATAAAAGAAGGCAGCCTTTCCTGTCAACCGGAAAGGAGACAAAGTTAAGATTTTAATAATTTTCTCTCAAGTCGGGATGACAGGATTTGAACCTGCGGCATCCTGCTCCCAAAGCAGGCGCGCTACCAAGCTGCGCTACATCCCGAAATCAACTCCTTTTTTAGTATAGCCTAAGAGCCGCATTCTTAATCGGGATACCAAAACATACCTTTGATACCTTCGGGATCGAGAACAAAACCGAGACGACGATAGAAATCCACCACCTGCGGATCGGCGAAAAGAGTTATGTTGCTGATGTCCTCACCCCGCAACTTCCTGATCATAAATTTCATTAATGCTTTACCAAAGCCTTTACTTTGATAGTGAGGATGAACAACCACATCCCAGACTGTAGCATTAAAAGCGTGATCGGAAGTGGCACGGGCAAAACCCACTAAACGACGGCGATTACCTCGCACTTCCCACATCGACACCACTAAAAAACTACATTCGATCGCCTTTTTAACTTTGCGTAAAGGACGACGGGCCCAACCTACCGAGTCACAAAGTTCTTCTAACTCATATAGATCTAGCTCTCGATCGGTACTAAAAAACACTCGCGTCTGTCCGAGGTCATTCTGGGCAACCTCTACCAAGTCTCCCGAATAGTCAGGAGATGCAGTGACTTCCGAGCTATTAAACAATCTTTTCCAAAAAACCATGCCGGGGGGCTACTGCCTCAATATTATCTTTTTAGCCTAGTATATTTTATTTTCCCCTGTCTAAGAACAATCGGGCAACCTGAGTCCAAATTTGATTGGTTGAGTACGGAGAGGGTGGGATTTGAACCCACGAACCATTGCTGGTTACTCGATTTCAAGTCGAGCGCGATCGACCACTCTGCCACCTCTCCAAGGCAGCCAGACCTATATCTTATCATTAGATATATTGCACAAATCAAAAAATTTTCTGCCAATGTAGGGAAAAGAGGTGCATATTATCGGGTTAAAGGTTAAAATTTCCCCCTTCCCCGACTTCTGCAAGAATTCTATTCTAGCCAATTGAGGGCGCAATTAGGGCTTTCTGAGCAGTATTTTTGGGGGCCGATCGGCCAGATATGGACTACTTCCTACTTCCCCTCACCACCCCCGTCAAGATGACCGACTTATTTCTTTAATTTCCGTAATTTTCGGCTTTCACGGGGAAAACTAAAATTAAAATAGGGGGGAGTGCCTTAAAATTGCTGTTTTGACGTATAATCACCTCAATAAAATTTAGAAGCTCCTAGAGTTGATAGTTTTAACATTTCTGAGAGGAAAATGTATTTATTATGAGTTCAATTATTGAAATCGGCGACCAAAAAATTAACCAGTCACAGGTCTTGCCTCTTTTGGCAAAATATGGTATGTTACCCCAGTTAATCCGGGAAGTAATTATCGAGCAAGCGATCGCCAATATCACCTGCAATCCCGAAGAAAGAAACGCGGCCTATTCCCGTTTCTATCAAAATAATCAAATTGCCAACGATGAGCAAATGAAATCTTGGTTACAACAAAACGGGATGGATTCCGAGCAACTAGAATATCTAATTCTTCGGGACATTAAATTGGAAAAATTTAAACAGGAGACTTGGGATAACAAAGTAGAATCCTACTTCTTGCAAGTCAAAAATCAATTGGATAAGGTGGTTTATTCCCTGATTCGGACAAAAAATATCGGCATTGCCCAGGAACTATTTTTCCGGATACAGGATCGAGAAAATACCTTCGCTGAACTAGCGAAAAAATACTCCCAGGGAGCAGAAGCGGAAACCGGAGGACTAATCGGACCGGTGGAACTGAGTGCCCCCCATCCCCAGATCGGGCAAATTCTCCAGGCAAGTAAACCGGGGCAACTGTGGCCACCGACGCAAGTGGGAGAATGGGTCGTGATTGTCCGACTGGAAAAATATTTATCCTGTGAACTGGATCCTCCCACCCGTCAACGCTTACGCAATGATTTATTCCAACAATGGTTAACGGCTCAAATGCAAACAGTGAAATTTATCTCCGAATCAAACCCAGTCAATAGCGAGCAGGTATCGATTATATAGCATTTCCTTGCAACACTGGGTAAACCTAGTCTTTTCGCCTAATTAGGGTTTGCTGGATAAATCTAAAAACATTGTTCGATAAGACTTTTAGACTTAAAATTAGGTAATTGACCACCTGAAAATCGGTAAAACCCTACACCCCACACCCCACACCCCACACCCTACCCCCACCAACAAACTTTTTGCCGCAAACCCTAATTATTTGCCAACTTAGTCAATTTTCGCCTAGCCAATGAGTTATACCACTTTAGATTTTACCGCCTTTCTGGAGACCGTACAGCCCTTCGATCGCCTGCCCGTCGAGGTTAGACGTTCCCTGGGCCAGAAATTACAACCCTTTCGCTATGAGATGGGCAATGCGATCCTCAAGTGTGACCGCTTACCCTCCCACCTCGTCCTTCTCTACGAGGGAGAGGCCAGACTTTTGGGTTACGATGCTAGGGTTAACAATCCGCTGCCGGTCACTTTGGCTAAATTACAGCCGGGGGATTTATTCGGGTGGATCAGTCTTCTGCGCGCTACCCCCTGTGAAACGGTGATCGCTTCTTCGGAAGTCACGATCTGTTTAACCTTAAAACAAGAGGATTTTTGGTCTTTAATCAAAAATTACCCGGAATTTAAGCAATATTTCTTTAAAGAAACCTCGATCGCTGAAGTTTATGCTCTCCTAGGCTCCTATCTTAATCAACAGGCCTGGGGTGGGGGAGACCTGAAAGAAATTGCTCAGGCTCTTTTCAACAAAGCTTGTGTGTCCTACAACCAGATTAACGATGATTATCTCTGGTTAGTCAGCGAAAATACCGATAATTATCCTATCGGCACAGTTATCACCCAGAACAATCCGACTAACACGCGCTTATTAGGTCTTTCCTCCGACCAGTTAGATGAATTCTTGACAGTTGAAACCGAAGCGGCTGCGGAAACAGAAACGGATGATATCCTAGAAACCCAAGTGATCAAGGGAAATAAACCCACCCAGGTATTAGATATACCCCAGGGAAAAATAAGCGACATCACCAGCGATATAGACCTTGAAAAAACTGTCGAGAAAAACCGCAAATCCTATGCTTTTTTCGGGGGAAAAACGGAACTAGAGGCGGTGAGTGCCTGTTTTCAGATGCTCTGCAAATATTTTAATATCCCCTTTCGCAAGGACGTGATCCAACGCATCCTAGGGGATCAACTGCAAAGAACCGGCAGCCTTTCCCTGCCCCTGTGTGGGGCTGTGGCCGAGGTAGTGGGACTCCATAGCCAATTAGTACCCCTAAATGCTTCTTCCTTGCCCAATATCAACCCTCCTGCCCTAATTCGCTGGCAAGACAGCATCGTTATCCTCTACGAAATTAATCAACGGGAAACCACGATCGCTGTTCCCCAAAGGGGGATAATTAAACGCAAAACCAGCGAATTTCTGGAATCTTGGGGCGAAAAAGGGGAAGTGATTCTGCTCAAACCCACCAAACACACCCAGCAACAGCGTTTTGGCCTATCATGGTTTTGGCCTTCTGTCAAGAAACATAAACGAGTCTTAATAGAAGTTTTTATCGCTTCTTTCTTCGTGCAGTTATTTGCCCTGGCCAATCCCTTGATGATTCAGGTGATCATCGATAAAGTGATTGTGCAGAATAGCCCGGAAACCTTGAATACCCTCGGGGTTTTCCTGTTAGTAATTGCCGTTTTTGAGGGAATTTTAACCTTTTTGAGAACTTCCCTTTTTGTCGATACCACTAACCGCATCGACATGACCCTCGGTTCAGAAATTATCGATCACCTGCTGCGTTTACCCCTGAAATACTTTGAACGGCGGCCAGTGGGGGAAATTTCGACAAGAATCAACGAATTAGAGAATATTCGGCAATTTTTAACGGGTACAGCCCTAACAGTGGTATTAGATGCCATTTTCTCGGTTATCTACATTGTGGTTATGTTGATCTATAGCCCGATTCTAACTGTTTGGGCCCTGGGAGTCGTGCCGATTTTAGTTCTCTCCACAGCTATTTTCGCACCGATCGTGCGGCGACAACTGCGCGCAAAAGCCGAACGAAACGCCGAAACCCAATCCTATCTGGTGGAGGTAATGACGGGAATTCAAACGGTGAAAGCACAGAATATCGAATTGCGTTCCCGTTGGCAGTGGCAAGAACGTTATGCGCGCTATGTGGCCGAAGGTTTTCAAACGGTAATGACCTCAACTTTGGCCGGTTCCTTTAGTCACTTCTTTAACCAATTATCGGGTTTATTAGTGCTTTGGGTGGGAGCAGCCCTAGTTTTAGACGGACAACTCACTCTTGGTCAATTAATCGCCTTCCGGATTATCTCTTCCTACGTTACCTCGCCGATTCTGCGTTTGACCCAACTCTGGCAAAACTTCCAAGAAACTGGCTTATCCCTGGAAAGATTAGCCGATATCGTCGATACTCCCCAAGAAGCGGAACTTGATCGCCAAAACATCCCCATGCCCTTAATTAAAGGCACTGTCACCTACGAAAACCTCGCTTTCCGCTTCAATCCCCACGGACCTCTGCAACTATACAACGTCAACTTAGAATTCCCCGCCGGTACTTTTGTCGCTTTGGTGGGAGAAAGTGGTGCTGGGAAAAGTACCATCACTAAACTATTAGCCCGTCTCTACGAACCAGAATCGGGACGGATTCTCATCGACGGCTATGATATCAACAAAGTGGAACTCTATTCCCTGCGTCGTCAAATCGGCATGGTTCCCCAAGAAACCCTATTATTTGACGGTACGGTACAGGAAAATATCGCCCTGACTAACCCCGATGCGACTGTGGAGGAAATTGTCTCGGCAGCGAAAACGGCGGCGGCCCACGAATTTATTATGACCCTGCCCAATGGCTATAATACCCGCGTCGGTGAACGGGGGGCATCCCTATCGGGGGGACAACGACAACGGGTTGCGATCGCTCGTTCCGTCCTGCAAAGACCGCAAATTCTCATTCTTGATGAGGCCACCAGCGCCCTCGACTATAACACCGAACGGCAAGTGTGTCTGAATCTCAAAGAAGTTTTCAAGGATCATACGGTCTTTTTTATTACCCATCGTTTAGCTTCGATCAAATCCTCCGATATTATTGTCATGATGGATAAAGGGACAGTAGCGGAGGAAGGCACCCACGAGGAATTAATGGCCAAAAAAGGCCTTTACTATACTCTCTATAAACAACAGGATTCGCAAATCTAGTCAGTCAGTCGTCAGTTATCAGTTATCAGTAAACGGTTATCGGTTCACTGATTACTGAAAAAATAAATATAGGAGAATCCCCATGAACGGTAATTCTAACAACGGTCAAAACGGCAACAGCAACGCTAAAAGCGATGAACTGACCCAAGCGGGTAAAAAGGTGGCCACTACCACGAAAAATAAAAGTATTACCCCTTCTTTACCCACTTTCAGCCCACCAGAACAATCGGTGATCCTGAAACAATCGCCCATTTGGTCGCGGACGATTATCTGGACATTAATGAGTGTCACCACTGCCGCTTTAATTTGGTCAGCGCTCGCCAAAATCGAGCAGGTGGTCGGCGCTCAAGGACAACTTAAACCCCAGGGCAAAGTCCAAGAAGTACAAGCACCGGTGAATGGGGTAGTACAGGAAGTTAAAGTTAAAGACGGCGATCGAGTTAACAAAGGTGATGTACTGGTTTTAATGGATTCCAGTGCCTCGCAAGTGCAGTTAGAATCCTTGAGAAAAATTCGCGCCAGTGCCGAGAAGGAAAATCAATTCTATCGTCTGTTAATGGCGCAGGATCTGACACCGGCACAAGTGGAGAGTTCGATCGCTCAATTAAAATTACCGAGTGAAATCGCCGATTTAGCCCGTAATCGTGCAGCTTTGGTGGCAGAGAATCAACTTTATCAAGCACAGGTCAGTGAAGGTGCTTCTAGCTCTGCTTTACAAGGGGATCAATTAGCCCGTTTAGGGGCTGCCCGACGGGAATCCAATTCTCGACAAGCGGCCGCTAGATTGGAAATGGAACAATTAGAAAAACAATTGGCCCAAACCAGGGTACAGTTGGCCGATGCCCGCTCGCAATTAATCAATGATCGCTTCGTCTTAGAAGAAATTAAGACTCGTAATGCCAATTCGATGAAACAGGGCCAAGAAAGCTTGGATATCGAGCGTAATATTCTCAAAGATATTGAACCCTTGGGGGATGAAGGAGCGGTCGCCCGTTATCAGATTAATAAGCAAAAACAATCGGTAACTGATCGCCAGAATGAACTGCAGCAGCAAGAGGCTAACGGCGAAATCGATCGAGAAAAACAAGAGAAAGAAGTACAAACCCGCATCGCCGAAATTTCCCGCCTGGAGCAGGAAGAAAAGCGTTATTTCCTGTTGATCTCCCAAGCGCAAGAAAAGCTGATTAATACCACAGTAATCACGGAAAAAGATGTGCGCGATAAAATGGCGGACAATTACAAACGGATCGCTGAAATCGATAGTCAGATCAGTCGCATTATCATTGATAACAACAAGCGCATTGCTGAGTTAGATAGTCAAATTAGTCAAGCACAACAGACGATTAAATATCAAAAAATTACCGCCCCGATTGATGGTGTGGTCTTTGATCTCAAGGCGCGGCCCGGGTTTGTTCCCCAACCAAGTCAAGCGGAAGCATTATTAAAACTTGTTCCCGATGGCTGTCCCACCCAGATCAAAGATGCCGCTAAAGGTTGTTTAGTGGCAGAGGTGGATGTGACTAACCAAGACATCGGTTTTGTGCGCGTGGGACAAAAAGCCGATATTCGCATTGATTCCTTTTCCTACAGTGAATACGGCGATATTAAGGGAGAAGTAATCTCGATCGGTTCCGATGCTTTACCTCCCGATGAAAATCACCGTTTTTATCGGTTCCCCGTCCGGGTAAGCTTGAACAGTCAAGAGTTAGTTTTGAAAGATAAATCCACTCTGCCGCTGCAATCGGGGATGTCTGTGAGTGTTAACATCAAAGTCAATGAAAATCGCACCGTTTTGGGACTATTTACCGATATGTTCAATAAACAGGTGGATACTCTCAAACAAGTCCGTTAAGCGAAAAAATTCGGGGGTAGATCCTGCCAACGGCCCGATCCGATCGCACTAATCGCTTCCGAGAGGTTAACTGCACCGGTATAAAGAGCGCGGCCCACGATTACTCCCGTTACTCCTAAAGGTTCCAAAGACAATAAACTCAGTAGGTCCGTCAGGGAACTAATACCCCCGGAGGCGATCACGGGAATTTCGACGGATTCGGCTAATTCTCGCAAAGCAGCGAGATTAGGGCCAGAAAGCGTGCCATCTCGATGAATGTCAGTGTAGATAATCGTGCTGGCTCCTCTTTTTGCCATATCTTGACCAAGAGCGATCGCCTCTACCTCGGAAGTTTCTAACCAACCCCGGGTGGCTACTTTGCCATCGCGGGCATCAATACCGACAATTATTTGCCCCGGAAAGCTTTGACAAAGTTCGCTGACTAATTCTGGCTTTTCTACGGCTACTGTCCCTAAAATCGCCTTTTCTACCCCGATTTTTAGGAGATTACTCACCGTTTCTAGATCCCGCAGTCCACCCCCCACCTGTACGGGAATGGCAATATCATTAAGAATTGTTTCAATAGTTGACAAATTAACCGATTTACCCTCTTTGGCTCCATCCAAATCAACTAAATGTAATCTGGTTGCCCCCTGATTGACCCATTCTCGCGCCACTATTGCGGGATTATCGTTAAAAACCTGCGATTGTTGGTAATCTCCCTGATAAAGTCGCACACATTTGCCCTCGAGAATATCAATAGCGGGGATAACTTCCATGTTTTTCTCAATATCTAACTAAGGAGCGTTTTTTATTATATAGTACCAGCCGTCAGCCTTGAATCAGTGATCACTGATCAGTTTTGAGTCTGACAGGGGAACAAGACCTCTCAAAGCATTGTCCATAAAGGTTTTGAGGCTCCTCAGTTACAAACAGATACATCGCTTTCAGCCAAAAAGCTAACGAGAGAATCAGGGATTTGGGCGAGCTTACTAGAAATTCTTATCAACAACGGGGGGTGAGCTGCATCGAACTTTTTCGCTCGAACACCCAAAAAGCTTGTGCTGTAAGGAGTTCAGCCAGCTTGTCCCCCTGTCAGGTTTTGAGTATTAAGTGAGCAGTATTTATTAAGTGTGCATCATCAAATGGCAGTAACAGTGCTGTCTTTTCACTGATTACTGTTTACTGATCACTGATTACTGATTATCGATTCCTAGGGGAAAAATTCTTCTAGAATGATAAGTACATATACGAGAGGAATTATACTTATGTCTGCTGGGAAGTTTCAAACAGCCGCTTCATTATCCGATCGAGAGCTAGAAATACTCGATTTAGTGGCTAATGGTTTAACTAATCAAGAAATCTCGGAAAAGCTAGAGATTAGCAAGCGTACCGTTGATAATCATATTAGTAATATCTTGACAAAAACAAAAACCGATAATCGGGTGGAATTGGTGCGTTGGGCATTGCATTGGGGTAAAGTTTGTCTGGATGATATTAATTGTTGTATCCTTCCTTCCCCAGCGCCGACCGATGATCAGGTTTCCTAAACTTCTTGGACTTTTTCTTGCGGTTAATATCATCAGTCTGGGGGGATGTAGTGATGCAGGTTTTGTCACCCCTCCCCAACAGCTTTTAGGAAATACTTTAAATACCCCTTCCTCTGAAGATAATCCCCGTTTTAACTACGATGGTCGTTATCTGGTCTTTGCCTCCGATCGCCTGGGACAACGAACGATTTATTTATTCGATCGAGTGGCTAATCGTTTAGTTCCCCTGCCGGGGTTAAATCAAGCAAAAACCTATCAAGATCAACCGGATATTAGTGCCGATGGTCGCTATATTGTTTATGTATCGGAACAGTCCGGTAAACCCGATATATATATTTATGATCGACAAACTCTGCAAGCAAAAAATATCACCGAAAATATTTTAGGAGAAGTGCGTCGTCCGACGATTAGTGGTAACGGTCGTTTTATTGCTTTTGAAAGTAATCGTTTCGGTCAATGGAATCTGGAAATATTCGATCGAGGTGGCGAAATTTCTCCTTCTTTACCCCCGATCAATTCTTCCCCGTCCCGATAGTATTGGGGGAGAAGGGAGAAGGGTGTGGGGTGTGGGAAGATGGGAGACCACTTCGTGCGCGTTGCGGGGGAGATGGGAGAGGAGAATAAGCTTTGCCTATTAATTAATTTCTAAGCTATAACTTGTTGTAATCGTTGACCCAGAAAAAGTGCGGTTTTTCCATTTCAGACGTAAAAAAGCCCAAAAAACCTGCCGAAGCAGGGTGGAAAGATTGATAACTAAAAAAGTAATAGCAATGGCTGTTTCCGATGTTGAGGGAAGT
>MTBT01000176.1 GCA_002282935.1 Microcystis sp. LSC13-02 | reverse complement strand
TTTAACTGTGGTATGCGACGGTGGTGGAAGCAGAAACTTAAATCGTGAGGTTTAGGAATCGCCGCACTTTTAGGGCGGCGAGGATGTCAAGCTAGGCAGGTTGCCAACAATCCTCACGAGTCAGACGAATTTGGGCAAGGGCAAAAATAGTCGGGATAATCCGGCCGTAATCGGTGGCGATCGCCTTCCAACCGAGATCAGCAATAAACCAACCCCATAGAGCCGGTCCTACCAAACTTAACACGGTTCTGACGGCTCCGTAGCGGGCTGCCGCTCTAGTCATGCCCTGTTTAGCCGTTTGTAGGGCGATTTGATTAACAATTGCCCCACCCTGGACTACGGCCGTTTTTGCCCCTTGATAGCGGACAAAATGGAGAGCGAACTGCCCAGCGATATGTTTGAGCAGAATCGGTTTCAGGATAGAATTAATGGCGATGACGCTACTGCCTTTGAGGACTATATCGAGGGGATTGTGTTGTAGGTGAACCGGTAAAGGTTGGGGAGTGTGGGAATCCGCGAGCGCTTTTTGAATTTGAGTCGAGAGGGATTTTTGTTCCGATGGGGGGAGACGTTTCCAAGCTTTGTTAACGAGGTGAAGATAGATTTCCGCTTCAATTTCCGTTGTCGGCATTTTTTGGGAGTAGGGAACCTTGAGGAAATGACAGACACGGACCAGAATTTGACGATAACTAACTTTTTCGGTTTGACCTTTTAATACTGTCACACCATCGGCAGCCAGGTAACGAAAACGATCCTCGACACTATCTAACCAACTTTCCCAATCTTGACTTTGAACGGCGATTGCGTCCGGCGCTCGTAGATAATCGAGAGGGTTAAAACGACGGCAAAAGAGGATGTTAGTGATTTGCTGTAGTTCCTCCTCGGTGGCTAACTCCAAAGCTGTGCGTAGTTCGTCCAATGTGGTTTGTCCTCCTGGTCCCCAATAATCAACTTAGTTTCGCTAGTGCCGATTACTACTAATATTAACTCAAGGGTTTACAGGATTAGGAAGGCTAGTGACAAATTTTTCGATTAATGTTGGGATCATTGGCGCGGGTTTAGCCGGGTTAACCTGCGCTCGTCAGTTGTGCGATCGAGGTTATACTGTTAAGCTATTTGATAAGTCTAGAGGTATTGGTGGTCGTTTAGCCACGCGACGGGTTAACCGAGCCAATCAAGAGATGGCTGTGGATCATGGCTTGCCTTTTTTGACTATTCAGGGCGAAAAAACGGCGGCTTTAATTGATAATCTCCTGAGAGAGAATATAGTTACTTCTTGGTTTGATTCTAGCTATGTTGCTCCTTCTGGCATCAATAGCGTGGCGAAATTTTTAGCTAAAGATTTAGAAATTGAACGAGATTTTCTGGTTACTCGTCTGGAAAATCGTCAAGAAAAATGGGTTTTAAACAATAACGGTCAAATTCGGGGAGAGTTTCCGGTAATTGTCTTGGCTATTCCCGCCCCGCAAGCAGCGTTATTGTTAGAAAACTCTCACATAACTACTATGCCAGAATTGCGATCGATCGTTTACGATCCCTGTTTAACGGTAATGGTGGGTTATGGCGATTCTTTACCCGCAGTTGCTCCCTCCACCGATATCGCTTGGTTAGGACTTGATAGCAGTAAACGGCAATCATCCCCTGATTATGTCTTTGTTGTGCATAGTAGTGGAGATTTTGCGGTTAAATATCTCGATAGCGAGGATTTAGAAGCAGTTAGGCTAGATTTGCTCTCTCGTGCTTCTTTGCCTCTTCCCGATTGGTCCTGGATTCACCGTTGGCGTTATGCTTTAGTCCGTCAGGGTTTAGCTGTACCCTGTTTAAGTGTTAATAGTCCTTTACCTCTAGTTGCCTGTGGTGATTGGTGTCAAGGGGGAGATTTATCGAGAAATTCTTCCCTAGAAACGGCCTTAACTTCCGGGATAGCGGCAGCTAATCAAGTTCAGCAGCTACTCTCTGAAGAATCTAGAGACAGGTTTAAATTCTTAGGTTAAGCTTGGATTAACAAAAGGTTAAATATATAATAATGTAGGTATCCTATACTGGGGGGTCGGTCACAATGGAAAAATTCAATTCTAAAGATAACTTTCTCTACCCTAAAACCAGCTACAGGGGTTTATTCACGCCACAAAATTTAGTTTTTAACGCTAATTTGCAGGAATTCGCCCTGAGAGTCTCTTTTATCGCTGGTTTACACACTGGGGGAAAGATTACCTCCACGGAAGCTTACGAGAAAATTAACCAGCTTTGGCAAGAGTTGAATGCCAGTCAAAAATTCCTACTAGCTAATCATTTTGAGGATCACGGAGATTGAGAGATGGGGTTTTTCAGTGATCAGTAAACAGTAATTAGTATCTAAAGTGCTACAGTAACAAAAGTGGGTCAAGTAGTTCTTAGTTATGTCAGACCTTTCTGACCATAGCTGGCTTTCATCTAGATAAAAATGTTATCAAAAGACAACAAGAGGTAATTCTCCCGCTACAATGTGATATTGAGTTGTCAAGAGAACAGTAAAAGAACCACCAATTGGATGTAGATGCCCCAATATACTACTAAACAAGCAACGGAAAACCCTGTTGTTTCCGCTCAGTCCTCCAAGAATCCCTTTTCACTATTTGGTCAATTTTGGGAAAGCCTAAAAATTGTGGCTCAACCCTATTGGTATCCAACGGAGTTAAATGGACGTGCCTTTGGAGATGTGATCATTTCTTGGGGAATGTCAGCTTTGATTCTTTTAAGTATCTTGGCAACGGTGGGGGTAGAAGCTTTTAGTAGCTACTGGAATCGTTATGTACTCGATATTATTATTGAAGATAGAGATCTTTCTAAATATCTAAATACGCTGTGGTTATCCAGTTTGTTGATTATATTAACAACGGGGTTATTTGCTTTTTCTCAATTTATTCGTCGCAAAGTAGCCTTAGATTGGTATAAGTGGTTAACGAAACAAACCGTTAAAAAATATCTCAATGATCGCGCTTATTATAACATTGATTTTACCTCAGCTTTAAAGAATCCCGATCAAAGATTATCTCAAGAAATTGAACCAATTACGACCATGACCATGAGGTTTTTAATTACCTTCGTGGAAAAAGGGTTACAAATGATTACTTTTGCGATTATTCTTTGGACAATTTCTCGGCAAATTGCGGTTTATCTAATAATTTATACGATCGCAGGAAATTTAATAGCAATTTATCTAACTCAAGAATTAAACAAAATTAATCAATCTGAGCTTAATAATAAAGCTGATTATAATTATGCTTTAACCCATGTGCGTAACCACGCCGAATCCATTGCTTTTTTTCAGGGAGAAGAGCAGGAAGAAAAAATCATTGAAGGCCGTTTTCAACGGGTTATTCAAAGCTCGGAAAACCTGATAAATTGGGAACGGTTTAATAATCTTTTTAATCGGGGTTATCAGTCAGCGATTAGTGTATTTTCAATGTTTATTTTGACCCCCATGTTTATTAAAAACGAAATCGATTATGGGGAAATTAGTCAAGCGAGTTTATGCTGTTTCCTTTTTTCTAATGCCTTGGGACAATTAATTACTGAATGGGGAACATCGGGTAAAGTTTCAAGTTATATTGAACGGTTAGCTACCTTGACAGATGCCTTAAAAGTTGCCAGTGAAGATCCGAAAAACTTAAGTCGCATTACCACCCTGGAAGATAATCGTCTAGCTTTTGAAAATTTTACCCTACAAACTCCCGATTATGAAAAGGTAATTGTGGAGAATTTATCGGTTTCTGTCCCTTTGGGAGAAAGCCTACTCATTATTGGTCCGAGTGGTCGAGGAAAAAGTTCCTTGTTACGAGCAATCGCCGGTTTATGGAAAGCTGGTAGTGGTCGTTTAGTACGTCCTCCTTTAGCTGAAATGTTATTTTTACCCCAACGTCCTTATATTATTCTTGGCAGTTTACGCCAGCAATTACTTTATCCCCATACCAATGAGCAGCTGAGGGATGAAGAATTAGAAAATATCTTAAAAAAAGTCAATCTTCAACATTTATTAACTGACAAAAATAGCTTAGACAAAGAAGTCAATTGGGAACAGATTTTATCCCTCGGAGAACAGCAAAGACTAGCTTTTGCTCGACTATTAATCACTAAACCCACTTTTACTATCTTAGATGAAGCAACCAGCGCTTTAGATTTGGTAAATGAAGCCAGCTTATATCAGCAATTACAGGAAAGTAAAACCACTTTTATTAGTGTTGGTCATCGGGAAAGTTTATTTAATTATCATCGATGGGTCTTAGAGTTAACAGAAAATTCCCATTGGCAGCTGTCAACGGTAGAAGATTATCAGCGCAAAAAAGTTAATAACATAGTGATGATGTCAAAAAAATCAGAAAATTTTTCGGCGGTAAAAATAGAGACTTTGTCTGAGGTTAAAACTGAGCATGATGCGGAAATTGCCGGAGTTTCTGAAATAACTGAAGGTTTGTCCCATCAACAAATGCAGTCCCTAACTGATTATTCTTTAAGTAGCGTTCGTAATCGAGCCAGTTTAGGTAAAATCATTACTGCCAAAGATGGTTTTAATTATCATTATGATAAAGACCCAAAAACCTTAAAATGGGTGAGAATATAGCTAATGGGGTGACAAACAGATTGAAAGTGAGACAGGGTGTGGGGGGTAGGGAAAATTTTTCAGACTTCCCCCTCTCAGGAGAACTAGAGAATGAGGTTTTTGCTGGGTAAGTTGATTAACAAGCTACTATAGCAAATAATGGGTTATTTAGGACGCTTTCAATTTTCAATAACTGATAACTGATAACTGATAACTGATAACTGATAACTGATAACTGATAACTGATAACTGATAACTGATAACTGATAACTGATAACTGGTATAGGAATTTTATCAAATGAAAGCACTGGAAAAACTTGTGACGGAACGATTATATTTAGTCCCCTTAAAGCTTGAACTTATGAAAGCGGCAATCATAAGTATCGATGAATTAGCAACAATTTTGGGGGTAAAAGTTGCTGCTGACTGGGCCGAACAAGATTTGATTCAAGCTTTCCCTGATATTGCGAATATTTTGCTGCAATTCCCCTTACAAAATGAGTGGGGGTGGGGGAGTTTAATTATTCATCAAACAGAAAATACCCTTATTGGTCATGTGATGATCAAAATTATTCCTGATGTCACAGGTTTACCCACAGATGCTGTAGAAATTGGCTATCAAGTAGCGCCGTTATATCGACGACAAGGCTACGCATCTGAGGCGACAAAAGCAATGACGGACTGGACACTTTCTCAACCTGGTATGCAAACAGTGACCGCTGGCTGCGCTCCCGATAATATAGCTTCAAAGCGAGTTTTAGAAAAAATAGGCATGGAGCTGATAGAAGCACGAGAGAAAGTCTTGGTCTGGAAATTAAGTAGGGTTTGCGGCAAAAAGTTTGTTGGTGGGGTTAGGAGTCGGTCGTCAGTAGTCAGTAGTCAGTCCTGTTGACATCCTCACCGCCGTAAACGGACGGTGATTCCCAAACCTCACGATTTAGGTTTCTGCTTCTTTCCCTTGCGGGGTTCCGCACCT
>MTBT01000175.1 GCA_002282935.1 Microcystis sp. LSC13-02 | reverse complement strand
TTAGCAGATTCAGGGGCACCTGAGCGACTCTCAATCTAGCTAAAAGCCTTTTCCAATAAAGGTTGTAGCTTCTTTCAGCAAACCCTAATTATATTTTACAGTGATGGCTTAACTAATTTTCCCCCAGCCTTCCCACCTCACTCCCAAAAATCAGTCTTTAAAATCGTCTGCCAATCCCTCCCATAGGGCCATTCCTTCGGAAAAGACACCGCCTTATACTCACCCCTGACATTAACCAAAGCACGCCGCCAGGCTTCCAGGAAATTCTCATCCCACAAAGACTTTAAACTAGGAACCTGACTCAGCAAAATATCAAGCTCCGTTCGTTGAGTGCGGATCGTTCTCTCCCAACCATTGTGATCGTAAGCCAAATCAACGTATAGACGCTTCAGCAAATGCTCCATGAGGACAATTAAGCGACTTAATAACTCCCGTTTTTGCGACACGCCCAACGCCTCTACCTCCTCAATCAAATGCTCCAAATCCAAACTAGCAAAATCCCTTGCTTTTAGTTGTTTAACCGTTTGCTCCACCCAAAGCAAAATATCCTCTTCGTAAAGTGATTTAACCATTTGTCTTTGCCGAAATTAATCACGTCTTTTTAGTATAGGCCAGTCCACCCAACAGTAAATCCTCTACCTAAAAGTCAGGCAAAAATTGTATCAACGATCGCACCTTAACTAATGAGAAAATAAGGGATAAGTCGGTTGATTAGGGTTTTTATTAAGGGTTTGACAATCCAAACTCTGTTTTTTGTTCGTTGGCTAACTATAGCTTGACTGCCACGGTGGTTGCTTTATTCATCTGGCACAGTCAATTAATTCCTTATTGGATAAGCCTTTTAGCGTGGAGAATGTATCATAAAGATATTATCCAACAAGGTTTTTAGATTTATTCAGCAAGCCCTAAATAATCATCATTTTTTCTACCGCTAGGGCAGCGGGTGGGAGCGCCTCCAGCTTCAAGGTAACGCTGTCCTCCTCTAGCAGCAATTTCACCAATTTTTGCAGATTTTTATTGAATTTCTGTGGCTGTTTTCAAAGTCATTCATTTTTGTTATTCTCCATGATTTTTTAACCATTGAAATGAATGGAGTTCGATCATTTCTCATCTGGCAAAGCTAAAATTTCATCCCCAATTAAATCAGGTAAATTTTCGGTATGAACGTGCAAATGAGTAATTGAACCTGTTAATTCTGCCCAAATATCTCCCTTTTGGTCATCAGTTAGGTTTGATAATTTAAGTTGACTTAGTAAGAATAAAACCGTCTCGCATTCTTCACCTAATTCAGATAATAAGGTGGCTAAGGTGGGCTTGACTTTTCAGGGTTTTTCAATGTTTGAAATCATCGCTTATTTTCCTCTGTTTAATCACTTTTCTGCTCTAGATAAACTTTTTTCTAAACCTTTAATTTCTCTTTTCCAGTAATCAATATTGTTTATTTCTCCTTGATAAGTATGAAGTTCTGGATTTTGTTTAAATTGTGCTTTTCTCTGGATAATTCTCTCAATGTCTTGTGAGGGGACGGCGGAAGTTTTTATAATAAATCTTTCTTCATCGGGGTATTCATTGATTTAAGGTATATTTAGAGTAATTTACGGAACTCTTCAATAGTTAAACCAGCATCTTGAATTATCCCACCCATTGTAAAAGCTTTGATGGGGTTATTTCGAGGAATGGTTACTTGACGTATTCCATCACTCATCACGATATGTTTACTCTGACGTATTATGTTAAATCCCGCTTTTTCTAAAGCGCGTACTGCTTTAAGATGATTGATACCAGCAAGTTTAGGCATATCAAAACTTATTAGCAGTTACTTCAATTTCTCTTATTTCGACACCATGCAACCTATCTTTCAAGGCTGCTAAATAATCCTCAATAGCATCTTGAATATTAAGGAATGCTTCTTCTTCTGTATCACCCTCAGACCAACAACCAGGTAAAGCAGGTACGCAAACGCTTATCCCTTCTTCAGACCGATAAATAGCAATTTGGTATTTCATTTTTTGTATATACAATATTTGCTTTTCTGCATCATCATAACATTAATATTATCACAATCGCAAAAACCCTAATAATTTCGTAAGAAAACCTCAAATGTCGCAGTTTGAAAAAACTCCGACACACCTTATATGCTATAATTTACAAGTCGCAGCGAGAGAAACTTCATCATTAGGTAAATAATAGTCGTCCTTTTGGTTCAGGAATGACTCGTTCTAGTTGTTTTGCAGTTTCAATCCATTCTTGAATAACAAGTTCAGCATTTTGTACAGCTTCTTGATAGGTTTCTCCATCTGCCATACATCCTGCTAATTCTGGAACTTCAACAATAAAAGATTGATCTTCCTCACTCCAATAAATAATTAATTCATAGCGAATTTTCATCTTTGCCTCCTAATTTATATTTTAAAATTAGATTACGAATTTGTTTGACTTGATAAGTTGTGTAGGTTGGGTTGAACAGAGTGAAACCCAACAATTATAGGCTTTGTGTTGGGTTTCGTGCCTCAACCCAACCTACTACTACTACTGAACCAGAGAACAAAGAATCATCATAACATTATTGATCATCTGGCAAAGCTAAAATTTCATCCCCAATTAAATCAGATAAATTTTCGGTATGAACGTGCAAGTGAGTAATTGAGCCTATTAATTCTGCCAAAATATCCCCTTTTTGGTCATCAGTTAGGCTTGGTAATTTAAGCTGACTTAGTAAGAATAAAACCGCCTCGCATTCTTCACCTAATTCAGATAATAGAGTGGCCAAGGTAGAGTTGACTTTCAAGGGTTTTTCAGTGTTTGAAATCATTGCTTATTTTCCTCTGTTTAATCGCTTTTCTGCTCTAGATAAACTTTTTTCTAAACCTTTAATTTCTCTTTCCCAGTAATTAATTAAGTTTTTATCGGGGGATTCTTTTTGTTTCTCATTGGCAATTTTTTGATGATGGTTCAGAATTTGATAACGAATGCTTTCAACAGATTTACGAAATTTCTTTTTTGACAAGTATTTACTCCTAACTTGCGCTGGTTAATATCTATCGTAATTATAAACCATAGATTATGTAGGGGAAAATGGCATTTACCCTCCTGGGGTGACGGTGACAGGTATCGAATCGCTGAACCCCTGATAACCTCGTGTGGAAACGATGTAGGATCGGAGTTTGAAAAAACTGCGAAACGCTTTATGAAAAAGATAATGGTGTTCAGCTAACCATTCTCAATGCCTCCCCGTCTCCACGGTAAAATAGGCAATGCTCACCCTAGTCATGCAAGACGTAAAATTTCCCAGATTTTCGGATATTCTCGCTAACTACTTTTGTAGGTCTTCATTGGCCCGAAAAATCGCTTCTTGACCACCACTAGAGGTCACAAAACCCATAAAAGCTTTGACCGCTTCACTAGCAGGTTCTTTGTAAACGTAGTAAAGGGTACGCTGCCAGGGATAATTAGGTTCACTGGGTAAAATTCCCTCAATAGCGAGCGCCCTGACGGTTTTTTGGTTGGCAATTTGGCTATAGGTGGCGTAACTAATGCCATTCAGTCCCAAAACTCGCAAAATCGGGGTCGTTGCATCCCTCACCATCATTTGAAAATTAGTTCCTGTACCAAATTCGGCCCCTTGCAGCACTTCCTGACGAAAACTTTGATAAGTGCCACTAATGGGAGGACGATTAATCACTTGAATAGTAGCAGTAGAACCGCCCACCTCCGACCAAGAAGTGATTTTTCCGGTAAAAATATCTTTAACTTGGGCAGTGGTTAACCCTCCCGCAAAGGGGTTTTTTACTCCCACCACAATAGCGATCGCATCTCGAAAGATCGGACTAGAAGCCAGTCCCTGAGAGCGTTCCGACTCGGTTAAAGGTCGTGACACCGCCGCAATATCGATCGCCCCCCGGGCTACTTCCTCTAATCCAATATCAGATCCTTGAGCATTTGTCAAGACCTCTACCCCCTGAAATTTGGCAGTTAAAGCGGCTTTTAAGGCTTGATTAATCTGTACCATACTGGTAGCGCCGTTAATGCGAATTGTCGTGCCACTGGGAATAGAAGTCGGTGGGGCAAAACTGACCACTCCCTGGGGTGAGGGGGGAGGAGGTAAGGGAGAGGAGGCACTTTCTGATGTTGGGGGTTTTTGCGGACTTTTGCCGCTGACACAGAGAAAGAATTCTTGACCTGCGGCACATTGACTTTGCAGCCAGAAGTAACCCCCACCTAAAATGCCCGCAGTGGATAAAAGAGCGATTATTAAAGCAGTTGTTTCGTTTTTTTGAGACATAATTATTCAGTGAGCGGTGATCAGTTAGGGGATTTGGGGAGATGGGGATTTGGGGAGATGGGGATTTGGGGAGATGGGGAGATTTCAGCTAAATTCCCCACCCCCCCACTACCCCAACACCTAACACCTAACACCCCACTACCTCACTACCCCATCATTTGCTGACATTAGGGGGTCGATCGCCTCCACATCGGTGATCAATGGAAGTTTCGATGATATTATCTTAGTGCATGGAAATCCACTCTTGATTTAGGACTGTATATCATGACCCACGCACCTATATCCCCAGTCGTGCTGGTTATCCTTGATGGTTGGGGTTATCGCCCGCAAAGGTCGGATAATGCGATCGCAATGGCGAAAACCCCGATTATGGATAGTCTCTGGGAAGTGTATCCCCACACCTTAATCCGCACCTCCGCTAAGGATGTAGGCCTACCAGAAGGACAGATGGGCAACTCGGAAGTTGGCCACCTGAATATCGGAGCGGGGCGAGTTGTACCACAAGAATTAGTACGAATTTCCGATGCGATCGAAGATGGTTCGATTCAACAAAATCAGGCTTTATTAAAACTCTGCGGGGAGATTCGCCCCAAAAAAAGCAAATTACACCTAATTGGTTTATGTTCTGAGGGGGGAGTCCATTCCCATCTCGCTCACTTACTGGGATTATTAGACTTAGCGAAAGTGCAAGGGATTAGCGATGTCTGCATTCATGTCATCACCGATGGTCGCGATACTAATGTCACCGACGGGATGCTCGCTATTAAACGGATTCAAGAACATATTAATAAAATCAGTCTCGGTCGCATGGTGACTCTCAGTGGGCGTTATTATGCCATGGATCGGGATCACCGTTGGGATCGGGTCGAAAAAGCTTATAACGTTATGACCAGTGATCAAGGTATTGACGGGCGATCGATCACGGAAGTATTACAGGCATTTTATGACCAAAATATTACCGATGAATTTATTCTCCCCACTAGGATTGCACCGGGGGCGATCGAAGCGGGCGATGGGGTGATATTCTATAATTTCCGTCCCGATCGAGCTAGACAGTTATGTTATGCCCTGACTATGCCCGATTTTGAAGATTTCGATCGAGATTTAATTTCTCCGCTTAGTTTTGTCACTTTCACCCAATACGATCCGAAATTACCGGTAGATGTGGCCTTTGCTCCCCAGAATTTAAATAATATCTTAGGACAGGTGATCGCTCAACAGGGATTAAAACAATTTCGTTGTGCAGAAACCGAAAAATATCCCCACGTCACCTACTTTTTTAATGGGGGACTAGAAAAACCTTTTGAGGGAGAAGTGCGCGAATTAATTCCTAGTCCGAAAGTCGCCACCTATGACCAAGCGCCAGCTATGTCGGCGGCCACGGTGACAGCATCGGTCTGTGGGGCGATTGAACAGGGGATCTATAGTCTCGTGGTGGTCAATTACGCTAACCCCGATATGGTGGGTCATACGGGCATTTTAGACGCGGCCATGAAAGCAGTGGAAACGGTGGATCTATGCTTGGCTAAGTTGTTAAGTAGCGTCAATAAATTGGGGGGAACAGTGTTAATCACCGCGGACCACGGTAACGCTGAAACGATGGTGGATGAGTCGGGTAATCCTTGGACGGCCCACACGACTAATCCCGTTCCTTTAATTTTAATTGAAGGGGAAGGGAGAAAAATACCTGGCCACGGTGGCGATGTGCAGCTGCGGGATGATGGTCGTTTAGCCGATATTGCCCCCACTATCCTCGAAATTCTCCAAATTCCCGTCCCAGTAGAAATGACTGGGCGATCGCTGATTAAACCGGCCGAGGTGGAAATTAAAGCCAGTCGCACTCCCGTCCGAATCTCGCTTTAACAGGTAAAAAGTCAATAAAGGGGAATTTTATGCTGAAAACCATCGAAGGTGTTTATCGAGATGGACAAATACACCTAACCGAGTTACCCAATGATATTAGCGATCGCTCACAAGTGCTGGTGACTTTTCTCGATCAAATCGATCCTAGTAAGCTCAGACAACTGATGGAGTATTTAGAGAGCATCGAGGGGATTCAGCAAGGTTTTGAGGAGATCAACTCTGGTAAAACCCGTCCTCTTGCCGATTTTGCCCAAGAAATGGCCGAAAAATATGGTATTTCAGGTTGAAATTACCGCAACTGCCACGGCACAGATCGAAAAAGCCTATCGCTGGTATCGAGTTTATAATGCTGAGTTTGCTGACCGTTGGTTTCGAGGATTAATGAATGCTATTGCGACTCTGCAAGAGAAACCAACTCGTTGTGCTTTAGCGCTCGAACAGAGGATTTTTCTACCCAAAGAAGTCCGACAACTTTTTTATGGGAAAGGTAAAAATGTCTATCGAGTGCTTTTTACAATTAGAGATAGTACGGTTTATGTGTTATATGTTCGCCATAGCGCCCAAGCACCACTAACACTTGAGGATATAGACGATGAAGAGGACCCTAGTTGATAACTAATTCAAAGCTGACGGCTTGATAACTGCTATACTTTGTAATGGAAAATAGAGAGTAATGATCATGACAGTGGTGCTGGTAGTACAGATTATTTGGGCGCTGGCGGCGGCCTTTCTGGCGATTTTGGTGTTATTACACAGTCCCAAAGGGGATGGTATTGGCGGTATTGGCGGCCAATCACAGATTTTTACCAGCGCAAAAACAGCGGAAAAAACCTTAAATCAGGTGACTTGGGCGTTGGGGACGGTATTTATCACCCTAACTATTGTACTGAGCGCCGGCTGGTTAAATCGCTAAATGCTGAGAGGTCGGTTCTCTTTTCTAGGACTCGCAGCCTTGGCGAGTCTTTTGCTGTTTTCCTATTCTTTGATCGCCGACAGTCGAGCGCTACCGGAGTTAAAAACCCATCCTTTACCCGCTAATTTAGCCCAATGGCAAGAGCAAAACCAGTCCGGGGATTATTTTGATGCTGTGGAAATCAGTCCCGTGGGGGCGTTGATTTGGTCGCAATTTCCCGTGAAGATTTACGTTCAAAGCGATCGCAGTTCTTGGCTGAGTTTGGTACAACAGGCGATCGCTGAATGGGGGCAGTATTTGCCGATCGAGTTGGTAAATCGGGCAGAATTGGCCGATATCCTCATTAAACAGGAGTTACCGCCGTCGGGAGTCCGTTTTAATGCCGAAACGGGTAAGTTAGAACTGCCTCGGGTGCGTTCTGCCATAACACAATACGAGATTTTTGTCAAGGAAAATCGCTTAACTCATCGGATGAGTATCCAGATTAGTCCCAATTTAGCCGCTCAGTCGGCTTTAGCGGCAGTGCGGCACGAATTAGGTCACGCTTTGGGAATTTGGGGTCATAGTCCCCTGGAGACGGATGTGATGTATTTCGCTCAAACTAGAGATATTGCCCCGATTTCTAGCCGGGATATTAACACTTTAAAAAAGGTTTATCAGCAGCCAACTAAGTTAGGTTGGCAGATGGATCAGCTAGGGTATCTAATACCTGAATAGGTAAATTTCGGTGGCAGGGTTGTCGGGTTCGATGAATTTGTTGTTAAGGAAGCAACATAGTTTGAAGGCTATTGAAAATTCTTCTGTATCGATCGCTTGAAAGAGATCCCAAATAGCGTACTATCCTATTTGAGTCGATCGCTCGTACCTGATCTAAAAGAATAATAGAATTTTGGGGTAAGCCAGCTTCACCAGTCGCCAATTGGGGATTTGACATCCTCGCCGCCGTAAAACGGACGGCGATTCCTCACCACGCCACTTTTTTAGGGTGGTCGCTGAACGGGGTTGACGCTTCA
>MTBT01000174.1 GCA_002282935.1 Microcystis sp. LSC13-02 | reverse complement strand
CTGTATAGATTTCAGCTACTTTTAGGCGTAGGCACTCTCATCGAATTTTATTTTAAGTTAATTATTTGCATAACAATTACCGAAGAGCCTGGATTATTTTGTTGAAAAGTTTGTGCATAGTGGAGAACGGTAGTACCTAGCAACCAAATCAAGCTAGCAGATGCCGCAATTTTCTCCTGAAAATCAAATAGTCTAAGTAACCAATAACAAGAGAGAACAACTAATACATTTAGAGGGATAACTACAAGAAAACTAACCGCAAATTCTCGTAATAAATAAGGCTTAATACTAGGAAAAACTTTAGAGAGTTGAGTGCCAATCCAATCTGCGGGCAACATTAATAAGGATTGTCCCATATCATAAGCTTCATATCATTTTCCATCTACTCCTAAAACACCAACACGGTCTAATCGAGAGGAAGGATGATAATTTGGTGGTAAAGAAACTTCTTCAGTTCCTGTCCACAGGGCATGGGCCATTCTTAGCCTAACATCGGTATCTGGAGGTAAGTTGGCCGGATTGATTATTGTTATCCAGAGTAGGGCAATAAGAGCTACTTTTGTGACTGTTTTCATGATCATCTATTTTTAGGATCTGTTTGAAAAGTTATAGGGCGTTGCTGATTTTAAGTATCAATTGTCCTCTCGGCAATTTTTAAAACCTAGCACTAAGGTAACTTGTGGATAGGAGGCACAATTTAGTATTCATGTCTTGATTCAGCGACACCGCTTTTTACTATCTTCTGATCTGCCGCTTCTAGGCTGGTAATTGCGGTTTCTGCCATCAAAATAGGAGGAATATCACTTAAACTGGCAGTTTGATAAACCTGTTCATTTCTAGCAAATAAATTGCTCATATCTTGATAATAATTAGAAGCGATCGATAATAAAGCTCCCGCAAAAATATAGAGAGGTAAAGGCAAAATAAAACCCTTCGCCCACTGATAAAATTCTACCAATAAAAACAACAATACACAACCCACAACCCATACTTTCATCACAGTTTTTTCTCCTATTTTTACGAGAAAAGGTGAGCAAAAAGCCCACCTTTTATTTAACTAATTCCAGTTAGAATTTATTCCATCACGGGAGCGATTAACTCGCGTCTTTCTCCCGAAATAACTTTCACTTTACCTTCCTCATCGATATCGACCATGGCAGTATCACCATCACCCACGCGTCCGGAGAGAATTTCCTCAGCCAGAACATCTTCCAACAGACGCATAATCGCACGACGTAAGGGACGAGCGCCGTAGGCCGGATTATAACCCTCCTCGATCAAGCGTTCTTTAAACTTATCAGTAACAGACAAAGTAATATTTTGTTCTGTCAGACGTTTAAACACATCCTTGAGCAGGATTTCGGCGATTTCCTTGACTTCTTCCTTATTGAGTTGACGGAAGACAATAATCTCATCGAGACGGTTGAGGAATTCCGGGCGGAAATATTGTTTTAATTCCTCATTAACCAGCGATCGAATGCGATTATACTGGGCCTCGGCCTGATTATCATCAAACTCGAAACCTAAACCACCGCCACCCTTCTCGATCACTTTAGAACCGATGTTCGAGGTCATGATCAACAGGGTATTTTTAAAGTCCACCGTGCGACCTTTAGCATCGGTCAAACGTCCATCTTCAAGGATTTGCAGAAGCATATTGAAGACATCGGGGTGAGCTTTTTCGATTTCGTCGAATAGCACCACCGTATAAGGACGACGACGCACCGCTTCCGTTAATTGTCCCCCTTCGTTGTAACCAACGTAACCCGGAGGCGAACCGATTAACTTAGAAACCGTGTGCCGTTCCATGTATTCCGACATATCGAGACGGATCATCGCATCTTCCGAACCGAAGAAATAAGCGGCCAGAGCTTTAGTTAACTCGGTTTTACCTACCCCCGTCGGACCTGAGAAGATAAAGGAAGCAATGGGACGGTTGGGATTTTTCAGACCGACGCGAGCGCGACGAATGGCGCGGGACACTGCTTTAACCGCGTCCTCTTGACCGATGAGACGCTGATGTAGGGTATCTTCCATGTGCAGCAGTTTCTCGGATTCGGTTTCGGTCAGTTTATTGACGGGAACCCCAGTCCAAGAAGCGACGATGTGAGCGATTTCCTCCGCGTCAACAAAGGGTTCGTCGTTGCCATCTTCGCCTTTTTTAGTGGAAGCGAGATTCCGGATCTGGGTTTTGATTTCCATTTCCCGATCGCGCAATTCCCCGGCTTTCTCGAAGTCTTGACCGCGCACCGCGTCATCTTTTTGTTTGAGAATTTGCCGCAGTTCCTTGTCTAATTCCTTGGCTGCCGGGGGCAATTGGGAATTAATCAAGCGCACTCTCGAACCAGCTTCATCGATTAAATCGATCGCCTTGTCCGGTAAGAAGCGATCGCTAATGTAGCGATCGGACAATTTCGCCGCCGCTTCCAGGGCCTCATCTAAGATTTTTAGTTTATGGTGCTGTTCGTAGCGTTCCCGGAGACCGTAGAGAATTTCGATCGTTTCTTCTACGGAGGGTTCACCGACCATAACCGGTTGAAAACGTCTTTCTAGAGCCGCATCCCGTTCGATATGTTTGCGGTACTCATCCAAGGTCGTCGCACCGATACATTGCAGTTCTCCTCGGGCCAAAGCCGGTTTGAGAATATTGGCCGCATCGATCGCCCCTTCGGCTGCCCCAGCACCGATGAGAGTATGAACTTCATCGATCACAAGGACGACGTTACCCGCTTGGCGAATTTCGTCCATGATTTTTTTGAGGCGTTCCTCAAATTCGCCGCGATACTTGGTTCCCGCCACTAGCAAGCCGATATCGAGGGTGACAACCCGTTTTTCTTCGAGAATGTCGGGAATATCCTTATTAGCGATGCGTTGGGCCAATCCTTCTGCGATCGCTGTTTTACCGACCCCCGGTTCCCCAATCAGGACTGGGTTATTTTTGGTACGACGGCCAAGAATTTGGATAACGCGCTCGATTTCCTTTTGTCGGCCGACCACGGGATCGAGTTTACCCTCGCTGGCCATTTGGGTTAGATTGGAACCGAATTCATCAAGAGTGGGGGTTTTAGTGCGACCTTGGGAAGATGAACCTGCGGCCACTTCGGCGGTTTCCCCTAACATTCTGATCACTTGGGTGCGAACTTTCGAGAGATCCACGCCGAGATTTTCCAGAACCCTAGCGGCCACACCTTCCCCTTCGCGAATTAGTCCTAAAAGGAGGTGTTCTGTGCCAATATAGTTATGGCCGAGTTGACGGGCCTCTTCGAGGGAGAGTTCTAAAACTCGTTTGGCTCTGGGGGTGAAGGGAATTTCCACGGCTACGAATCCGGAACCGCGACCGATGATTTTCTCCACCTCCACGCGCGCATCTTTGAGATTGACACCCATGGACTTGAGGACTTTGGCGGCAACTCCCGTTCCCTCTCCAATTAGTCCTAGTAAAATCTGCTCTGTTCCCACGAAGTTATGGCCGAGGCGGCGAGCTTCTTCTTGGGCGAGCATGATTACTTTAATGGCTTTTTCCGTAAATCTTTCAAACATAGCCTATCCATCACCTACACAAGCGACCCTAGATATGCTGATTTTAGCACGCCTTTTTAGTTTAGCCGTCTTTCAGTGATCAGTTATTGGCGAGCGGCTATTAGTTATAGCGTTGAAGATTTTTCCGGAGTCAGTCGGTCTTAGCTGACTTGCGGAGATGCCCGGAATCTGGCAGATTGTGGTTTTAGCCCTCTCGAAACCTGCCGATAAGTTGTTCACCCTTGCCTAATCCCCTAAGCTCGTGGTCATTCCCATCCCTCGATCGCTTGACTATTGAGCGGCCATTTTCAGACCAAAACTCGAAGTATAAGTAGATTAAATATTACTACCTATTGACAAATGAGTATTTTATGTTGCGGGATGGGTTAATATACAGAAAGTTTCCGTATAATGTGTAGTTAGACTGATACGGTTTTGCGTGATGGTGTTCTGAATTTCGAGAAGGCTTTAATATCTATTGCTCACTTCTCACAAGCGTGGATGTCATTGTATTCTTGACAGGGATAACATTCTGGTGTAGGATGTCCTAATCATCGGGTTATATTCTATTCTTTAAGCAAAAACATTATGAGTCTATCCGGTGCCGCTGAAGCGACTCCCAAGAGTCTCGCCAAGAAAACAAATAGAGTCAAGTATTATATCCATGAACCAGGTAAGTACCAAAGACTCAACCCGAAAAACCAGACTCCAGCTAGATTTGTCATCGGACAAAGATACAAAGTGGGTACCGGGGTAATCCTTCTCAATCAAAATGGCGACGTTCAAAAAGAGATTGTCAACGCTAAGTGGAGCTATAAACGCTTCCTCAGCTACTTGTTGGAGGAGTTTAGCGGAGAAGAACTGTTAGCTTTTCAGTGGGTTCCGCAAAGGGTATCAAATTCTTTCAAACTTTCAAAAATCAATTGTGGTCAACCCTGTGTTCCTAGCGGAGGTTGCATTAAGCCTGGCTGTATTTGTGATGAAACCAAAGGAGTTTGTATCTAAAAAGTTTTAAGAGACCAAGCGATCTGAATTCTTCTCATGGGTCGTTTTAAAAGTTAGGAGAGACCTTATGACACGTAAGACCAACCCGACTCTAATCTTTATTTCTGTTCCTATCTTTGTCTTCGCTGCTCTTTTGTACTTTGGTCCACCATCAGGAACGGACACTAAAGTATGGGTTCTGTCGTCGCTGGCGGCTGTTTCATCTGTAACTGCGGCGGTCTCATCTCTATGGAATACGCTTTCAAGTAGTCGAAACGCAGCACAACTTGAAGAACTTAAACAACAATTGGCTGTTAAGCTTCCCGCTCTCAAGGAGTCAAAGTCTGCCGCTCTCAAGTACTATAGGGTTCTTGCAAATCTTGAGACTAAAAATTGGGTTGATGAAGACTACAAAAAAGCAGAGGGTCTAATGTCTGATGCCGAATCCAGTGTATACCTGTTGTCGGAGGAATACCAAAATGCTTGGTATGACTACTGGCAGGAAGCTAGAAATATCTGCTTTGAGGTAAAAGATCAAAGTAAGGATATTGCAAAGCAGTACTGGGTTCAAACCGGAGCCAAAAGTCTTGCCAAAAAGCTAGAAAAAATTAACAGTCTAGCTATGCAGTACTAGCTATTGAACATAACCTTGTAACATTGCGATCGCAATCTTGTAGGGTGCGTTCCCTAGGGCAACTTCTACCGCTTCAGTGATCGATTTTGGGGAACGCACCATGCACATTGATTGAAACTGTGAGTCTAAGTGCGATGCCGCCCTTGTGGGCCCAGTTGGGGAATGTTAGCGAAGATTGCCAATGTTTAGGTTAAAATGGAGGGGCAAAAGTTGCAACGGGGTCAGGCCAATGACAGTTAATCAACTCCGCTACAGCAAAGAAGAATTCGCTCGACGTGGTAATGAGATTTATCAATCTCAGGTGCGCCCCCAAGTCGAGGAA
>MTBT01000173.1 GCA_002282935.1 Microcystis sp. LSC13-02 | reverse complement strand
CTAGAAAGTTTTACTCGTTCAAGGCCGAATTTGAAGTCTTTTCTGAACGAAACCCCCTACTATCTGTGGTCAAGGTTCAGTTTTTAGCTTGATTATCGCTTTTTCCATTGTAGCTTAAAGCCGTCCTAAAAGGACGGGGTTTTAACCCAAATTTTCGATCAGTGAATAATATTACTTAAAACTCATGACCTTAGTTAGTGAATAGTGGTTAGTGGTTAGTGGTTAGTGGTCACTAGCCTCTTCTAGCTGATAACTGATAACTGATTGAGTCCTAGCATAAAAACTAAAAAAAACTCGAAAAATTAATAATAATTTAAATAATTTGAGTGCTTGAGAATAATTCAGATTTTTGCTGATAGCTAAACCCTGACGGCTGGCAAAATAACAGAAATTCTTAAGAAGCTAAAGGGTTTAAATCCCCAGAGAGAGCATTGTAGAATGAAGCGGTTAGTTATCTACTAGAAGATAGGACTTTTCCGTCCTAGGGAGACAATTCTATTGAAATCTTTAACCCAAATTGCCAAGGAGACTGAGTTTTAATGTCTGTTAATTTTCTGGGAGTTGGTTTGTTTCACCCTCTCCTTACCCCTTATCTCGCCCTCCATATTCCTGACGGCTTTTTGAGTCCATCGGTGAGTCTATTTACTTGGATAATTGCCGTCGTCCTGATTAGCTTTTCTCTCAAAAAAGTGCGCGGTCACTACGCTGAACGGGCTGTACCTTTGATGGGAGTTTGTGCCGCCTTTATTTTTGCCGCCCAGATGATTAATTTTCCCATTCCGGGGGGAACCTCCGGACATTTATTAGGGGGGACTCTTGCGGGGGTTTTACTCGGTCCCTGGGCGGGTTCTTTGGTGATGGCGGTGGTTTTTATCGTTCAAGCTTTATTTTTTCAAGATGGCGGTTTAACGGTTTTAGGGGCGAATATCGTCAATATGGGTTTGATCGGGACGTTTGGCGGTTATTATCTCTATCTGGGGATTAGAAAAGCCCTCGGTTTTAATAGTTGGCGCAGTATGGCGATCGCTGTTGCCCTGGCCGCTTGGACAAGTGTGGTGGTGGCGGCGTTGGCTTGCGCCCTGCAATTGGCTTTATCTGGCACTGTACCGCCTTTAGTCGCCCTTTTTGCCATGTTATCTTGGCATATCCTCATCGGCATCGGGGAAGCGGTGATTACCGTTTTCGCTGTCGGTTATATCTGGCGAACCCGTCCCGATCTTCTCTACGATCCGCCCCATTCCCTTAATACCTCTGTTCCATCTTCCTACGCTTCTCGTCAATAAAGCAATTAATTCGATGAATATTCGCAGAAATAGCCAATTTTTTCTGATTGGCCTAGTATATTCCCTAATTATCGCCGTTTTTCTTTCTCCCTTTGCCAGTCCCGATCCCGACGGACTCGATCGAGTGGCGGAAGACTTGCAATTTAGCAAAAAAGAAGACCCTAACGCCCTAGGTAGTCAATTACCTTTCGCCCGAATTTTTGATGGTTATGCCCTCAAAGGTGTTCCCGAAGGTGTCGCCACTCCCCTGGCCGGTTTTCTGGGAACTCTTGCCACTTTCGGCATCGCTTGGGGTATCGGTAAATTAGTGATTGCAAAATCCCAAAATCAGGAATAAGGATATGGGAGTCGAGAAGTGGGGCATTTAGCTGAAATTTCCCTAAACCCCTATATCCCTATATCCCTTTTCTAACTGATAACTGATAACTGATAACTGATCACTGATAACTGAATAAATGCTACACATTGCCACTTTTTCTCGCGACAATGAGGGACAAAATTTCGGTTTTTGGCAGAGACTCGCGCCCCATACCCGGGTTTTAGTTACTCTTTTGTTAGTTTTTGCCACAGCCTTAACGCCGAATGGTAGTTGGGGAACTTGGGGGATTTACGGATTAGGATTAATTATTTTAATTCTGATCAGTCGGGTGAGTATTGCCGTACTTTTACAAAGAGTAGCGATCGAATTTGTCTTTATCGGTGTGGTTTTATTGGGAACTCTTTTTCGCGATGGCGGGGAAATTCTTTGGTCTTGGGGATTTTTGCGGGTAACTAGCGAGGGATTGCTGGTGTTAGGCAGTGTGGCCCTAAAAGCTTTTCTCTGTCTTTGTACGGTCAATATTCTGGTTTTAACGACAGCGATTCCTGACCTGTTGCAAGCATTAGTTACCCTAAAAACCCCCCCTTTATTGGTGGCAATTTTGGCTTCTATGTACCGTTATCTAGCTGTTTTGATCGCTGAATTTAATTCCATGCGAAGGGCAGCAATTGCGCGCAATTTAATGAGTAGTCCCCGATGGCAACGGTTGCTAGTGGGACACATGATCGGCGCTTTATTTATCCGTACCTACGAACGTGGCGATCGCATTTATCAAGCCATGTTATCGAGGGGTTACACTGGTTCCTTGCCTTCTGTACAGGTTCCCCAAAGCAAGCTGAACGATTATCTCGCTATAATTGGCACAGTAATTCTGATCCTCTGGGGTCAAATGGTACATCTACTCAGATAAAAGTCTCGTTTTTCATGCACCACAACCCGATTTTTATTGAAAACCTAGTTTATACCTATCCTGACGGCACAGAAGCGTTAAAAGGTATTAATTTAGCCATTGAAGCTACGGAAAAGGTGGCTTTGGTCGGGGCCAATGGATCGGGAAAATCCACCTTATTATTGCATTTTAACGGTATTCTCCCGCCGCAAACGGGTAAAATCACCGTCGGTCCCTACCAAGTTAAACCGGAGAATTTAGAAAATATCCGCAATTTTGTCGGTTTAGTCTTCCAAAACCCCGACGATCAGCTATTTATGCCCACTGTCTGGGAAGATGTGACTTTTGGCCCGATGAATCAGGGAATTCGCGGAGAGGATTTAAACCATCGCTGTCATCATGCTTTACACGCGGTGGGATTGGATTCCAAGCATTACGGTAAGAGAAACAGTCAGAATCTATCGGGGGGTGAAAAAAAACGCGTGGCGATTGCGGGGGTTTTAGCCATGTTGCCGCAGGTCTTAGTTTTTGATGAACCTAGCGCCCAACTGGATCCCCGATCCCGTCGGCAATTAATACAACTGTTAGCCACTTTACCCCAAACCCAAGTCATCGCCACCCATGATCTCGATCTGGCTTTAGAACTATGCGATCGCACGGTGGTTTTAAGTCGTGGTCAGGTGGTGGGAGAGGGAGAAACCGCTAAGATTTTAAGTAATCGGGAATTTTTGGAACAACACGACCTGGAAATACCCCTTTGTTATAGTCGTCCCTACTGTGCGATCGCTGATGCGCCCTCACAAGTCAGTGATCAGTGATCAGTTATCAGATGTGAGTTTTCAGTTCACCGATTACTGTTTACTGATCACTGAAAAAAAGCTCCCTTTTCCCCTCTCATAGACAGTCTTAACGAGTGATTGAGATAGTCAACAGCTTACCGCTACTTAGCGGTTAATTTTTGGGATTCTAAGGGAGAATGATGTAATAACATTAATTGATTTTCTTGTAAGATTTCGATAGCATAAGCAAGGCCAGAAGTATCGCTAAATTCAACTTCAAAAACATTTGGCTCATAGACTTCTACAATTGTTCCCACTTGCCCGCGATATAATCCCAATTGGGGTAAGTCTTCTAATAAAGCAATCACATCTAAGAGTTTCATTTCATTATCTCCTTAAAGTACATAACAAGTAACTAAACGGGAAAAATTCTCATCATTTCTGATTATCTAAACACTCTGAATAATAGCTGTTTTGTTTTGATGATTCAGGGGAAAGTCAATAATCTTTTGTCCATATTGATTGATTTTATCGGGAATAGCATTACAGGTTTTAACGGCTTCTAAGAGTGCGTTTTTAAGAAATTGAACGTCATCAATATCTAAGTTTAAGGCGGATTTAAAAACACGGGCTTTATGCCGTCCATCGGCATGATTTAGATTTAGGGAATAACCAGTTAGTTTGTGATCATCTATGATGGTACTTTCAGGATGAGGCAGTTTCACTTCCAACAAAAAACTCGGCTCTCTTGGTTTGGTTAGATTAAATGTAGCCTAGCATCTACTTTTCTGTTCGGTTATCCCGAGAGAATTAAGGATAAACTGATGTCTGATGCACAATTTGGAGATTTATTATCGGTTTCTTGCATAGAAGAGAGGACAAAAGCGAGAAAGTCTGACCGAAAATTTGGGTACAAGCCCCGCCCTTTAGTGTAGGGTCGGGCGGCTTTAAATAAATATGTATTGTCAACTTAAAGAATTTTGTGTTAAGATATTGATAGTGGGTCAAGCAGTGTCAAAATGTTTGTACTAGAATACAAAGTTAAGCCAAAACCTAATCAGATAGAAGCCATTAATGAGGCAATACGGACAACCCAATTTGTTC
>MTBT01000172.1 GCA_002282935.1 Microcystis sp. LSC13-02 | reverse complement strand
AGTACATCGCTTGGTACAAAAAACAAGGGCAACAAAGCCTGAAACTCCTGACTCCTGACTCCTGACTCCTGACTCCTGACTCCTACCCCCAGGAAAAACTTTTTCAGCAGACCCTAATTAAACATTCGGTTTTTCTTGTTCTTCGTCTTATTGAATACAGTCGAGCGCAAAACCCCTTTTTCTTGGCATAATCTGATAGTTTTATTTGAACTGTAAGGTAAACTTGCACTAACCACAGTAGCAGTTGTTTGCTGTTATTTGCGTATATTTTCTACAAAACTTTACAATACCAGCTGCAATGTGGGGGCGCAAAGCTCGCGCCCCTAATCTAAGGTCGAGAAATAACAGGCTGATGGCTGATAGCTTAATGCTATAAATCTTCTTCTACCAAAGCCTCGACCCGTCCTGTTTTGACCGCTTCCACCAAAGCGGCGTGATCTCGTTCTGTCTGCTCGGCATAAGCGATCGCAAACTCGCCCATCGCTAGATCGAACTGATCTCCTTTCCCCAAATAACCGCTAATGGTGGCTGCGTCTCCAGATTTAGCGTGGGCGCGGGCTAAGGTCCAGCCACAGAACTCGGCGTAGCGTTGCAGTTGGACAGCCGACACTCCCTCAATGGGTAGGGAAAACTTCATATCCCGCAGTTGCCGTAAATAGAAGTCTTTGCCCCGTCTTCCCTGGGTCCAGCCTAAAAATATGTCGCTAGAGGATTGCATCAATCTCTGGCCTGTAACCACCCGTTGTCCCTGATTTTCGTACTGGCTCTTGGCGGTATAGGGTTCCAGAACCGAAGGGCAGGCTTCCTTAACTTGTAGGATGAGGGGATGGTTGTCTTCCGAGAAAAATAGGGCGATATAACATCTAGTGCCGACACTGCCAATGCCTACCACTTTCAGGGCAAAGTCCTCTAACTGGTAGCGATCAAAGAGGACCCGGCGTTCCTCCGGCAGGGATTGGCGATAGTCTTCCAGACCCTCGCGCACGAGAGTCTCCCAATCCGGTTCGTTGACATGGTAGAGAATGGGCGGCTGATCGACAAAGCGATTGCGTCCCCCGGTTTGAGTGACGATCTTGGGGTAAAGATGTTCGATGATGCGCTCGCGGGCTTTTGCCATCATCTGTTCCCGTATCTTCCGCGTCTTTTCGTCGGGAGCCATCTCGATCGCCTGTTCTGCTCCTATGCGCGTGTACCATATCTCTAAGGGACTGAGGCGAGAATATTCCCGCAGGTGTTCTCGATAGGAACGAGCGCAATCGATCGCCGCCGCCTTCGATTCTTGATCGGATAGATCGCTATCCCTGCCGGCGATGACAAAGCTGACCACTAGACGCTTGAGATCCCATTCCCAAGGTGCGGGTAGGGTTTCGTCGAAATCGTTAATATCGAAGACTAAATTGCGTTCGGGGGTGGCAAAAAATCCGAAGTTCAACAGGTGGCAATCCCCGCAGGCCTGCACGATAACGTCGGTTTTGGGAGTGGTGGCCAGATCGTAGGCCATCAAAGCAGCGGAACCGCGCAGGAAGGTAAAGGGACTCCGCAACATTCGTCCGTAGCGGATAGGAATCAATTCCTGTAATCGCCCTCGATTTGATGCTTCGATGATCTCGATCGGCTCTCGACCAGCTGCGGGGGGTTGCCAGATGGCGTGGCTAGAACGCGGCAATCGCTCCCGGAGGGATTTACCGATCTGGATGCGTTCTTCCCGTGAACGGAATCGAGCTTGAGAAGATGAGCGGATCGGGGTTTCTATTTGGTGGTTCATAGCGACTTTTTCCCCTGAATGAGATTACATCCCTTGCTGTTAGATGACTAAATGAATACAAGCAATAGGAAATAGATAAGTCAATAGTGATGGTTCCCCGAATGGGATAACTTTCTAACATTTGCTCCTTTAGAGATAGCTTCTGATGCTCGGTTCAACAATTAATCTTCACTCGCTTCTTATTCGGGGAAGCTCAACATTATCGATGATACATTTTTTCTGAAATGGCTATCTCTTAAATTTGCTTAACTTTTAGCCCAATGGCAGCCCTACTACTTCGATTATATCTTGCTCAAAAATTGCTGGCGGAATGCTCGTAACAAAATTTTATCTAATGGTCAGCCTTCTGCCAGGGGCTAAAATCTCGCTCTTTTGTCGGGAAAAGGGGGGTATATTTCAGGTTAAAGGTGAAAATTTCCCCCTTGCCCGACTTCTGTAAGAAGTTTTCTGTTTATTTTTTTTGGTAATGATTCGGTAGTAAGCTAAGACGCATTTTAACCGCCCATCCTTAGATTAGCTAAATCTCCTTCAATCCCTTTACTGTTGACTCTTGCCTGTTGCCTCTTGCCTCGTCTGGCCCAAGCAATTTAAATTATGAACAGCTTATATATCCTACCTCTTGAAACCAGAAGATTTCTCCGATGATATGCGCCGTCAATTCTCCTGTTAGTACCAGTATCGACAAGGCGATGGCAACAGGAAGTATCTTTTTACTCAAGTGTTTTATCGTCCTTTCCATATATCTCATCATAAACCATAAATTCAGGTTTCAGCTTGGCTTTCTCAGTGGGAATTACGAGTTTGCTATAGTCGAGGTTTTATTTACCTCTTAATGATGAGATTATCATAACAATAATGGCTCTAACACGCTTCACTAGAAACCTGAATCGCTGACGATAAACTGGAATAACTGAGTTTTTAGTTTTGCGATAGCGGATAGCGAGTTTTCTGGCAAGCAGAAAGATATTTGATTCATAAATATCAATATCCCAACGATAAATTATTTGTTTCAATGTTCTTAAGTCGCCTATCTCTTCTAATGCTTCTGCTACTGATTCTAAAACATAATCATCTGCATCTGTCAGTGCTTCGGTTAAAGCTGGTACTGCTTCCCAGTTGCCGATATTTCCTAAAGTTTGTGCCGCTAAAGCTCTGACAGTTTTATCAGAATTCTTCAGTGCCTCAATTAAAATTGGTATCACTATATAATTGTCTATCGTGCTTAAAAGTATTACCATTCCAATCCAGGGTAAGCGCATCTAAAAATGTAGCAAATTATACAGACATCTAAGACAAGTAATAGAGTGTAGGCAAGGGGCATGGCAAATTTTCAGCCTTCCTTGTCTGAATCTGGCTGCTAGGAGATAATTCCTCTTGTTCCCCTAGACACCAGAATTGCTCATGTCCAAAGGATTTGCTCCCACGCTGACTCAAGGAAAGAACCGTCCGAAAACTCTGGAAGCTCAAGCTCTGAGTCAGCGACCTGATTGTTTTCATGGTTGATTTGACATTTTCTGGAGGCTTTTTCTGAGATTATTTTATACTCAATTGAATTGTGGCTAAAAGCTGATGGCGATAAAATATTGGTATTTCTTATCTAATTCTCTGTTCCCGCCGAAAAGCGATCGCTAGTGGGAAAATTTAATTTGACTGGAGCGTATAACACCCATTTCCCCACACAGATCCCTAGAGAGCGTTTCTCATAAAGATGAAGTATAAGCTAATTCGCTATCGACGATCGACTCCTACCTGACCATTAAGATAACTGTGATAAATAATTATGAGAAAATAAATCTCCATACTTAATTTTCTCGTGGCACAATAGAGACAAAGTATAAAAAACTTAACAATAAGGAGAGTTTCGATGGTTGCTACACCAGTCAAAACAAAACGTCTCACCGTGCAGGTGGCCGATCTCACCGCAGACACTACTGCTATTCGTTCCCTCGATTGGGATCGCGATCGCTTCGATATTGAATTCGGATTACAAAACGGTACGACTTATAATTCCTATCTGATTCGTGGGGAAAAAATCGCCCTTGTGGATACCTCTCACGAAAAATTCCGTCAACTATATTTTGATAGTCTCAACGGATTAATTAACCCCCAAGAAATCGATTATTTAATTATCAGTCATACCGAACCCGATCACAGTGGTTTGGTCAGAGATATATTGCAACTTGCTCCCAATATTACCGTCGTTGGGTCGAAAGTAGCAATTCAGTTTTTAGAGAATTTAGTTCATCATCCTTTTCAACGTCAACTGGTCAAAAATGGCGATCAGTTAGACCTAGGCAACGGTCACATTCTCGAATTCGTTAACGCTCCTAATTTACACTGGCCCGATACTATTTTTACCTACGATCACGGTTCGGGAATTTTATTTACCTGTGATGCTTTTGGAATGCACTACTGTTCCGATGATCTTTACGATGAGCAATTAAGTGCTATTGAACCGGATTATCGTTTCTATTATGAATGTTTAATGGCTCCTAATGCTCGTTCGGTACTAGCGGCGATGAAACGGATGGAACCCTTGGGTAATATTAATCTCGTGGCTAATGGTCATGGACCGGTATTAAAACATAATATTACCGAATTATTAAGCCATTATCGTGATTGGAGTCAGGCACAAACTAAGGCAGAAAAAACCGTCGCTGTTTTCTATATTTCCGACTATGGTTATAGCGATCGCCTCTGTCAATCTATTGCCAAAGGTATTACTAAAACTGGTGTGGCTGTAGAAACTCTAGACCTGAAATCCGCCGATCCCCAAGAGGTAAAAGAATTAGCTTCTTCCGCGGTGGGAATCGTCATCGGTACTCCCCCCGTTTCTGGTATTCATGCCCAAGAAATTACGGGGAATCTAGGCACAATTCTCGCCTCGGTTAACCCCAAACAATACCTCGGAATGTTTGAATGTCAAGGGGGTGATGATGAACCGATTTTACCTCTATTTAATAAGTTTCTCGAAGTTGGCTTAACCAAAGCTTTCGATCCCATTCGTAGCTCGGAAACTCCTAACGAGAGTCTCTATCAACGCTGTGAAGAAGCGGGGACAGATATGGGACAACTATTAACCCAAGAGGTAAAAGTTAAACAAAGAAAATCCCTCGATACTGACCTTGATAAAGCCATCGGACGGATTAGCGGTGGTTTATATATTATTACCACCAAGAAAGGAGACAGAAGCGGGGCAATGGTCGCTTCTTGGGTGACTCAAGCAAGTTTTGATCCTCCCGGTTTTACCGTTGCTGTGGCCAAAGATCGGGCGATCGAGTCTTTACTGCAAGTGGGGGATCAATTCGTTTTAAATATTCTGGAAGAAGGCAATTATCAAACCCTGATGAAACACTTTTTAAAACGTTTCGGACCTGGGGAAGATCGTTTTGCAGGAGTCAATACTCGCACCGCTAATAATGGTTCCCCAATTTTAGCCGATGCCCTCGCTTATTTAGAATGTGAGGTAGTTAGTCGTATGGAATGTGCTGACCACTGGATTGTTTACAATAAAGTCACCGATGGTCGCGTTTCTCAACCTGATGGTTTAACGGCTGTTCACCATCGCAAAGTCGGTAATTATTATTAGGATTCTTGCTTGATTTGACTGGTTGAGAAAATACAGATCAAGATGCTTGATCTCAGCTTTTGAGATTGTTTAACCTCTCAACCAGTTAGTCAGCTTTTTCCAGTGATCAGTAAACAGTGAACAGTAATCAGTGAACCGAAAACTCAGACTAAATCCGTTGAGTATAGGCTAGATATCAGGAGAGGCACTCATGCAAGAGGCACTCATGCAAAACGGAGAATAAATAATCAGTTTTTAATAACCAGATTTAGTATTGTAAAGTTTCAATGCAAATATGGTCAGATATAGTCAGGCATGGTAATATATAGACATGAAACTATCAGACTATGCAAAAA
>MTBT01000171.1 GCA_002282935.1 Microcystis sp. LSC13-02 | reverse complement strand
GTATAGATTTCAGCTACTTTTAGGCGTAGGCACTCTCATCGAATTTTATTTTAAGTTAATTATTTGCATAACAATTACCGAAGAGCCATTTGTCGTTGCGTTTCAATCCCTAATAGGACTTAAGATTAATTGGAACAATTGTTAGCGCAGTGCTTGGCAATGCAGATAGTCCCGGTTTCAATCCCTAATAGGACTTAAGATTAATTGGAACGTGTACCCAGTTTCCCATCGAGCCACTGAGCTTCGGTTGTTTCAATCCCTAATAGGACTTAAGATTAATTGGAACCTGATAATCAGTAATTCTTTTGGCAAAAATTTCTTCGTTTCAATCCCTAATAGGACTTAAGATTAATTGGAACTAAGTATATAAATAATATATTTATATTATCTTTTGTTTCAATCCCTAATAGGACTTAAGATTAATTGGAACAATTGGAACATCAGTTGGCAATTTTGCAGAAAAAAACTTGTAAGTTTCAATCCCTAATAGGACTTAAGATTAATTGGAACCAAATCCAAGCTGATTTAGGGGCAAAAAGCCGATGTTTCAATCCCTAATAGGACTTAAGATTAATTGGAACTTCCATTGCCAGGTACGACTGTGGGAAGGGATGAGTTTCAATCCCTAATAGGACTTAAGATTAATTGGAACAATATTATTCAAGCTCCAAGATTACTTTTGCCAAGCGTTTCAATCCCTAATAGGACTTAAGATTAATTGGAACTCGGTTTCTACTTTCTTGCGATCACGCTTTTGGCTTGTTTCAATCCCTAATAGGACTTAAGATTAATTGGAACTCAATGACAAAATTTTGTCATTGAGTTTTTTCCTTGTTTCAATCCCTAATAGGACTTAAGATTAATTGGAACTGCAGAGATGCCCGTTCTATTGTGTTTGTTTTTGTGTTTCAATCCCTAATAGGACTTAAGATTAATTGGAACTTGAGCGCGTTAAGCAGGCGCATCGAGATTATGTAAGTTTCAATCCCTAATAGGACTTAAGATTAATTGGAACCCGTACCATGAAAACCTAATAGGAGATCATCATGGTTTCAATCCCTAATAGGACTTAAGATTAATTGGAACACGTTACTACGCAAAAGCTGTTAAAATTATATGAGTTTCAATCCCTAATAGGACTTAAGATTAATTGGAACGGATTAATCCCGATGGATCGATCGAATACCAAATTGTTTCAATCCCTAATAGGACTTAAGATTAATTGGAACGGTTTTGAGGAATTTTTTAAAGTTTTTTTCAAAAGTTTCAATCCCTAATAGGACTTAAGATTAATTGGAACTCTCCGGGTATAAACTCAATCTCCCCGCTCAACGATCAGTTTCAATCCCTAATAGGACTTAAGATTAATTGGAACAACCTCCCCAGGACTAAATCGGGGCGGTGGGGTTGTTTCAATCCCTAATAGGACTTAAGATTAATTGGAACTCCTCAAAATTGGCTTTAATTACTTCTAAAGAATGTTTCAATCCCTAATAGGACTTAAGATTAATTGGAACTCTAAGGCGATGCTTACGGCTTTAGGCAACCGAGGTTTCAATCCCTAATAGGACTTAAGATTAATTGGAACTTGATCAGGGTTCGCGCCCCCACCTCCCAACTTCCCCGTTTCAATCCCTAATAGGACTTAAGATTAATTGGAACTTTATGCGCCTGATTCTTTGTCTCTTAAAGATAAGTTTCAATCCCTAATAGGACTTAAGATTAATTGGAACCATCCAACTCGAATTAAATTTAGGAGGCTCATGGGTTTCAATCCCTAATAGGACTTAAGATTAATTGGAACTTCATTAGGCGGTTTCCTCCGCCGCTTTTTTTATGTTTCAATCCCTAATAGGACTTAAGATTAATTGGAACCCGAAACCCCTGGCATTTTTTATCAAGAGGTAAGAAAAATGTTTCAATCCCTAATAGGACTTAAGATTAATTGGAACATTGTTATTAATTCGCTCGTCCACCGGAATGTAGCTGTTTCAATCCCTAATAGGACTTAAGATTAATTGGAACTTTCTCAAAGCGATGAGGGAAATGCTCGATGAAGCCGTTTCAATCCCTAATAGGACTTAAGATTAATTGGAACAACTGAATGGCTCCAAAAAACCCAAGCAACTTTTGAAGTTTCAATCCCTAATAGGACTTAAGATTAATTGGAACTTGGAACAAGGTCAAAAGCGCAGTAAACAAAAGTGCCGTTGTTTCAATCCCTAATAGGACTTAAGATTAATTGGAACTGGGCATAATTCCACTTAAAACCAAATCGTTCAGCGTTTCAATCCCTAATAGGACTTAAGATTAATTGGAACCAACAAGTCGCCACGGGTAATTTAATCGCCCAAGTTTCAATCCCTAATAGGACTTAAGATTAATTGGAACCTATAGGGAAAATTAGCCGTCAAGTGGCATCTCTTAGTTTCAATCCCTAATAGGACTTAAGATTAATTGGAACTATAGGGAAAATTAGCCGTCAAGTGGCATCTCTTAGTTTCAATCCCTAATAGGACTTAAGATTAATTGGAACAGGATGCAGGATCAGCGAAGCCTTATCGATCAGGTTTCAATCCCTAATAGGACTTAAGATTAATTGGAACTCTAGATATAAGGCCAGAGTGCCTAAGCTTGAGTGTTTCAATCCCTAATAGGACTTAAGATTAATTGGAACATTTTCATAATGTACCTGCCACCAGTATTTACCAAGTTTCAATCCCTAATAGGACTTAAGATTAATTGGAACGCGGGTTTCGCGGGCGGGGGGGATATCCTTCTTACCAGTTTCAATCCCTAATAGGACTTAAGATTAATTGGAACATTATTGCCTATATTGGATGGAGAATGCAGATGGTTTCAATCCCTAATAGGACTTAAGATTAATTGGAACCATATACGTAGGAGAATGTCACGAACCCCAATAACCATTGTTTCAATCCCTAATAGGACTTAAGATTAATTGGAACCCTTTTTCGATGGTATTTATCTTAATGCTTCAATTGAGTTTCAATCCCTAATAGGACTTAAGATTAATTGGAACCAAATTTAAATGTAAAATTCGGAGATGATGCCCCGTTTCAATCCCTAATAGGACTTAAGATTAATTGGAACTTCAAGCCTCCGGGAATGTGCGATTAAGCACTCGAATTGAGTTTCAATCCCTAATAGGACTTAAGATTAATTGGAACATGAATGATAGCCGTTCTTATTTCGCGTTCTTTTACTCGAATTGAGTTTCAATCCCTAATAGGACTTAAGATTAATTGGAACATTAGCTTAGGAGATAGTAAAAATTTTAACTGATGTTTCAATCCCTAATAGGACTTAAGATTAATTGGAACAGGCTCGATCGCTTACCTTATTGCCTTGTATATTGTTTCAATCCCTAATAGGACTTAAGATTAATTGGAACAAAAGTACCCGCAGATCTCCTATCAAGTAGAATTGTTTCAATCCCTAGTAGGGCTTAAGATTAATTGGAACTCGGAGCTAACCTATTATTATCTCTATTTGCTCCTAAACCTCCTACTCGTTTCAATCCCTAGTAGGACTTAAGATTAATTGGAACCAGGTGTAGTGTAAGTGTAGTATTTACCGATCAAGGTTTCAATCCCTAATAGGACTTAAGATTAATTGGAACATTAGATAAAGTGTCTTGATATTCTTTGAGATTTCCGTTTCAATCCCTAATAGGACTTAAGATTAATTGGAACTGCCAGTGGGGCGAGAATCCGTGTGTACCGGAAAGTTTCAATCCCTAATAGGACTTAAGATTAATTGGAACGACAAGAGTGCCGTTTTTATTGTAAAGATGCAATGTTTCAATCCCTAATAGGACTTAAGATTAATTGGAACTCAGTTCAAAAGTTAATTTAAAAAACAGAGGTTAGTTTCAATCCCTAATAGGACTTAAGATTAATTGGAACTTTTAAAAATGCTGCTATTGTGTCCAACAATCCCTTGTTTCAATCCCTAATAGGGCTTAAGATTAATTGGAACCAGCAATATTTCTGTTAGTGAATTGGAACGATTTGTTTCAATCCCTAATAGGACTTAAGATTAATTGGAACCTTCTGTAGATGGGGATATAGCTGAACTAGGTCCAGTGTTTCAATCCTCAGTAAGGCTTAAGCTTAATTGCTTCGATTCAGGCCCGACTAATGGCGAAATATCTCATGGTTTCAATCCTTAGTAAGGCTTAAGCTTAATTGCTTCCCATCTTCCTTTAGCCCTTGATGTAAAAGGGTTTCAGGTAAGGATTGCGCCCCATTCGCTAAAATTCAGTTTTCAAGGTTCTGCTCGGTCTAAAAAATCAGTCTAGTAAATCCCAGATCGTAAGCTGGTCGGGGTTTTCGGGGATTGCGCCCCGCGATTTTTTAGGCTTTCGCTTGGATACCTTATCAGATAAGGCTTTTGGTTTGTTTTTGCCGTGGCTATCCCCGCACGGCTGAGGTGGGGCGGAAGAAAAAATAAGGGATTGCGAGCCATTCTCGGGCTGAGTGGGGGTGCGATTCCCTTCCTGCTTCATCTGCTTACTAATCGAGTGTTCGGCATTCTCTATCGGCGCATCCCCGATAGACTCTTGATTTGCATCAAGATCAGGCGTAAATTCCCCTGCTAAACCAGGGTATTTTCCAATCATAGAGACAGGAAACTTGATTAAAGAGCTAATCGCTCTCAAAAACTCATCTCGTAAGCCACGGATCAAAATATTTGCGGCGGCATTCTGATCGGCGTGGGCTTCGTAACCACAGCTAACACATTTAAACTTCGATTGACTGACACGGTTAGCTTTATCAATATTACCACAATTGGGACAAGTTTGTGAAGTATGTTTAGGATTAACTCGGATTATTTTTCTGCCACGTTCGTTAGCTTTATTTTCAATAAATGTGCGAAGTTGACCAATAGCATTATCAAGTAATGCCTTATTTAATCCAGACTTTCTTTTTTTGCCATTTTGTTTATAACCATCGCCGTCTTCTCTTTCTTTAGGTTTTGCGGCGGCTGTCATGTTTTTTAGTTTTAAATCTTCTAAAATAACTGATTGATATTCGCTGGTTATTTTATGGGCTAATTGAGCATTTCTCCCTTTTCGCTGACGAGCAATTTTTTCGTGAACACGAGCGAGTTTAGCGTAGGTTTTACGCTGATTATTAGAGCCATCTTTCTGTCTAGAAGCTTGACGCTGTAATCGATCAAGTCGCTTTTTCTGAATTTTTGCGTAGCGTTTAGCTTCTGATTGTCTTCCTAAATCATCGGTAAATATTGCCACAGCACCCATATCTAAACCAACACATTTATCGGATTCTTTATAGATCATGTCGTCGGTTTCAACGGTTAACTGTAGATAATATCCCGTCGCTTTACGAGTAATTTTAGCCATTCGGGGAGCTTTCCCTTGCAATCGATCGAGTCCCCGTACTTTTAATAATCCTATCTTTGAGGAAACGATAACCCCGTTAGATTTAATTTTTATAGTATCAGGTTGACCATTAACAAGAGTCTCCACTTTATCCCGTCTTCCTTTGAATCTGGGAATCCCCCGAATGCCTTTTTTAGCGGCATCATAAGCGGTTTTGATCACACTTTTAAAAAAGCCTTTTTTAAACTCTGTTTCAATTTCACCGATAAATTTTGCCGTATTTTCTCGAAAGTAAAAAGCAAGTTTCTTTCTGTTGAGATAATTAACAGCATCCTTGTCAATATTTTCGGCATTCATAAAACGACGGATAGGAATAGCATCTAAGGGAGTATATTCTTTTCCGTTGCTTGTCTTTTTAAAATAGGCGATTTTACAGCAAGGATTGCCGATTAAAAGCTTTTTCTCTTTATCTTTAAGGGTTTTAAACTCTTTTTCGTCTTGACGCTCCCATCGCTAAAAGCGAGGGATTCCCTGTTCATCCAGTTACCTTATCTATTAAGCTTTCACCTAATAGACAGTGGGTAGTCTGTCCGAGGGCTTGAATTTCTGTCCGCCCGACAGTATTTGCTTTTTGAAGTATGTTGATAGCGGCATTTTCATCTCTGTCCAGAACACAACCACAAGAACATATATGAGTTCTTACAGACAATGTTTTCTTGACAATCGAACCACAATTAGAACACTCTTGACTTGTATATTGTGGATTTACCGCTACCACAAACTTCCCGTGTATTTTTCCAAAGTAGTCTAACCAATCGGTGAACATTGACCAACTTGCATCAGAAATTGATTTCGCAAGTTTTCTGTTTTTCACCATATTAGAAACCTTCAAATCCTCATAGACTACCAAATCGTTAGATTGGATTAACGCTTTTGCTGTCTTAACGGCAAAATCTTTACGTTGTCTAGAAACTTTTAAATGAAGGCGGGCTACTTTAGATTTCTGCTTTAACCTTTTTTGGCTTCCCTTTTTCTTTTTGGAGAGTTTACGCTGTGCCTTTTTCAGTCGTTTTTCGGCTTTACGGAGGAAACGAGGGTTATCAATTTTATCCCCATTAGAGTCGGTCAAGAAATGGTTTAAACCTAAATCAATCCCTACTTCCTTTCCTGTAGAATTAAGCAGTTCTACTCGTTCAAGGTCTAAGACAAATTGACAATAGAATCCGTCAGCCCTTTTAATAAGCCTAACTCTTTTGATTAGGGGCTTATCTAGAATTTCACGATTATAAGAGCCAACTAGCTTTAACTTACCAATTCCAGTTTTATCTGTTATGTGGATAGACTTTTTATCTTCTGACAGTTTCCAGCCAGAAGTTTTGTACTCCACAGACCTTGAGAACTTCTTGAATTTAGGGTAGCCTTTTTGAGCTAAACCTTTCTTACAATTGTCATAGAAACGAGATATAGCAAACCAAGCTCTTTCGGCACTAGCTTGACGAGCCATAGAGTTAAGATTACCTACAAACGGAGTGTCTGAATCATTACTCAACGTTGTTACAAATTTGCAAAAAGAAGCATAATTTACCTTACCGAATGAACTGTCCTATTCTAATAGCTTCTAAGATAGCTATTTGTTGTTGTTGTGTAGCTTTAACCTTAAACTCTATGACTCGCATTGACCCGACCTCTCAATGTGTTATGTTATAACTATATCATCTCACTGTGCAAACTGTCAAGGGTATGAAATAAATTTAATTAGACACCCCTAAGTATCAATCGTGCTTCGCTGTTTTATACTGGTCGGCTTTTCATCTCATCGGTAAAACCGAGAGCCTTCAAACCGACATTTCAAGTAACTTACACGCAGCCAAAGACTGATCAATTTTGCTGACCTGTTCTTCGGTGGGATGAATTTTAAACTCTAGGACTTTCATGTTAGGCTCAAAAATCAAATACTTTTATACTAGCTTTAGTTTAGAGCTATGTCAAATAACAAATTCTGCATTCTAAGGGCAAGGCCCATGAACGAGTTAAAAATCCTTGAAAACTATTTCCAGAAGACGAAAAGGACTAAAACCGAGGTTGAGAGCGGCGATCGGTATGTAATCAGATTCATCCATAACTATTTTTTCTCCTTAGCAATTCTGCGAGTCATCCCCATTCCCATGGTGGTTTTCCGTCCCACTCCCGCATAGAGGGCAAAATCCGCCAGTGCATTAATCGCTTTAATCTTTGCGGGTTCCACCTCTCCCAAAAGACGATAGTGAATCTCGCCCACACAACCGATCGACTGGTTTTTATAGGCCTCATCGGCTAATTTCGTTTGAATATCGAAGAAACTGGGGAAAATCGAGTCTAGGGCAATAGAATCGAAGGGGATACCGCTATAGCGATTCCAACGACCGAGAAGGCTATTAAACACCAGTTCCCGCGTCGGTAAGGCACTATCGAATTTTCCCTGCCGGAAGGTGACGGGGGTGACGAAAAGGAAATGAAATTCCCGATTTGTTTCCGAGGCGTTTTCATACAGGTATTGATAAGTACAGGAGTTCGCCCAGGGTTGAACCGATTGCGGGGTAGCGAGGACGCTGGTAATGACGAGATCGGCGGAACCGAGATGCCAAGGGTGTTGCGGATTGAGATTCAACCAGAGTGAGGTTAATTTACCGAATAATCGGTCATCGAGCAGAGAAATCCGCCACCAGCAGGGAGTTTCTGGGGCGATCTCCCGTTCGTGTCGCCAGCGCAGGGAATTTATCGTTATTTTCCCCCCGGATTGAATCTGTAGTGGGGAGAGGGTAAAAGCTTTATCTCCCTCGGCTGCGTGCAGGGTGTCCCCTAATTCCTGATCAACACTACTGACAAGGGTAAGAAATAGCGCATGAAGGTGTCGTCCGGTGAGAAAATTCGGATAGATCGGCGATCGGGGTGTGAGATTGAGAACGAGACTGTAGGGCATTAACTTAATCGGGCCTTGGCGAAAATTTGTCCGGGGGTTAGGGTTAAATC